>JAEUUJ010000024.1 GCA_016786495.1 Cyclobacteriaceae bacterium
CACGAACTCAAACTAACCAACCAGAACAAGATATTCTGGCCGGATGAGAAATACACCAAAGGAGATGTACTGGCGTACTACAACAAAGTAGCAGATTACATTCTCCCTTACCTGATCGACCGGCCACAGTCACTGAAGCGAAATCCGGGCGGTATTGCCGACAAAGGTTTTTACCACAAGGATGCAGGCGACAAGGCGCCAGACTGGGTAAAGAGCGTAGAAATTTATTCCGAAAGTGGAAACAAAACGATCGACTACATTCTTTGCAATAACAAGGCTACCCTGCTATACCTGAACAACCTCGGTTGTATTGAAATCAATCCCTGGAACTCGCGTATTCAAAAACCGGATAATCCCGATTACCTGATCATGGACATCGATCCATCGGAAAAGAATACCTTCAATCAGGTAGTGGATGTTGCGCTGGTCATCAAAGAAATCCTCGACAAGGCCGGTTGCACCAGTTATTGCAAAACATCAGGCGCCACAGGCATGCACATTTACATCCCGTTGCAAGGCCGCTACACCTACGATCAGGCCCGCCCCTTTTCCGAGGTTATCGCCAACCTCGCACAGGAACAACTATCTGACTTTACTACCGTTGAGCGCCCGCTGAACCAACGGAAGGGTCGTATTTATATCGACTTTCTTCAAAACAGACGCGGTCAAACGTTATCATCCGTTTATAGCATTCGTCCCGTTCCGGGTGCAAGCGTGTCGACACCGTTGTTGTGGAAAGAAGTAAAACACGGATTAAGTCCGCTCGACTTCACCATTAAAACCATCCATAAACGTCTTGACAAAGTTGGCGACCTTTTTGCCAACGTACTTACCGACAAGAACGATCTGCGCAAGTGCATTGATCGGCTTGAATCGTAAGAACTGAAAGCTGCCGTCTGCTGAACAACGTGTGATCCTGATGGAACAACACGAATAAATTGGAGGCAGGCGAGTTCTTCCGAATCATTAAAAACCTGCCCATCACCATGAACTTCGAAACAATCATAGGCATCGCAGCCAGCGTATTCACGTCAACTGCGTTATTGCCCCAGCTGATCAAGATACTGCGCGAAAAGAAGGCAGATGATATTTCACTGGTTATGCTGGGCGTGCTGTTCACAGGTCTTTCGCTTTGGATCTGGTATGGTTTTATCAAGCAGGATCTGATCATCATCATCGCCAATGTACTTGCGGTGATTATAAATCTACTGAGTGGGGTTCTGACAATTTACTTTAAACGAAAAAACAAATGAATAATCTATTCAGAGGGTTACTGGCAGGATACGGAGCGTACAAATGGGGAGGCGGTTGCCTCGGAACCATCCTCGTATTTGTGCTGATTTGGATGGCGTTGGGGTATTGCAGCTAAACTTTTGTCTTTAGGCTCATGCAATGCAGCTGCAGTTCGGTGAACTGACTGTGGACTATCTTCCTCAACCACTAACTTCCTTCCTCATCATTTTTGAGCGCGGGAAACGCGTCCTCAGTCGTGTTAACGGACGATCAGGAAATGGTTATCGGAATGTTTCGTTTTACAGCAATCGTAACAGGTGATTTAATGAAACAGTCTTATTGCATGACAGTAGCGTAACACCTGCAGGATTTTTGTACGATAGTTTTGCATGAAAGCTATCCGATCGAAAAATATGCAGCTCTACGCCACATCTACCGAATCGTACAACCCGCTCAAAATCAACGTGTGTTCCGAAACGGCCTTGCTGAAAATGCAGGGCGAAGGTGTTAACACCGCTTTTGTGGAATGTGCCGAACTGCTGCAGGAACAACCCGATGTGGATGTAATCATTAACAGTCACGGCCATGGGGATGTCATGCACAGCCACACCTACGGGCCCTATTTCTTTTTGAAAGGACTTTTCTATCCGAAGAGAAAGATCCTTACGGTTCACGTTATCCCGGACTCAATCAAGGGGTCACTCCCCTTCGCCAAAAAACTCATGCCTTTCGTGCGCTGGTATTTTAAACAAGTGTACTCGTTTGCCGATGTGCTGATCGCGATTAGTCCGGTGGTGGAAGAAGCGATCCGCGAGCTGGGAGTAACAACCCGCATTGTACGGATGGCAAACCCGTTGCAAATCGACAAATGGAGACGAACCGATGAACTCCGAAAAAAAGGGCGGGAAATCCTGGGGCTGAACGATGGAGAGTTTTGCGTAATGGACGTTGGCCAGCTCCAGGCCCGCAAAGGGCCGGAAGATTTTATTGAGATTGCCAAAAGGCTGCCGCATATCCAGTTCCGGTGGATTGGAGGTCGCCCGTTCGGGGCAATGACCGAAGGCGTCAAACGACTCGACAAAAAAATTGAAGAAGCTCCTGCCAACATCAAATTTGCCGGCCTGTTCTCGCTTGATGAAATGCCTGCCTTGTATGCAGCAGCCGATGCGTTTGTATTTTTATCATATCAGGAAAACTCGCCCCTTGCACCGGTCGAAGCAGCTGCATCCGGCATGCCTGTAATGTACCGCGATCTCCGGGAATATCGGCTCCTGTACCGGAACGAATACATGAGAGGAAACACGCACGATGATTTCGCGCAATGGATCAATCGCCTGCAATCCGACAGCGCTTATTATAACGCCTGTACAGAAATATCCCGGCAGTTAATCACACAGTTCGAAAAGAACACCATCCGGAAACAACTCATCAATTTATATAAAGACGTGATTGAGCGGGCGCAATCAACACGTTCAAAACATATGGAAGTTACCCTGGGTAACTCCTGAACCGGTTACCGGTCAACACCGGGGAGGATTCATTCAGCGTATTTCGCTATCTTTATACAAACCCCACGTGTATGATCTCCAGGCTTCGCCAGGTTCTGCTTATTGTATTGCTAACAGGCATCACGGCCTCGTATGCTCAAACAACTCAATACTATGTTGTGATCGGGGCTTTCGCGAAAGAAAGTAATGCCAAAAAGTTCAGCGGCTTTGCCCGAAGCCGGTTCTTTCAGGCCACCTACGAACTTAACCCGCTGAGAAATCTCTTCTATGTTTACGTAATCAAAGCCGACACCAAAAAAGAGGCGGTTGATCAGGTGTTGATTCTGCAAAAAGAAGAAGCATTCAAAGACAGTTGGGTATTTACCGGCACGCTTGGTTCAGCCGTGGCAAATCCCGTAGTGCAACGCACACAATCCGAAACAGAATCCAAGCTTCCTGACGTGCAGCCCGCAGCACCTGTTTCAAATACACCCGACATCGGGTTAACGATTACCGATTCGGTTGCTTCAGAGCCTGAAAAAGAACCCGAAGTGAAAGTCGCTAATGAACCTGCGCCCCGAAAAGCAAAAGGAAAATTTTTCAAGTTCACCATCCTGGATCCATCCGGTTCACCCTTGAATGGAAAAGTCCATCATGTTGACCTGAAACAAGGCCGCGACATTGCCTCCTATAACAGTAATGAATACAGCGATGTTCCGCGTCCATCATCATCAAACCGCGAGGAGCCCATGACCATCGTGTGCGGCATCTTTGGTTACAAAGAAGTTACGCAGTTGGTTGACTACGCCAATCCGGGAGTCGCCACGGGTGCGGTGAAAGACGAGAATGGAATATGGACGATTCCGTTTGCCCTCGAGCGGCTGAAAAAAGGTGATGTGTCGGTGATGTACGATGTATCATTTTATAAAGATGCCGTTATCATGCTTCCGCGTTCGCAGGAAGAACTCGATGAACTTGTCGACTTAATGTCGGCCAATCCCAAGTATAAAATCCGCATTCACGGCCACGCCAACGGAACCGGAAAAACAAAAATGATTGTACTCGGAAAAGTTAAAAACTACTTCGACATCAAGGGGTCAAAACAAAAGAACGGAACCACGAAGGAATTGTCGAAGCAACGGGCGCAAGCCGTACTTGACTACCTCGTGGAGCATGGCGTCACGCAGGATCGCATGGAAATTTTTGCCTGGGGCGGAACAAATATGCTTGTAGCGGAAACGAGTCCGAGTGCGAAACTGAACGACCGGATTGAAATCGAAATTCTGGAGGATTAATTCAGTATGTAGTAAGCGATGTTTAACGATGCGGCAAACGTCACCCACAACAAATACGGAATATTAAGTTTGGCGGCTAACGGTTTAACCCGGTAGAACATTCCAATCATGACCACGATCGAGAGCCACAGCGCAATGATGTCAATCAGGGCAATTTCAATATCCTTGAAGTAAAAGAAGAAAAGGCTCCACAGGAAGTTAAGGAACAATTGAAGCGCAAAAATACCGAGTGCGTTTTCCCGCTTTTTGCCGGGAACCTGTTTCCACACGATGTATAACGAGATTCCCATTAAAATGTAAAGCACCGTCCAAACCGGGCCAAACACCCAATTGGGCGGATTAAAAGAAGGTTGATTGAGTGAGCTGTACCAGCCATCCTGAATTGAATCGCGGGTGTAAATGCTTCCCGCGAACCCTACACCGAGGGGTAACGCAAGGGAGACTGCCAACTTTAGAATGTTACCCTTTGTCATATCGTGCCGTATGCACAAAGTCCATGCCTGACGCAGCACACCGTTGGCAATACCCGGTTGGCGTTAGGTGGTCCACCAGCGCAGAAATTTTCCGATCCATGTTTTGGGCGCGGGACGGGTATCCACCGGCTTTTTAACAGTCGCGGTTTCCTTAACAGGCTTGGGTCGTTTAGCGGCCTTTACCTGCTTCACTTTTGTTTCATAATGAAGTTTGCGCTTTTCCTTTTCGCGCTCTATTTCGGCCTTACGTTTTTCTTCTTTCTCCCGTGCTTCCCGCTGACGCTGAACTTCAAACGGATTACGCCAGTTGTTGCGCGTATCGCGCTCACGCCTGGGTTGCTTTGCCTTTCCTTTGCGTTCTGGTTTTTGTTCCTCCGCACTACCCTCGCCTTCTGCTTTCGGTTCTTTCTTTTTTGGCTCCGGCAACTCAATCTTTCCCAGAACTTTCAACCCGGAAAGTTCAATGCGCTGCACGCGAATGACTTCCGGCTCACCGTGTTGTTCTGCAGGAAGTTCCTGATTCAACGTTGCTTCACGTTCCTCCGGCTTCGTTGCAGGCTCATGTTCAACAATAACGTCTGACTGCACCGCTTGCTCCAACGGCTCCGGCTCAGATTGAACCTCAGGTTCGGTTGCCGGGCTCATAATTTCCTCCAGGCTTTCCGGAGCAAAATTCAAAATGATCATCCGCGCATGCTCATCGGCCAAACGGGTATTCGATCCTTCTGCTGTTTCAATTTGATGCGTAGCCAGAAAGTCAACCAGTTGGGAAGGCCGGAGTGAAAGTTTGCGGGCTAATTGTCCAAGTCTCATGACGGTAAGCTAAATCGGGCACAAATATACCAAACTGTGTGTAAGTGCCATTCGCGGCTACTCCGACTTTTGGCGCCATTGCTTCTTTTCGGATTGTCTCTTCTTGCCGGTAATCCTTTTCTGAACGGCCGTTTTAGATGGCTTGGTCGCTTTCCGCACCTTCTTCTTTTGAAGAGCTTTTGCAAGAATTTCATCAAGCTTCTGCAGGGTCGCTTCCTTGTTTTGAAGTTGCGACCGCTTATCCTGCGCATGTACCATCAATTCACCCGCATCCGTTAACCGCGAGGCGAGCTTCGTCAGCAACACCGCTTTCTCATCATCGGTAAGAATCGTTGATCCGGGTATGTTAAACCGAAGCGTAATTCGCGAGTTAACCTTATTCACATTCTGTCCTCCCGGGCCGCTGCTGCGTGATGCGCTGAACTCCAGTTCGGGCAGAAGAATCGCTGACGTTAATTTTCGTGTGTTCATTTTACTAATTTCGGGCGTCCAATTCGCGCGAATGAATCTGAGTGCAAGAAACAAAACACTGGCGATTTATGCTGCCAAATGTGTTACCGGTATCCTGTTATGTTTCCCGATTTACATGTTCCTGCGGGAATGGGTCGATTATACGTGGAGCCTGATTTCGGTAATTCTTGTGCTTTCGCCGGAGGGAAAAGACGCAGTGGATCTTGCGCTTACGCGGATTAAAGCAAACTTCATCGGGGCTGGTACCGGCATTTTAATTCTGTTGCTTCAAATCCCAAGTCCCTGGAACCTGGCCGCAGGAGCTGTGATCTCGTTGTTCATCTGCGACCGGTTTAAACTCAATGCCGGAGCGCGTTCCACCCTTGCCGCATTAATCATCATTCTCCTGCATCAGGAAGGATCGAATGGTGAAGCTCACCTGTGGGATTCGGCGCTCAGCAGAATTATTGCCGTGGTATCGGGCTGTTTGCTGGGCTTGCTGATTACCTATGTATTTCATTCCATTTTCAAACTGAATACACCGGTCAGCGCGAGTGAGGCACCGAAAAAAGAGCGGGAAGGATAATCGCGTATCCGTGCGATAATGGCTGTTATCACATTAAGTTGTGATACTCAGGACACCAGGCGTTCGAACATAATCCCCGTCAGCATCGCCACTCCAAAACTGATGAGCGTACCGATGAGAACATATTCGGTGAGTTTCCGGCTTTTTGCTTCTTTGAGATCACCAAACCGGAAGACCGACTTGGCGGCAATGAGAAACCCTACTCCTTCCGGGTGACCCGATGCGAAAAAAGCAAACACAAACAGGCGCTCCAGAATTCCGATGTACTTCCCGGCACTTTGAAGCGACTCATCTTCACTTTCCGACATGTGGGGAGTCCAGCGGGCAATAAAGAAACGGATAGCCGCGGATGCGGGTGACGTTAGAAATACAATACAGGTTATAAACAGCAGAATAGTCGGATTGCCCAACACCGTTAATTCAGGAACATAGTCCTGATAAAGACACGTGACAACAAAAAGAACAATCAGGTGTAAAATCTGATCGACAAAAAACAACGTGCGCTTCGTTTTTTCCGTCTGCAGAGAAATTTTCAGTGCATCAATGATGAAGTGCGTGCCGGCAATGAGCAATGCCCACGGCCAGAAGTACACATCCCATACAATCAGCGTTACCAGCACGGCATGCAGCAACACGTGTGCGTACAACTGCCACGCTTTCAGCTTCCAGGTTTCTTTTGCTTTTACCCACGTAAGGGGTTGAAGAACGAAGTCCCCGATCAGGTGTGCCAGAACAAGTTTTACAAATACAATCATGACACCAAGGTCCTGATTTTTTTCCGAAAGAGTGCGTCAACTTCTGTCAGCTCATCGAAATACGCACGTTTCAGTCTCCCGCTCACCGCATTTTGTTTAATGCCGAGTTTTTTTCCAAGATCCTCCTGAATAAGGTCGGGTTTTTCGAGTGCAATCTTGATGGCTTCGGCAGAATTTGACGTCCACTTGCTCATGGCGATCGAGGCAAGTTTTAAAATCAGATTCATGTCGCTGTCAAACTCAGGGGAAGGAGTTTTGATGGCGAGCGACTGCTTTTCTTTCTTGAGTGATTCGAACTTCTCGCCCGAGAGGACGAAGGCCTGTCCGTTTGATTCGGTAATGCTGGCTGCCGTATGTTCTTTCGTTCCGATGCCGATGGCGATCCGAACATCAATTGACTTCGCTTTTAGCAGCGCTTTGATTTTCATCACGGTCAGGAATGCCTCTTCGGGTTGTGCAAGCTCGACCTGAAAACTGTCGCCCCGGAATATCTCCCACTTCCGCGGACTGGGGCCGATCTTATCGAGCTCCTTCTTCAAAGCTTTCAGCCAAACCGAAGGTTTGCTTCTGCGCGACTGAACGATGTCACCGGTTAGAATACTGACCATGTACGGGGTTTTGGGTCCAAACAAATATATCACATAAAGAAATGATAAATCAAAATATCATCGAAAAATATGATAATCAAAAATCTGGACTCAGGGGGAAGTCGGGCAGACTATTCGTTGTTATCGTGCAATCTTTACACGCACTGCGTTGGGGCCTTTCATACCCATCTCCACTTCAAACGTAACCTTATTGCCTTCCTTGATCGGTTCGGTTGTACCATTCACGTGCACGAAAATACTTTCACCATTATCAGAATCCTTAATGAAACCGTAACCTTTGGAGTCGTTGAAAAATGTAACAATGCCTTTCCGGGATATATCTGCCTTCACGTTCGTTTGGCGGGCAACGCCAATCTGGATATCCTCTTCTTTAATGGCTTTTTTCTTGGTGGGATCAGGCGGAGTAGTGGTGAAGTTTCCATCCTCATCGACATACACGATCATGTCTTCGAAGGATTTGCTCTGTTTCGAATTCGCTTTGCGCTCTTCTTTACGCTGCTCTTTTTCCTTTTTCTTTTTTGCCTTACGGTCTTCGTTTTCTTTTTTACTCCAGGTCTCCGCCATAGAATATGCTGCACGTTGGTGATTATACAAAGCTACTATTTTTCCGATAATTCAAATACCCCTCCACCCCTCAAAAAAGCTGGTAATATTCGATCAATGTTATCCCCAGGTTATAGAAAAAATGGCCGATCATACCATACCACAACGTATTGTACCGGAGCCTTAGGTAAGCGAATGCCAACCCGATCGGCACAAGCCAGATCATGCTGATGTACGACAAATGCATCAGTCCGAACAGGAAGCTGGAAATATACAAGGCTCCCAGAGGAGAAGTTACGCGCTGCAGGTTGCCGAACAGAAATCCCCGGAAGGCGAGCTCCTCAAAAATGGCGGGCTGCACACAAATAAACAGTATCGAAATCAGCATCGGATACTGTGTGTCCTGAAAAAGGTATGGATCATAAAACACGTCATCACTGATTGATATATTGATGAATTTGGCCAATGCAGCAATCACCAGGCTGCCGGCCAGTGCACCTGCAATCGTTAGTACAACCAGCCTAAACCGAAGTTGCGATACGGAGAACAACGGAGCCAGGTCTTGCCTTGCATGAAGCGCAAAGGCGATCACGATCACGATGTCGATCAAAGAAATTACGACCTGCCCCTCGAAGCCGGATGGAAAAGCAGGCGTAAACTTATACACCATTAACAGGAACAGTGTTAAAAAGTAATACACCAACGCAGGTGTGAGTGCAGCAAACGCATCTCCGCGCGCCTGCTGCAGCGCAGGGGCTAACTCACGGCCACACTGGCCGCAGAAAATGTCGTGCGGTCCGGCAAGCGACCCGCAACGCGCACAGGCTTGGGTATAGTCAGAGTTCGCGGTCACGGTTATTCGCTGCCTTCACCTTCTCCAATTCATTGAGGCTGTCCTGCGCCTGCTTGGCTGAACTGATGCCCTTGATCAATCCTCCGATCACAATAATTTTCAAAATGATTCCGCTGAATAGCGTGGCAGGAAAAAAGAATGCGTTAACGAGATTGACCGTGATGAAGAGAATAAAAACGGACAGCGTAGCGGCAAACGGATTTTTATCAGCCCAGGCAACCATGATCAGGTAGATAAACGCAACCAACCAATTAACGACCATGCCATTGAAGTTATCCTCTGCGAAACCCTGATACAGCCCCTGGAGCAACGTCAGCCCGGACAACACATACATGATGATTTTGGCCGTTTGAATTTTCTCTTTGGACGCTTTAATGAGTTCTTTGTTTCTGACGATGCGAATTCTGAACTGCATTTTTTGTTCCTCGGAACCTCCTACCGGATAACTGCAACCGGGACAGAACTTACTGTCAGCCGCCAATGCGGTGGCGCAGTTTTCGCATTTCAAGGGAACTACAGGCGAATCGGACGAAGAGAGTGAGGCTTCCATGCGGGGATTTTTCACCAAAGTATCATCCGGTCGGCAAAAAGGCAATTAGACTTACCCGACTTTCTTAAATACAGCCGTAGCATTATGACCACCAAAGCCAAACGTGTTGCTCATCGCCACCCGCACGTCTTTCTTCATGGCCGTGTCGATGACGATATTCAGTCCGGACGGCAAGTCGGGATCAAGATTCCGGGTGTTGATCGTGGGAGGAATGATGCCCTCGTGGATCGCCTTGATGCAAATGATTGCCTCAATCGCACCGGCCGCACCAAGCATATGTCCTACCGATGATTTCGTGGCACTGATCAACAGGCTTTTGGTATGATCGCCAAACAAGGACGCAACCGCCTTCATCTCACTCTCGTCACCTTTTGGGGTAGACGTAGCATGTGGATTCAGGTAATCGACATCCTGTATCGCAAGCCCGGCATCTTCCAGTGCCCACTTCATGCCGAGTTGCGCACCTTTTCCCTCCGGATGGGTGGCAGTAATATGATACGCATCGGCCGACATGCCGCCTCCGGCAACTTCAGCATAAATCTTCGCGCCCCTTCGCTTGGCATGTTCATACTCTTCGAGGATCAGTGTGCCCGATCCCTCACCCATCACAAAACCATCCCGGTCAACATCAAACGGTCGCGATGCAGTGGCCGGATCGTCGTTGCGTGTCGACAACGCTTTCAACGCATTGAATCCGCCAATGCCAGCTTCATTAATGGCCGCTTCCGATCCGCCCGTCACAATGATGTCAGCCTTACCCCATCGGATATAATTCATCGCATCAATAATAGCAGTGGTAGATGTGGCACATGCGGATACAGTAGTAAAGTTAGGGCCCATGAAACCATATTTGATCGAGATCCACCCGGAAGCGATATCGACAATCACCTTCGGAATGAAGAATGGATTCAACCGCGGGGTACCATCGCCTTTTGCAAAATCAATGATTTCATTCTGAAAGGTTTGAAAGCCTCCGTTACCGGAACCCCAGATCACGCCTACCCGGGTTTTATCAATCGACTCAAGATCCAACCCTGAATCAGCAATCGCTTCCTGTGTGCTGGCCAGCGCATACTGCGCAAACGGATCATACTTGCGTACTTCAGACTTCTCGAAATAATTTAACGGGTCGTAGTTTTTAAGCTCGCACGCAAACTTGGTTTTAAATTTAGTCGTATCGAAATGCGTAATGGGCGCTGCCCCGCTCTTTCCCGCGATCAGGTTACTCCAAAACTCCGGCACCGTATTACCCAGGGGAGCAAGCGTGCCCAATCCCGTTACCACAACTCTTCTTTGCATATCAAATACTGATTTCGTTTATAAGTTTCTTACAATGTTTAATGATAATCTTCATCGGCTCCTCCGAGCGTTCCGCCCGCGAGAACATAATCGCGCCCTCCACCGAGCAGAATATGGTGTAAGCCAGTTCACGCGCATTGATATCCTTCCGGAACTCTCCTGCCTGAATCCCCTTGTTCAGTAAATTAT
Organism: Cyclobacteriaceae bacterium; assembly: GCA_016786495.1. GTDB lineage: Bacteria > Bacteroidota > Bacteroidia > Cytophagales > Cyclobacteriaceae > UBA2336. Next base: position 11,135 of record JAEUUJ010000024.1, read on the forward strand.
AGATGAACATCACCGTGCTCATGAGCTCTTTCACAACCACCCTTCTCATCCCGGGAAACTGATCATCGGCCTGCACCGCAGTGTTCAGCAATGGGCAGCCGCCTGCCACAGGCGGATGAAACACATATTCTGCGAAGAAATCGAGCATTGCCCGAAGTTGCCGTTTATAGGTAGTCTCGCGGTCAACCCGCTCTTTCACCAACTCTTTCACTCTTCCAACTGCGTATTTGAACGCCTCCATGGCTAAATCTTCCTTATTATGGAAATTTCCATACAACGCACCCTTGGTAAGTCCGGTGCTGCCGATCAGGTCGGCCATGGAAGTGCCTTCAAACCCCTTCATGTTAAACAAGGGAGCGGTTTGCTGAAGAATGAATTGCTTCGTTTTCTCGGCTTTTGAAAGCATGGCGCAAAATTATACCGATTGGTATATTTTACAAGCGGATTTTTTACGTTTTAGTTCCCGTGCGCATACTTTCGTGACGGATGTACCGTTTCGATTGTGTTTACCAAATTATATTTGCGAATGGACACGACTTTCGCATCCATGTTTTACCTGAGACCTGAATGACGCTTTTTACTTCGCTCCTGCTGGTAGTAAATTCATTTCTACATCCGGCAACCGTACCTGACATCGTTTCGGCCAACGACTCAACCGAATTCGCTGTTTTCCCGAATGCCCTGGTATTCGAAGACTCGGTACATAACCTGTACACGTCCATCGGATTGGAAGAGTACGGCCTGTCATATCAGGCGTTCCGCTACGGCATGGTGGGATATTTCAACCTGAAGCAGCAAGGTAAACTGAGTGCTAAAAAACTGATTTCGATTATTGACTTCACCAAACCCAGCAGCGAAAAAAGATTTTATACGATTGATCTGGAGGGACGGGTGGTGAAATTTCACGCATACGTAAGCCATGGCAAAAACTCCGGTTCGAATACCGTGACGTCATTCTCCAATGTGGTACACTCCAATCAAAGCAGCCTGGGATTTTATGTTACAGCTGAAACGTATGTGGGCAGCAAAGGCTATAGTCTTAAGCTTGACGGCCAGGACAATGGGTACAATAACAACATGCGTGAACGGGCCGTTGTGATGCATGAAGCGGATTATGTGAGTGAAAGCTGGATAAAAAAATATGGCCGTCTCGGACGAAGTCAGGGCTGCCCTGCGCTTCCGAAGGAGATCTCCCGAAAAGTGATTGATTCGATTAAGAACGGAACGGTAATTTTCGCATACGCGGAGAATCAACAGTTTCTTGAATCATCTGCACACCTCAGTCTGAACAACATCATCCAATCGCAGCCGATGCCAACGGCTATAAGCCTGCAATCGTTTCAGTAACTTTCAACGCGGGCCGGTTGAACTCCAGCAGCTGCATCCGATCATGTCCGTAAATATCATCGCGGAAATTTACGCGGCCTGTCTCGTCAACCCATGCGGTACAATACTGAACGTGAACAGGATATGACTTCCTCAGAATAACCGTGGATGCATTTTCACTGAACATCTCCTTTTTGATGCGCTCGGCATCCCACCCGCTGTTGTTGCGCAGCAGAAACTCGGCAAACTCAGCCGGCTCATCTAACCGGATACACCCGTGACTTAATGCACGGTAGTCTTTCGCAAACAATCGCTGGCTTGGCGTATCGTGCAGGTAGATTCTCATCGAATTATTCATTCCAAACTTCACGCGACCCAGCGAATTGTCGCCCCCGGGTTGCTGAACAATCCGGTAACTACCCGGATTAGCCGAACTCCATGCTTCACCGGAAGGATCGATCTTTTCACCGTTCTTGTAGAACACATAGTTCTTTTCCGTATAGTAATCGGGATTGGATTTCAATCGGGGAATGATTTCATTTTTAATGATGCTCACGGGTACCGTCCACGTAGGACTAAACACCACATGCTCCACGCGGTCGTTGAAGACCGGAGTAGGATTTTCGACTGCGCCTACGATCACCCGCATCTTGTAAACCTCCATGTTGTTTTCATAAATGCGCAACGTATAGTCGGGGATATTCACCCGAATATAATCCACGGCGGCATCAGCAGGCTGCATCCAGCGCATGCGATCCAGATTGATCGCGATAGCCTCCACCCTGCTCTGCAACGATTTATTCAGATACGTCACCGTCATCGGTCCGATTACACCATCCGGCTCAAGGCCGTGAATCAGTTGAAAAGCAACAATTCCCTGAACGAGGTTCTTGTCGTAATGCAGCGTATCCCATTGTCCCGTAATTGAATCCAGGGTAGTCGGGTACACATGCAAATCGAATTGAGATAATCGTTTTCGGATCAGCGGAATCGCCTTGTGACGCGCGAGTGGTTCAATCCGGCCATTTACAGTTATAGCGGTCAGTTGCCCCACTGCATTTCGTGCCAGGTCGCGATAAAATGCAAGCGCTTCCTGAAGCTTGTGGTACTGATCGCTGTTTGGCTGAACCGATTCAAAAATGTTATCGAGGTCCTTAACGGATTTTGCTTCCGCGAGCCTGAGCACATCATCGGTTGCCACGGGCCGGGTTTCACGAAGCCACAACTTGTTACTATAGCCTGCCGTGCGGATTTTTCCCTCACTGAGGTGTGCCGTAAATAAAAAGTACATTTCCGTAATCCGAACATCCAGGGCCATCACCTCGCGTTCAGCCGGCAGCGACAGGTTGTAAAGTTCGCGTACACGTTCTTCAAGCATACCGGCATGGTAATCGTCCGGATTTAGTCCGTATAGATCGGCATTCTTAAAATTCTCAATCAGCGCATCGTATAATGCAGACGGTTCAGAATCGAAAAGCCATTTCGTCTGAAATTCATTGCTGCGATAGAAATTGTCGCGTTTGTCGGTAATCCGGCCATTCAGATACGAGTCGGTTAGAAGTTCTGCATTACGGTGGTCGAACAGAAATGCGGTATCCACCAGCACCGGTCCGGCTACTTTGCCTGAATTCTTTGCATTAGACAATTGGAGTGCTTCAGTTGTCCGATCAGGTTCACTCATCGCGACTGTCTTAACCGATGCTTGCCCATATACTATTTCCTGGTAGGTTTTACCCTGTGCCTGTGCAACACTCACACAGGCAATCGTCATAACGGTAATTCCTTGTGCTATCCAACCACTCCCTAAACTACGTTTCATACTTAGATCGATTTCACGTTTAGTCCATCGATATCCCTGTATAAGTAAAAATCGTTCCAATTCGCAGGCCGCATTCCAACCGGAGGGGGAAACCGCGAAAAACCGCACTATCCTGTAGAGTTTATAGCACACCTGTGTGTGGTGGAGCAGCGCCAGAATTCAACACAGCAACAATCACGGGGCAGGAAAACACCGGCACGCTTTTCAACACAGTTCAGGGGAAAAACAAGAATTATGATCACACAACTCACCGATGTACCGAACACAATGGTCGCCTTCCGCGCCTCAGGCGAAGTGACGCACGAGGATTTCGACAAGATTGTTTTACCCGCTGTGGCGGAGCTGGTGCAACGCACCGATAATCTTAATTATCTGCTTATCCTCGATACTCCGCTGAAAAACTTCACGCTCAGCGCGTGGATTAAAGATGCACTATTGGGGTTGAACAACCTCACCAAATGGAATCGCTGCGCTATCCTGAGCGACTCCGATGGAATTAACTCGTTTACCAATCTCTTCGGCAAGGTTATGCCGGGCGAGTTCAAAGGTTACAAACCCGAACAACTCGAGGAAGCCGTTGCCTGGGTAAGTGGTGAGCCCGAAGCCGTGTTTCAGGATGAAGGTGATTCAAAGGAATGATATACCGACATTTTAACCGGTTTCCGGACGATACAGTACTGTTTTCCGTCAAAATCGGCCGATTTGGCGGAAAACAAAGTTGGTATACGGATTGATCTCACGTGCGAAAGGAGAGCCAAGCGATGAAGAAGAAGAAATTTAAAGACCTGTTAACTTCGGTTGATATTTTAAATACGCTTAGCGGTGGCATCAGCGAGCCGTTTATTTCGATCCGGGAAGAAGCCGACCGTCATGAAGTGCGCGTACGTGTTCCGGGAATTAATCGCGATACCCTGCAGGCAGAAGTACACAATAACGAGTTGATCATCTTTTACATGATTCCGATGGAATCGGCCGGTAAAGAAGTTCAGCTTCCGCAGATCATATACAACAACGCCATTCCGTATTTCATTGAGATTAGCGGGATTCAGGCACATTACGATGACAATGAGCTGGTGGTGGAGCTTCCGTTCAATGAATTCTCAAACGGTTACAATAAAACGATTAAAGCGAGCTAAACACGATGTTTAACCCGCGTTGGGAAATCGCCTGACTGGTACACACCAGCGGGCGATTTTTTTATCGAGCAGCCGCGACAGAATTTGTCAGCCGGTACGGTTATCTTTGCATCATGTCGCTTTTTGTCGCTTCGCTCAATTCCGGTAGCAATGGTAACTGCTATTATCTCGGCAACGATGAAGAGGGCGTACTCATAGATGTCGGAATCTCATGCCGCGAAGTTGAGAAGCGTTTGAAACGACTCGATATCCCGGTAAGCCGGATCAAGGCCGTGTTTATCACCCATGAGCATGGCGATCATATTCACGGTGTGCCGGCATTCTCAAAGAAGTACAAACTTCCGGTATTCATTACTCCTGGCACCATTCTTTATGGTAATCTCGGTAATGAAATTGAGGCCGGCTTAATTAATTCGTTCAGCCCGTATCAGCCGGTGCAGGTGGGTAAGATATCCGTTACGGCATTTCCAATCACGCACGATGCAAACGATCCGCACAACTTTGTGGTGGCAAGCGATTCCGTTACGGTGGGCATTTTCACCGATATCGGCTTTCCGTGCTATCACGTTACGCAGCACTTTGCACAATGTCATGCTGCATTTCTGGAAAGCAACTACGATGAGCACATGCTTGAGTTCGGTTCGTACCCGTTTCAACTGAAAAGTCGTATCCGGGGTGGCAAGGGTCACCTCTCCAATCGACAGGCGCTCAAGTTGTTTCTGGATCACCGCCCGCCATTCATGACGCATCTGTTCCTGTCGCACTTATCCCAAAACAACAACACTCCTGATATCGTAGAAGAGTTATTCAGCGGTATTGCACACTCGACACACATCGCCGTAATGTCGCGGGAACACGAGTCCGAACTTTATCACATCGAAAACAACCTCGGCCTTCGCAGCAAACCGGTACGGCCGCCTGTTCATTTTCTTCAGGTTCAGCTTTCGCTGTTTCAGTAACCTCAGTGATTGCGCATTTTATCGAGCGATGTTTCCAGCACTTTGGTAATCTTATCAATTGCGCCACTGATTGCATCATCAATATTGGATGCGGTATTTTTTACAGCCACCGGGCTCTTTCCTTTTAACTTGGTTTCGATCAGGCAACGTTTGTCGTCATCCCCGCCTTTCGCGCCATTTTCATCGCTCAGGTGTACTTCCACACGTGTAATATATTCATCGAAGCGGGCGAGCTCAGCTTCAATAGTAGACTTGCAATAGTTGATCAGGCGTTCGCTGTTTGGGATGTTCCGATCGGTGTTAACTTCAACCAACATAAGAGATTTGTTTTATGCTGGTAAAGTAGTAACTCCGCCTGCAAACTTCAAGCGAACTACGGAGTTATTGTAAACTCAAACACGAGTGCGTAGGCGTTGTGAGCCGTGTTCGGAATTTGAACACCCAATGTG
>JAEUUJ010000005.1 GCA_016786495.1 Cyclobacteriaceae bacterium
ATGTAAAGAAGTTGCTTCCGGGACACTACCTGACGATTGCCAACAGAAAATTAACGATCGGGAAATACTATGACATTCCCGTAGCGGAAGACCGCTCATTTACGTACGACCTGGCCAAGGAAAAACTAAAAGAGTTGCTTGACGCTTCCGTTCAGCGCAGGCTGATTTCGGATGTTCCGCTGGGTGCGTTCCTTAGTGGCGGAATTGATTCATCGGTTATTACCGCGCTGGCCGTCAAACATAAGCCCGACTTGCACACCTTTTCGATTGGGTTCAAAGACGAGAAGTTTTTTGACGAAACACACTACGCCAAACTGGTCGCGGAGCATTTTAAAACCGAGCACACAGTCTTTTCGCTCACGAACGATGACTTATATGAGCACGTTCACAATATTCTGAATTACCTGGACGAGCCGTTTGCAGATTCGTCAGCAATCAATGTGTACATCCTGAGCAAGCAAACGCGTAAACATGCTACGGTTGCTTTATCGGGCGATGGTGCCGATGAAATATTGGCGGGCTATAACAAGCACGCAGCCTTCTACCGGTCGTTTCATCCCGGCATCAAAGAAAATGTTGTTCAGGCATTGTCGCCTTTGTGGAACCTGATTCCGCAATCGCGCAACAATACATTATCGAATAAAGCACGTCAGTTTGCCCGGTTTGCGGAAGGGATGAAACTTCCTCCGAAAGACCGGTATTGGCGCTGGGCAGGTTTTGCCGATGAAGCCACTGCAAAGAAGTTACTCACAGCAGATTCCGTTTCTAAAATCTCCGAACAACACTATACCGAAGGCAAAGCTGAACTACTGAAACACATCACGGGATCGGGAAGCATGAACGAAGTGCTCCTCACCGATGCCAAACTCTTGTTGCCAAACGACATGCTCACCAAGGTCGACCTGATGAGTATGGCGAATGCCCTGGAAGTTCGCACGCCTTTTCTGGATTTCGAAGTTGTGAACTTTATCTTCTCGTTGCCGGAAGCGTTCAAGATCAACCCGACCATCCGTAAGCGCATTTTGCAAGATGCCTTTAAAGATATTTTGCCGCCACAACTGTACAAGCGGCCCAAAAAAGGTTTTGAAGTTCCGTTATTGAAGTGGTTCCGCAAGGAAATGAAATCGATGATCGTTGATGACCTGCTTTCTAAAAAGCTGATTGACGAACAAGGGATTTTCAACTACGCTGAAATTCAAAAACTTAAGGAACAACTTTTTTCATCAAATCCGGGCGATGTTCACGCGCGCATCTGGGGACTGATCGTGTTCCAATTTTGGTGGAAGAAGTACATGCAAAAATGACCGCAGCCGCCCTGGCCCTATTTAATGTTCTCCGGCAGAATTTCGGTGCTCTCGTGATAAATGATCTTCGCCTGCGAACTGAACGAATTTCCTAAATAGTCTTGCTGGATCGTAAAGTAGTTGTACAGCGTATACGCGCCAGTTTTGTCTTTGCTGGCAATAGCCGCCCGGATCGTCCGTGCTTCCAACACACCCGTTATATCATTACGGATTGCTTTCCAGTCGCGGTCGAGCAAATGAATTTTAAGAATCGTTTCATTCCAGCCGGCATCTTCAAAGGTCTGACGAAATAACTTTTCAAGCTCAGCATTTTGAACAATAGCCGGCGGCATTTTGGTATTGGCAATTCGCTGTTGCCTGCGCAGGTTTCCGGCTTTAATCATATCCTCTACCGAGCCCATTCGGGTAACCAGATTGGTCACCTTGTTATATCCGTCTGACAGCGCTGCTTTTTCAGCAAACGGACCTTTGCGAAGCGCATCCCAGTGCGCAAGTTCATAGTGCAAAATGGTATGCTGTGCGCGCAAATTTCGCTCGTCTTCAATCGAGGTAAGATTTTGCTCTAACCGCTTTAACGCATTGTCGAGATCAGATAAATCCCTTTTTATCCGGGGCAGTACGGAGTTAATGTTTGCGGCAGTTACTTTATCAGCCGGATTGAGGTTCATGGCCACCAGCTCCGCTGTTTTTTGTTTGTACGTTTGAATCTCGGCTTGCTTCTTTTCGACATCAGCGGGGGGAACATGGGTATCCACTCTGTACAACAGTGTTAATAAATCGAGCAACGCATTGCTTGCATCCCGCGAACTGCCTCTGCCTTGAAGGGCTTCGTTGTATCGGGCCGACCATTTTGCAAGTTCGGCTTCGAGCGGAGCAACATCATAATTTTTATCCTTCATTTTGATGTTATTGATCGCGGTACCGGCTGCACGGCTGTTTGTTCCCAGAATATTCACATCTTCGGGAGCCGCCTCCATCTTCCCGATGTACTCCCAAAATTTCTTGATATAACTCTTTGCCGGGCTTTCGGGGATTTCATTGCGATCGCCCTTCAGTTCCTTCGAAATCTCTTTCGAGTCGGTTACGATACCTTTTACTTCGCGTGTGGTGCCCCGCACTTCGCGGGCTCCCTGTCTTACTTTTCGCAGATCGTCTTGTGCCATAAGGTTACTTGCAAGGATTAAAAACAAAATTGTGAACAGTACATTTTTCATGAGCCACGGGTGTTACTTTTTGGAAAGAAGGTTTCGAAGCAATTCGCGGATGGCCTGCGAAAGCGTGGTGCTGATGCTTCGGATCACCTGACGAAACAGGTTCTCAAGTCCCCATTTTCGCAGGAAGTTCTCTTTTCGGGAGTTGGATGGCGGTTCAGCGTTCATCGCATCAGTTTTTGACGAAATGAAACTCATGCGCTCCGGCCAGTCCGTTCGCTTTCGCGGAACCGATAACAGTTGTGGGATTCGTAAGAGAAAGCTTGAGCGAAGTTTTGGTGACCTCCAACACGGTGACTTCAATTCCATCATCGCGGATGATTTTATCGGCTGAGTCATCTGCAAACTCCCAGGTTCCACTGGCGGGCCAAACGGCTTTACCGTTTGTTGTGGAGTAGGTGTCTTTCGTAAAGGAGAGCGTCAAGCCTGTAAAAAAGGAGGTTTGATCGGTTTCATCAACCCACACCTGATTGATTTGCCATGTGCCGGATGAAAGGAGTTTCTGCACGCGTTGTGTTTCCGGTTGCGGATCATCGCCTTTGCAACCCGCAAACAAAGCAACAGCCAGTAGTATCGTATAAAAGATTGAATTGTAATTTTTCATTTCATGAATATTTAGCGTTCACCGTTGCGATGATTAATTTTTAACGAAGCGGAAAATTTTCGTGGAATTATTGAATTGAATCGAGAGGATGTATGCACCGGGCGGATAATGCCCGACAAACAGGCGCGCCTCATCTGTATTCACCTGCTGTTCCGTGTGCATGCTGCCCAACATGTCGAGCACCCGAAGTGTTTTAGACGTGTTCGGCTGGCCGAAGCGAACCGTTAGCCATTCTGTTACAGGGTTCGGATAGAGTTGAATCTGTGAATCGTAATCACTGTTACCGGTTATTACGAGTGCCACGGGATCCGAGAAATCACTGTTGCAGCCGGTTCCGAGAACCTGAACTTTATAAACACCCGGCTCAGTTATGCTCAGGGTTGAACCGGTTGCTCCGTCAATGGCGACATCATTTTTATACCACTGATTGTTGGTGGCTGAACTTGACGTGAGTGTTGGTGAGGCCGTGTTCTCGTTCGACCGCGTAACAACCGGCTTATCGGGCTTAATGCAGTCAACAAATAAAAGCCGTCCGTAAAACAAGCCGGCACCGTTTGGCCCGGTAAAGTCCTGCTTCTTCGTGAATACACCGGTAGCCGGGTCGTATTCGAACAGCACTCCGCGATTGGAACTTCCTCCAAACAACGTGCTTCCGTATAACTTTCCATTAGACGATAGCCCTAGGCTTGCCACGGGCTCCGCAGGCGCGGAAGCGGATCCGCCAAAGTCAAATTTCTTGGTGTACGTATTGTTGGCAATGTCATACTCAAACAATACACCTTTTCCATTTGTACTGCCATATCGGGTAGTTCCATACAACTTTCCATTGGGTGCCTGAACAAGGCCTCCCTCGGGGAGTTCTCCGTTGGCCCCGCTAAAATTTACTTTTACGGTAATTGCATTCGTGGAAAGGTCGTACTCAAACAAGGTCCCCGAACCGTTTCCGTTTAAGCCCCCATCGCGGCAAAGGCCGTAAAACTTGCCATTGCTGGCTTGTAGCAAGCCCTCATACGGATTAAAACCCACCGTTGTATTATTAAATTCAGCCTTTTTGACGAACGTACCTGTAGTGGGATCGTACTCAAAGATGACGCCATAACCCGTTGTACCACCTTGACTCGTCATTCCATACAGTTTGTTATTCGATGCCAGCGTCAGGTTGCCAAAAGGTTCGCTGCCATTATCATAATCAAATTCATACTTCACGGTATACGTGCCGGAGGCAGGGTCGAATTCAAAAATAGTCCCGTCATCGTTCGCGCCTCCCTGGGATGTCATTCCATATAGCTTCCCGTTGGGCGCCTGGGTTAGATTCCCCAACGGAAACGCACCTGTGGCTTCGGTAAAGTCATGTTTTTTTGTAAACACACTGGTCACTGGGTCCATCTCAAAAATTACACCCTTATCCTGTGTTCCACCGGTTAGGGTCATGCCATACAGTTTAGTATTCGATGCCCGCATCAACCCGCCATACGGGTAACCTCCCATCGGATAAGCATTGAAGTCGATCTTCTTCGTGTATGTATTGGTGCCGGCATTGTATTCAAAAATAACGCCCTGTCTTGCGGCTCCGCCATCATAGGTTACACCGTAGAAATTTCCATTGCTGGCTAATAACAAGCTTCCATAAGGGCCATAACCCGTCTCACGGACGAAGTCGTGCTTCTTGGTATATGTATTCGTGCTGACGTCGTACTCGAACAATACTCCCGCTTCTGAACCTCCGGAATTGGTCATGCCATAGAGCTTTCCACCACTCCCCTTCACGAGCGCACCATAAGCAAACTGACCGTTGGTGAGATTATTGAAATCAAACTTTTTGGTTAGTGTATTCGTAGCCGGATTGTATTCATAAATGCTTCCATTAACAGGTGTTACACCATACAGGCGATTATTATCAGCTTCCGTCAACGTGCTGTACGGGAACGAGCCATTGGCTGCAGTAAAATCTATTTTCTTCGTGAGCGTATTGGTAGCGGGTGCATACTCGAATAAAACACCCTGACTGTTGGCACCGCCATTTGCTGTAAGTCCAAACACTTTACCAGCACTGGTAATCATCAAACTGCCGTATGGGTATGCTCCATTCGTATTGTTTGCAAAATCGATCTTCTTCGTATACACATTCGTGGCCGGATCGTACTCAAACAATACCCCGTAATTATTTACACCACCAAACGTTGTCATTCCGTAAAACTTCCCATTGGTATGCAGGTACAGACTGTTTCCTTGAGGTGATGAGCCATTGGCACTTGACAGATCGATCTTTTTGCTGTAGACACTGGTAGCCGGATCATATTCAAAAATAACCCCCGCACTATTCGCACCACCCTGACTTGTCATTCCGTATAACTTCCCATTGCCGCCTAACGCAAGTGGTCCCATGGGGTTTTCACCCGTGGGAGTGTTGAAATCTATTTTCTTGGTATAAACACCTGTAGCCGGATCGTACTCAAACAAAACACCATCGTTGTTGACACCCCCGTCTTGTGCAACTCCGTATAGTTTGCCATTAGCCAGTTGTATGAGCCGCGCATTAATGTAAGGTCTGGATCCCGGATTTTGAACCTCAAAACTATGCTGTACGACCATTGATGTTCCATCGGGCGCAGTTTTAAAGATCGTCCCACCTTCACTCGTTCCGCCTTCGCTGGTCATGCCCCAGAGGCCGGGTACTTGTGCATGCAGCGTGACGGGAAACAGAACGCAAAGAACGGAGATGATAAAGAGACAGCGGGAAAAAAAGAGTAAACGTGTTTTCATTCATTTACGATTTTGATGTTGAGAATGCTTAAGAGTTGTCCCTGTTGGTTACGGACGGATATCTTCTACAGTGGCTTCAAATGAAATGATCACATTTTCATCCGATGATGTCTGGTTACCCTGTGCATCATACCGACTATAGTCAAGGGTACCATCAAATTCGAGCTTCATCACTTCACCATTGTTACCACCACCCTTTACTTTAAAGAATTCGTTGCGGGTACTATTACTCGTGATGTAAACCTGATTATTTCCGGTCCCGGATTCAAAAAGCACTATGCCATACTTTGTGTTAACCGGTAGTTCGTTCCAGCCTTGCCCTTGTTGAAAATTACCTGCTGTGAAATTTTCATTGAAATCGCCCAGATAGATTAGGGCGTGATATGTTGCATTTTCATACCCGGAGATATCATCGAGTTCGCCCCCCTCTGTCGGTGTGCCATCCGTTAAGGCATATATGCGTGAATAAATCATCGGCCCGGTATTGTGCGCAAACGAGTATGTATCAATCCAATACAGGTTTGCATTTTCAAGAGAAACAGCGAACTCGGTTCCTTTAACTTTAACGATGGGGCCAAGCGGCTTAGGCGTTTCATCACTGCCACAAGCAGTTGCCAGCACAAGCCCACAAGTAAACATGAACACGCGGGTTATAAGACTCTTTATACGAGCATTAATCATAGTTATTTTCTAAAGGTTAATTGAAAGTGATTGCGGATTGCACCGATTAATCGCGTTTGTCGATCACCGTGCCGGTGAAAATCAGTTTGGTGTCGTACGGATCATACACTACGGTTTCGGTCGAATTGTCAACATACCGGTGTGCAATCTCACCCGAGAATTTGATCGTCATTTTCTCACCCGGTTCTCCACCTCCGGTGGCTACTATGGCAGGATGCTGGTCGGAGTCGTGCGTATCGTAGGTCATACCTTCGAACTCAGCAAAAAAGTAACTCACGTTTGATCCATCGGTCACATCATCCCAAAACCGATGCAGGGGAAAGTTGCCCGTGGTGGGCTTATTGGGTTCGGCGGTTGCCAACTCAATTGCTATAAAATAGGTTGCATTTGTATAATCGCTAAGCGACCAGCCATTTTCACCAGCGATCAAATCTCCATCCGAAATCAGGTAATCGCGGTAGGTATAATTTACAGAGCCTTCGTAGCTGCCTTCTATTCGCAGGTAAAGCTTGGCATCTTTCAGTGAGTATTTATTTTCACCAATTTTGATTTGTGGCACCGCTGGCTTCTCGTCGTCCTGGCACCCGGAAAAAATAGCGGCACACGTTATAAGCAGGCCAAAGCAAAGAATTCGTCTCATTTTCAAACAGGGTTAATTGATGACATCAAATAACGCCCGATGAATCGTACAGAGGTGACTACATGAGTAACTGTGTGGGTTTATCGAGAATAGGACAGCTGCCTACGAGAATTTGGAAAGCTCATCCAGCAGTAAATCACGTCTCCGGGAAGATACCGGCACTTCGCTGCCATCTTTCATCGTGATGCTTCCGCCCTCCCGCTTGTTGAATTGCTTGAGCTGATTGAGATTGATCAGGTGACTTTGGTGCACCCGCAAAAATTTGGAAGAAGTTAACAGATCATCGTATTCGCGCAGCGGGCGCGAAACAACGATGGGTGCCTGATCGGTAAAGAAAAACGTGGTGTAGTTGTCGGAAGCTTCGCACCGGATAATTGACCTAACCGAAACCACGTAAACGGCATTCATGTCTTTTAACACAATTTTACGGTCGGTTTCAGCTGCAGGCTGAATACTCTGGCGCAGCACCTCCATCATCTGTTGCCAAGGATATTGTTGCGCGGGCACAAGCCGGTTCAGCGTTAACCGAAGTTCGTCCTGATCGACAGGCTTGAGCAGGTAATCAATGGCGCTAAAGCGAAAGGCTTTCAGGGCAAACTCATCGTGGCCGCTTACGATAACAAGCTTAAACGTAATGGCCGGAAGCCGGGCAAGCAGATCAAAACCGGTTCCGTCTTTCATCATTACATCGAGAAAAACCACGTCCGGACTGATTGTGTTGATTAACTCAAGGCCCGACTGAACGCCCGAGGCCTCATGCAGGTCTGCAGTTGCGAGTTCAGCCTCCAGAAGCAATCGAAGCGTTTTCCGGGTATCCGGTTCATCATCAATCAGCGCAATCTTCATACACGAAAATTACGAATAGATTGGCAAAGTCAATGTCACGCGGGTTCCGCTGCCGGTTGCACCCGGCCCGATTTGCAACCGAATGGGTTGTTTAGCCGACTGATTCAGTACCGCGATCCGTTCGTGAATGATGGTAGTGGAAAGTGATTTGTGATTTGGATTTTCAGCAAGCCGGATACCGGCGCCATCGTCTTCGATTTCCAGCAACAATTGATCGCCTTGAGCGGAAAATGAGATTACAATGTTGCCATTGTCGCGATCACCAATCCCATGCTCCAGTGCATTCTCAACAAACGGCTGTGCCAGCATGGGCGGAATCCGGGAATCGGTTACGGACAGGGCAGGATCAATTTCGATCCGGTAATTGAACTTTTCTTTCATGCGCAACTTCTGGATATCGAGGTAGTTACGGAGCAAATCAATTTCCTCTTCAATCGAAATCAAATCCTGTCGGGAATATTCCAATAACTGCCGCATCAGTTTTGAGAACTTGGCAAGGTACTGCGAAGCGCGGGGCGCATCATTGTCCAGCATAAACCGCTGGATGGAGACCAATGCATTGGATAGAAAGTGAGGATCTAACTGAAAGCGAAGAAACCGGTTTTCAATTGCAAGCGCGCGCTGCTTTTGATTCAGTGCGCGTTGACGAAAATATAAAAACAAGATGAGCGCCATCAGAAACGCAGCTACCGCGGTACCCACCAGCCAAAAATTCTTTTGCCGGATTTCCAATGCCTGAATTGACCCACGCTGTTCCAGTTCCTTGATTTCACTATCCTTCAGGTCACTTTCGTAGCGGGCTTTTAGTTCTTCGATGCGTGCAAAGTTTTTTTCGTTGGTGATACTGTCGCGCAAAATTCCAAAATTGATATAATGCTCAAGGGCAGCCTGGTAGCGTTGCTGCGCAACACTTATTTCATAGAGTAACTGGTACGCTGATCGCTGATCGTTCAGTAACTTTAACTCACGCGCCTCGGCAAGTGTTTTTGTGGCCAGGATTTCAGCTTCCCGCCACTTCTTCTGCGAAATGAGAATCTTTACTTTATCGAGCGAGGTAGCAATACCCGTTATCGGATTCAAGGCCAGCGCAGCGTGCTCATGCGCGCGGTCAAGGTAGTACAGTGCCGAATCAGGCTTTGCAGCATACAGCGTACTCTTGGCGCGATAGGCGTTGCTCAGCAACTCATGAAAACTCGTGGCCAACCCCAATCGGATAGCTTCATTGAGGTAGTATTGGGCACTGTCGGTCTGACGATCTTCGGCATACAACGACCCCAGGTTAAATGCCGTAGCCCCTTGCGATCGCTGACTGGCATTGGTGATACTGAGCGCATAACTCAGTTTCATATATTTTTTTGCTTCCGCATGATAGCGTTGACGGTCTTGAGCAGTGCCCAGGCCGTTCTCAGGCGAAGAAAGTTCGCCATACAGGCCGCTGAGGTTGAGGTAGGATTTCAGAATCTGGATAGGTTCTTTGCTCTTCTCGGCCAGGCGACTGCTTTGCAGTCCATAGTCAAGCGCTTCCGTGTACCGGCCCTGGTGATGGTACACAGCAGAAACTGTTCGGATCAGGTCTGACTTGATGCCGATCCAGTTAAGCGCAGCACGGTCATCAATCGCGTTAAAACCTCGCAGCAAATATTCGCGCGCCTGATCGTATTGCCCTAACGTAAGAAGTCGGGAACCAAGCCCTAAACAGGAGATCGCAACACCCGGAGAAAAACCAGCTGCCTGTGATTGCCGCAGCGCCTCGTTTGCCTGCTTAAAAAAAGTGATTGAATCGCCACGAGCAAAGGATTGCGCCTTATACACGCGCGCCAATAACGAAACCTCCTGACTGTTCAACCGGGTTCCCAGCGCAAGAAGCTCATCCGCATAGTTCCCAAGAGAGTCATACCGGGTGGAAGAGAAAAAAGATTCGGATATTGCTGAAAGAATCTGAGCCCGTTTTTCGGGCGCTGTTGTTTGACGAAGTTCTGCCTTCAGACTATCGATCTTGTTTTGTGCGCGGCCGGTTGCCACGATTGCCGTCAGCAACCCGATCATCACCAGAAACCGGACTTGTTTCATCATGATCAAAAGTAAAAACTTTTAACACATGTAGGAGTATGCTGATCATTAAGCAAGACGGGAATAATTTAACCAACAGAAAAAAGGACAAAAAATAAATACCTTCCAATCCGTATCTTGCCAGTCGGGAGAATGAAGTTATACATCAAAAATATGGTTTGCGATCGCTGCAAAATGGCCGTTAAGCATGAGCTTGGTGCAGCGAAAATCGCGTATCGCAATCTCGAACTGGGAGAGGTGGAACTTTCGGAAGAGGTTTCGGAAAGAAAACTCGAAGAATTTTCGGCTAAGATTTCCGCACTCGGTTTTGAATTGATTGAAGACCGTAAAGCAAGAATCATCTCCAAAATTAAAAAGAGCGTAATCGAACTCATCCGTGACTCCGCTGCGCTCCGAAAACAAAAACTATCGGCCTACATCCGCGAAACGGTTCACCAGGATTACGATAGCCTCAGCGCCATGTTCTCATCGGTAGAGGGCGTAACCCTCGAAAAATATTTTATCGAGCAGAAAATTGAGCGGGTGAAAGAATTGCTCGTGTATGACGAGCTTACGCTAAGCCAGATTGCTGCCGACCTGGGCTACAGCAGTGTTAACCATCTCTCAGGCCAGTTCCGGAAAGTTACCGGCCTTACGCCTACCCATTTCAAAAAAGTTGGAGCAAAAAAGCGCAAGTCGCTGGATAAGGTTTAAGATCTGTTGAACCAGGAACGGAGCTGTCTGAATCACAATCGCTCTGCAGGATCTTAAGTCAGTAAGCAAAATCACTGCTTATACACCACTCCATCCTTCATCACAAACGTTACATTCGTCATGATTGAAATATTTTTGAGCGGGTTATCATCAACTGCTACGATATCCGCCAGCTTGCCGGGTTCCAGCGTGCCGAGCTTATCACTCATACCTAAAATACCTGCTGGTACTACCGTTGCCGATTTGATCGCCTCCATAGCCGGCATACCAGCTTCAACCATATAGATAAATTCCTTGCCGTTCTCACCGTGTGGGAATACACCCGCATCGGTACCGAACGCAATCTTTACCCCCCGCTTGTATGCTTCACCGAATGTCTTCTGAATCTGCGGACCGATTTCCAGTGCCTTGGGAACAACCAGCGGATGGTAGTAGCCCGGCTCTTTAGCCTTCTCGGCAACAAATTTTCCCGCAGTGATCGTAGGGACATAGTATGTTCCCTTTTGCTTCATTAAGTCCATCACTTCAGGAGTCATTTTTGTTCCGTGTTCAATGGTTGTGATGCCTGCAAGCACAGCACGCTTCATGCCTTCTGCTCCATGGGCATGTGCTGCTGTATGCATTCCGTAATCCTTTGCCGTCTCGATAATCGCTTTCAGTTCTTCATCCGTAAACTGCGGACCGGAACCATCTTTAGCAATGCTTAATACACCACCCGTTGCGGTGATTTTGATCATATCCGCTCCGTCTTTGTAGCGCTGCCGCACCGCCTGGCGCGCGTCCTCCGGTGAGTTAATCACGCCTTCTTTCGGACCCGGATCGCCCATCAAATCTTTCCGATACCCGTTTGTCGGGTCCGCATGACCGCCCGTTGTTGCAATTGACTTCCCCGCAGTTACAACACGTGGCCCCACTACCAACCCCTGATTGATAGCGTTTCGAAGTGAAATGTTCACTCCACTCCCACCCAGGTCGCGTACCGTGGTGAATCCGGCCATCAATGTTCGTTTGGCAAACACCGTTGAACGAAATGCAACATCTGCTTCGTTTGAAGTAAAGCGTTGCAGGTTTTGATCTTTATTGGTTTCGCTTTCCAGGTGAACATGCATGTCCATGAGCCCGGGCATAACCGTTTTCTTACTGAGGTCAATTAACTTCTCTCCTGCCGCAGGTGAAGTAAATCCTTTTTGAACAGAAACAATTTTATTGCCCTCAACCACCAGTGTCATTTGCGCCTGAACCTCGTTCGACTTGCCGTCAATCAGGTTGCCGCAGTGGATAATTGTTTTTTGCGCATAGCATGATGCAGCGGCAACGAATAAAAGGACTGCCAGCAGACTTTTCGATTTCATAAACAGGGAGCGTTACTTATTCAGATATTTTTCAGTGAGCTTGCGGAGGTTTTGCATTTCGCCAGTCTCCATGACCGACCGCACATGCAGCATGAGGTCGAACATTACATCCTCTTCATAGCCCAGTTTAGCGGCTATTTTTGAACAGTATTTGATCTCATCCTGATACAGGCGCTCATCGATCTTCATTAACTGCACCAGACTGAAAATATAATCAAACCGTTCTTCGCGCGTCAGGTTGGCCGGCACAACAATCTCATGATTTTTCTCAAATAGGGTTAACACTTCCTGCGTAGGAACGTGGTTGGCCAAACCGATATTGGAAATGTATTTCTTTTCACGCTCGGCCACATCGCCATCAATGCGGGCCAGGTTAATTAATAGCTTGAGTTGCTCTAATGCCATAGCTGGGAATATGGCTTGAAGATGGAAAAACTTGCCCGCATTACCAACAGTTTGTTCATCACTTCGAGTATATTGACGCATGAATTTCCTCGCCCACCTGTACCTGTCAGGAAGTAATCCCAAAATCATGATCGGGAATTTTATGGGCGATTTTGTAAAAGGACGGGCCTACCTGCAGCAATACGACAGCGAAATAATCAAAGGCATTGACCTGCACCGCTCCATTGACGAATTCACCGACAGTCATCCGGTTGTAACGCAAAGCAAGAACCGGCTGCGGCCAAAATACCGGCATTACTCAGGCGTAATTGTTGATGTGTTTTACGATCATTTTCTGGCTGCCAACTGGAATCAATTCCATCCCATGCCACTCGAACAGTTTGCCCGGGAGGCGTATCAAACCCTGCAATCTTTTGATGCCCAACTGCCGGCTGAACTTAATCACATGATGCCGTACATGATCAATGGTAATTGGTTGCTTAACTACCAGCACCCGGAAGGCATTCATCGCGCACTCAGCGGCATGGCCCGCAGAACTCCTTATCAATCAAAAATGGAAGAAGCCGTAAACGATCTGCACGAACATTACGATGATTTCAAGGCCGAGTTCATGGAGTTCTTTCCGCTGCTGGAAGCGTATTGCAAGACTATTCTTTCGGCTTAAGCCTTTTTGTAAAAATCAATCCGTGTTTCGGTTGCGCCAAGCGATTGAAGATAAGTAACCACGCCTTTTGAATCTTCTCCGCCTTTCTGCGCGTGATGCAACATGGTAAAGCCATGCGGGCCTTTTGAATTTAATAACCCGGCATTAAAGGTCAGAATTTGCTTCACGGTATCAACATGCCCGAGCATACAGGCAAGGTAAACATTGTATCGCGCACCTTTCGAAAGCAGGTACGCGGCAATCTCTTTGTTACCCACGTGCCCTGCAGCTTCGATACCCGATTCAAAATCCCCTCCGCCCCAATCCCACGAAGCATGTAACAACAGCGGCTGATTTTCGAGCATCTCCTTGGCACGTACAAGGTTGCCATGACACACGCCAACAAATTCTTTTACCAGATCGCCCTTCAGCGGAGCGGGCCTGTCTTGTTGCGTTTGCGCAAATGAAATAGCAGGAAGAAGAAGCGAAGCTGCTCCCGTTAGTGTATACTGAATAAACTCCGTTCGGCTGAGGTTGTGGGGGTGTGGTTTCATGATGTTGGCTTTTAATTAAAGGTAGATTTACTGCACCGCCTCCAAAAGATCATGCGAACCTATTATTTTAGTGGTCTTAATTGGACATATGCATAACGATCCGGAGCTAAGCGGTAAATACCTGGGAACTATCTCGGCCGACTTTGTAAAAGTGGCCGACACACTCAAGGAAGCATCCTATCAAATCCGGAAACGGGAAATATCGGAATACCCGGTCTTTCCAGTTTGCAAAAACGAGCAGCCTATCGGCCAGATCATCATCGCTCAACACCAGGCCGAAACCCAGTGTAATTACTACGCTTCCTTCCTGGACGAATTCGTGCAGCGGGGCATAATTGACGCAGAAAAACAAGAGGATTTCAAAAAAGCGTACAAAGACGCTGATGAATTTTGCTGCCTGTTTGTAATCGACAAAGAGTTTACCAATTTTGTCTTCATACCCTATCCCGAAGACTAACCTGTGAGATCGCTGCTCGTTTGGCTACTGTGCTGTGCCGTCACCGCGGCCCTGTCGCAGTCGCAGCACCCCGAACTGCCGTTCGATCATCTCACCATTCCCGGAACCATCAACTCCTCACAGGTAAACGACATCATCCAGGATCATCACGGTCTTATCTGGATAGCCGGCAATGGCTTGTACCGATATGATGGGTATCGCTTTTCACATTACCTGAACATCAACGACAGCTTACTGATTGCAGGCAGGGAAATACATTGCCTGATCGCGGACTCACTCCGCAATCAGTTACTGATCGGCACGCATTCGTATGGTATTGTTAAACGCGACTATGGCACCGGAAAATTTACGATCGTTCCGGCTCCTGACGGAACTCCCATTATTACACACATTACACAAACAACAGACGGAACAGTTTGGGGAAGTTCGTTCACCAATGGTGTGTACTACATCAAAGACGATACCCTGCAGAAATTCAGCTCACCAACTAACAAATTCGTGAGCAACTCATGCATTGCAGCATGCAACAACACCGTGCTGATTGGCGGAAACCGGATCGTGCATGTGATCAAAAATTTCACCTTGGTTGATTCAATCAAAGTTGATTATCCAAGCCTTAATCCTTCAACCGTGATTCGCATCACGGCAATCACGCCCGACCGGACCGGCAAGCTGTGGATTGGCAGCGAGCAGTACGGTGTTTTTGTTTACGACACACTTACCCGATCGGTCGTTAAGCACTTTTCACCGGATACGCCTCCGTTCCATAATCGCATCAACCGAATCTTTGAAGATGCGAACGGACGAATCTGGATTTTAACGAAAGGTGACGGGCTTGTGATTTACAGTCCATCTACCGGTAATCATATTCAGGTTGAAAGAAATCCGTTAAACGAGCGTTCGCTGAGCGGAAACAACTGCACATCAATCTTTCAGGATCGCACCGATATCATCTGGGTGGGATCAACCGGTGACCTAAACAAATATGATCCGGCCAAAATAAAATTCAGGCATATCTACAAAAACCCATACGCGGCTGTTTCCCTTCAGGATAACATGGTGCGGGGCGTGTACGAAGACATCGAAAACAAGCTTTGGGTTGGAACCGATGGCGGAGTGGTTCACGTTTTCGATGAAAAAAGACTTTCGGTTGAAAAGATTGAACTGCACGTGGGTGGTAAGAAGAGAATTGCCCCGCTGTACTTCATGGACCTTGACCAAAACACGTTGCTAATCGGCACAAGCGAAGGCATGCTCCAATACGATCGCAGAACAAAACGTATCGGATATTTTCCGCCGCTCGAAAAGCACACAAAGGGATTGCAGGTACGGCAGATGCTCATTCATAATGGAGTCCTTTTCTATACCACGTTCGGAGGACTAAAATCGCTTAACCTAAAAACAAAAGAATTCCGGTCGTACAATGATCGGAGCCACGAAGAACGCGTGGTGAACGCTACAACGCTGTATGTCGATAAATCAAACCGGCTGTGGGTAGGTGTGAGCAACGGTATCGCCCGCTACGATCCTGCCACAGACAAATTCAAAAAATTCGCATTTGAAAAAACATCATCCCGGCCCCTCGGAAGCTACTTCATGATTCTTTCCATTCAGGAATACGATAACAAACTCTGGATCGGATCCTTTAACGAAGGCTTGTGGACGCTGGATCTTGCTAATCCTGGAAATCCCGTGATCACCAACATTTCCAGAACACGCGACACCCAAAACATGACGGTGTACTCCACGATTCCGGACGAGGAAGGAAACCTCTGGATGAGTACCAACGCGGGCATCACACGCTACAATCCGGCTACCGATAAATACCTTGATTTCGCAGTAACCGAAGGCCTTCAGCAGGAGGAGTTTAACAGGCTGGCAGCTGCGCACTGTGCAAACGGAGACATTGTATTCGGTGGAATAAACGGGCTTAACATCTTCAATCCGAAAAACGTGGTGGTAGAAGAGGAGAATTTTACTCCGGTTTTTTTACATGCCAGTGTATTCGATGAAGATACCAATACCGATGTTCCGGTAGTCATTGACACAAGCTCCTCGTTTTCGCTGGAACACAATCAAAACGACATCGACATCAGCTTTTTCGTTCCGGTATACCGCAATCCAAAACGCTACGATTCGTACTACAAACTGGACGGATACAATCCCGCCTGGATGAAAGCTGAGACCAACAGTATTCACTACTCAAACCTGAAACCCGGAGACTACACACTACGCGTCAAGACGGTTTCGGTTTCCGGCAGGGAAAAGTTTGCCTCGTTGAACTTTACCATCCTGCACCCTTTTTGGCAAACGTGGTGGTTTATCACAATTTCAATCATCACAACAGGCTTGATCATCGTGGCGATCGTACAGGGCAGTTTGTATAAATCACGTAAGGACAAAGAAAGACTGGAAAAGCTTCTCAGTATCCGCACGCAGGAAATTGAAAAGTCGCGCGAAGAACTTGCCAACCTGAACCAGAAAAAGGATCTGATCTTCTCAATCTTATCGCACGATCTGCGTTCACCGCTCACCACGCTGAAAGGGTTTTTATCCATCCTGATTGATGATCATGACCTGACCCGGGCCGACATTCAAAAACATGCCACCAGCATTCGGAACTCTGTTACCAGCTCGCTTGACTTAATTGACAATACCCTGTTCTGGTCGCTCTCGCAAACAGGAAACATTTCGTACACGCCCACGCAGTTTTACTTGAACGACATGCTGGAAAAAATCAGCAGCCTCTACCACCTGATTGTCGAAAAGAAAAAAATCAACTTCAGCATTGCCATCGAGGGCAAGCTTGCCTTGTTTGCCGATGAGAATATGACGTACGTAAGCTTGCGAAACATCGTGTCAAACGCGCTGAAGTTTACACCGCAGGGCAATGCGGTTCGGATCACAGCGTGTGCAAAAGACACCCGCGCCCTGATCGTCATTGAAGATGAAGGCATCGGCATGAGTTCTGCGTACCTCGAAAAATTATTTACTGAGGAACAACTTCCGCTGACCAAGGGAACGAACGATGAAAAAGGAACCGGCATCGGCCTAATCCTTTGCCGTAAGTTTATTCAAATGAACCGGGGAAAACTCTCGGTAAAAAGCGTTGAAGGTAAAGGAAGTCAGTTCACCATTGACCTGCCACTCGCTCAGGAAGAAAAGTGATTCCAGCCCTGCGCCTGCAGCGGAACAACGTTACCCTGCTTGGTAATCATCACACGCTCATCGGTTTTTTCATGTACGTAGCCGATCATATGAATATCGGAATGGTTCTTCACCTTTTCAAAATCCGCCTGACTGATGGTGAACAGTAATTCATAATCTTCACCTCCGTTCAACGCGGCAGTAATCGGATCAATCTTGAACTCCAGCGCAGCCGTGTTAAAGGTCATTTGATCGATGGGCACTTTGTCTTCGTAAATGCGGATTCCCACATTCGAATTTTTGCAGATGTGGAATAGCTCCGAGGCCAGTCCATCTGAAATGTCAATCATGGAAGTGGGCCTAACACCAAGCTCTTCCAGTTCAAAAACAATGTCTGTACGTGCCATCGACCTGAGCTGACGGCCAACAATGTATTCGTATTTCTCCAGCGAAGGCTGCATGTTCGGATCGGCCTGGAAAACCTCTTTCTCCCGTTCCAGAACCTGTAAGCCCATAAAGGCCGCGCCCAGATCGCCTGTTACACAAATGATGTCGTTGGGTTTTGCACCATCCCGATAAACCACCTTATCTTTTTTAACGCGACCCAACACGGTAAGCGAGATCATCAACCCGGCACGCGATGAAGTTGTATCACCCCCTACCAGGTCAACTTGATAATGCTCACACGCAGCGCGGATACCTTCGTATAACGCATCAACCGCTTCAACCGAAAACCGGTTACTGATCGCGAGGCTTACCACAATCTGCTCGGCCTTGCCGTTCATCGCAGCAATGTCAGACACGTTTACCGATACAGCTTTGTAACCGAGATGCTGAAGCGGGGTGTAAGCCAAATCGAAGTGAACGCTCTCGGCCAGCACATCGGTCGACACGAGCAGGTAATCACCACCCGCATCAATCACAGCCGCATCGTCACCAATGCCCTTAACGGAAGTGGCGTTTTGCAGCGTAAAATTTTTACTGATCCGGTCGATTAACCCGAATTCTCCCAAATTGCTGATTTCTGACCTGTTTTCGCTCATACCGGTTGTCGTTGTAACCATCCCTTCAGCGACACCGCAGACGGTTTGGCAGGCAAAAATACGATTCTCGACCAATTTCAACCGCTTTCGCAGGTTACCCGGTATCAATACCCAAGCAACAAAACCCGTAACGATATGAGAAGGTTGATTTCGGTTTCTATTGTGGCATTAATCATTCTTTCATCCTGCGCGACTGAAAAGTCGTATTACCAAACACGCGTGGGTAAGCGCAAACTAAAATATTACAACGCAGTTCAATTCGGACAAAAGGACGTGCCGAAACCGAAGTTCTGACGTGCTAAGCTCACAACGCTTTATCAGCAATTTCCTGGCATAACTCGATTAAAACCCCACCCGTTGACTTAGGGTGCAGAAAGCAAATTAACTTGTTGTCTGCGCCTTTTTTTGCTTCCGGATTGATGAGTTCAAAACCCTGCTCTTGGTAATGCGCAATCGACTGTTTGATATCGTTAACCTCAAACGCAAGATGGTGTATACCCTCACCGCGTTTGTCGATAAATTTGGCAATAGGTGATGTAGCCGTACTGGCTTCCAGCAACTCAATTTTTACACCGTTCACGTTAAAGAACGATGTACGCACACCCTCGCTGGCAACCTCTTCAATTTTGTAATGTGCCTTACCCAGGAGTTTTTCAAACAGGGCATTGGCCTGGCCGAGGTTCTTCACGGCAATGCCGATGTGCTCGAGTTTTTCCATAATTGCTAAATTTGTCGGGAAAATGAGAACTTTTTGAGGGTAATGAAAGTTTCAAACCATGAATCTGAGGTAAAATGATCGAAACGAACAGCGAAATCCACGTAGAAGCAGCCCGCATTCAGCAGGAGATAAAAGACTACCTGGGCACACGAACCTCCGACCTCGTGTTTGAATATGCGCTTGCCGACGGGAAGGTAAAGCTCGATTTGATCACCGTAAATCCGCGGCATAAGCAGGCGTTCCTGTTCCATTCCGAAACCGGTATCGATAAGCTTGACGCCCTGCGCAAAATGCTGAACTACGTTCAGAATTATAAAGAGAAAGAAAACAGTTATACGATTCAGTGGGTTGCTAAAGGAGACAAAGAACTTCACACCTCGTATTTCAAGGCCGGAAACATCATGGATGCGTTACAAAAATTGTACTACGGCCGCGACATGAACACCATTACCGTTTTTAGTGTAGTATTGAACCCGATCTCTTAAGGTTATGATTAGCGTTACCGATAAAGCAAAAGACAAAATCAGCGAACTCCTGCTGGCGGATGGCCGTACTCCCGCTACGCACAACGTGCGTGTTTCTGTAAAAGGCGGTGGCTGCTCCGGGCTGATGTACGACCTGGATTTCGATGACAAAATAAACCCGGCTGATCAGGTGTTTGAAGACAAGGGCGTTAAGATCCTGGTCGACAAAAAGAGCTTATTGTATCTGTTAGGAACCGTGCTCGATTTCTCAGACGGCCTGAACGGTAAAGGATTTCAATTCATCAACCCGAATGCAACCCGTACCTGTGGGTGTGGCGAAAGCTTCGCGGTGTAGGTTTCAGATTTTAATGGTCAGATCGTAGCAATGCATTTCAATTCGATGGCGATCGGAGTCGGCAGCGCATTGATTTCGATCGTGGTTCTGCACGGCTGATTTTCCTTAAAATATTCCGCGTAGATTTTATTGAAGATTGGAAAGTCTTTCTTCATATTCGTGAGGAACACCGTTACATCCACCAGGTTCTCCCATTTCGAGCCTGAGGCTTCCAGCACATACCGAACATTCTGAAACACCGAATGGCATTGCTGTTCGATATCATACGAAACAATATTACCCTGAGTATCAAGTGTAACTCCGGGAATTTCTTTTGAACCTCGTTTCCGCGGGCCAACACCGCTTAAAAAAAGCAGGTTGCCAACCTTCCGCGCATGCGGATAGGCGCCAACGGGTTCCGGGGCTTTATCGGAATTGAGGATATTCATAGATCAAGCTTGAAATTTATTGGTAATACAAAATCGGACTTAACAGGAATACCACGCAGTTTCCCAGGGATCCACTTTGGAGAGGACCTGACAACCCTGATAGCTTCTTTGTTCAGGGATTCATAGCGGCCCTTTATAACTCGGATCGCAGAAATTTTGCCCTGAGCATCTACTTCAAATTTTACAAAAACACGGTCTTGCATTCCTGCTTGTCTGGCCTCAGGAGGATACTTTATATTTTTCTGAAGAAACCTCATCATTCCCTTAATCTCGCCCGGGAATACCGCTTGCTCGACTATCTCGTCATATTTTATCAATTCATCCTTATAGGTCGATTCTCCCCGTAGAAATTGTCCCTTTTCATACCACTCCCTCGATAACACAGAATCCCCGGCGTTTATATACCAAACGGAATCGCGATAACCGCCAACAACCTTTCCCTTTTCAAATAATCCGGTATCAAAAAGATCTCCATCGTAAAACCCAAACCCATCCTTTACTAGCTCATGTCCGCCAGCCCAATAACTGACGATTTTGAAAGAGTCGGTCAAAGAATTGTCTCCCGATAGAAATACTGAAGGGTTTGCTTGACCGTTCCGCTTTCAGTCCAATGAATGGCGTAACCGGTTTTCTGGCCCTTTTTATAAAAACCTTTTTCCTTAAGTCGTCCGTTCGGATGATAAACACTATATGGTCCTTCTGCATAGCCTTCGCGATAGAAGCGTCTGGAGCGAAGTGAACTTGTGCTTGTATAAAAAGTCTTGACTGTGTCCACATAAACTGTATCAATCCACTTGATTGTTTCCCCTCGTTGCATCAAAACTTTCTTTCCTGTTTCATAGTAGTGGCTGGTGCTGGCCTCGGTCGGCCTACCGTCTCTTGTAAAGTACTTTTTTACCGTCATTTGCCCGTTAGCAACCACGGATAGTAGCGACAGAACGATCAAGCCAACAACCTTCATCATTTCGAGTTCATTAAGTCTTCAATTTCTTCCGCTTCAACCGGGATGTTTTTCATTAAGTCGCGCACACCATTCTTTTCAATCACAACATTGTTTTCCAGTCGCACGCCCAAACCCTCTTCTTTGATATAAATGCCCGGCTCAACCGTCCACACCATACCCGCCTGCATTTTGCTGTACATATTACCGGTATCATGAACGTCCAGCCCCAGGTGATGGCCCGTTCCATGCATAAAATACTTCATGAACAAGGGTTTGGCTGGATTCTGATTTTTCACGTCCGTTTTATCAATCAGCTTAAGCTTGATCAGTTCTGCTTCAGTGATTTTCTGTACTTCTTTATGATAGTCGTAGTACAACACCCCGGGCTTCAGCAATTTTATCGCTGCACGTTTAATCCGCAGCACAGCGTTGTACACATCCTTCTGGCGTTTGGTGAACGTGCCATTCACCGGAATTGTGCGCGTCATGTCGGCATTGTAATTTCCGTATTCAGCGCCTACGTCCAGTAACAAAACGTCTCCCGCCTTACACACCTTGTTATTTTCCACGTAATGAAGAACGCATGAGTTCGCTCCGCTGGCAATAATCGGCTCGTAGGCAAAACCACGCGAGCCGTTTCTTAAAAATTCGTGAATGAACTCAGCTTCAATCTCGTATTCCTTCACTCCGGGGTTCACAAACTTTAAAACTCTCCTGAATGCGTTGTTCGTGATATCACACGCCACCTGCATCTGCTCAATCTCCTCCTTCGATTTCACCGCCCGCAACTTCGACAAGATGGGCGCAACACGTTCGTATTTATGCAACGGATACTTCTCTTTACACCATTGAATAAAACGTGAGTCACGGGTTTCCACAGCAACCTCCGCCCGGTAATGCTCATTCGTATTGAGATAAATAAACTCCGCCCCCCCCATCGTCAGCGCTGTGTTCAGCACACGGTGAAAATCGGTTGTCCAAAGAATCGTTTCAATGCCACTCAAGGCACGCGCTTCGTCCCGGGTGAGTTTATGTCCCTCCCAGGTGGCAATCAGCTCACTTGTTTCGCGAAGGAATAACACCTCTCTGAATTTCTTCTCGGGATGATCGGGAAACAAAAGAAGAATCGTTTCCTCCTGATCTACACCGGTCAGGTAAAACAAATCGCTATTCTGCCGGAAGCGCATCGTACCATCGGCATTGGTAGGCATGATGTCGTTCGAATTAAACACGGCCACCGAACCTGATTTCAGTTCGGCTGCAAGCCGTTTCCGGTTGTTCACAAAAAGTGACTTGTTGATTTGCTTATAGCGCATGAAGTTGATTTTGCTCAAAAATAAAAAACCTGCTACGGTTTATGCGCAACAGGTTTATGTATTTTACCGGAGGAGAATCCTACGTTGTTTCGGTTGGTTCGTCTGTTTGCAGATAGTTGATCAGCACGAACGTCACCAGCAGGCCTGAAAACAATCCTTCCAGCGCCACGATGAATGACACAATATAGGGATTCAGGAATCGGCCCATGGGTTCATTCTGCTGAAGCCAGACCATGAAGTCAGAATCAATGTGAACATAGATAAACAGAAATATGGCAAAGAGCACTGAGCCGATCGCGCCCGTGACCACGCCTACTACCAGCGCGCGGAAGTAATTAATGTGCTTTCCATGGGTCTCTTTGAACTTTCGCAACGCGAGATAAATACCCGCCACGAGAATAAAGATGTTGAGCATTCTCAGTTCAACGATGTGGAAAAACCCGGTAAACTTCATGAGCAGAAAGAAGGCTGTTACACCAATGCCGATTCGGATACCGTAATCTTCGGGAATTCTCTTTGGGTCGTTGAAAATTATCATGGTTCAAGGGTTTGGTTTCTTAAATTTTACAATTTCCCCACATAATTTCAATCGTTTGAAAGGTATATTTTTCCTAATTTGTCAGGATATCCCCTAAAAACGCGTTAAACCAAACTCCACACGTATGCTGAAGAAAATTCTAATCGGCCTCGCTGTACTGATCGTAGCCTTGCTGCTGATCGGTTTTTTGCTTCCGGGAAAAATGGAAGTATCGAAGACCACGATGGTAAACGCTTCCGCGGAAGCCGTTTTTGAAGAATTGAACGACCTCCGAAACTGGCAGGAATGGCAGTACTGGAATACACTCGACAAACCAGGCGAATCAACGATTACGTATGGCGAAAAAAGTGCAGGCACCGGAGCCAGCTATACGTGGGATGGTAAAAATACCGGCAAAGGAAAAATCACCATCACCGAGAGCATTCCCAACAAATCGGTTGCCAGCGACATCGAGTTTACCGGCAGCGGCTCAGCCAAAGGACTTTACACCGTTGAACCGCAAGGCGACAGCACGAAAACCACATTGAACTTTTCGTTCGACAATGGAATGAATCCCATTGGCCGCTGGATCAGCGTGTTCATGAAAGGTGAAATTGAACGAGCCTTTGACTACGGCCTTCAAAAAATAAAAGAACGGGCCGAAGCAAAACCTAAGTTCACAGTCGACATTACCGAAGTTACCACACCTGTCGTTTATTATGTCGGAATCGAATCGAAAGGCGTAATCGCTACCAGTAATGAGGTTAATGAACTCATGACCAAAACCTATGGTCAAATCGCTACCGATCTGAACAAAGCCAAGGTACCTACAACCGGTGCGCCATTTTGCCTGATCACCAAGTGGGACGATGCCACAAAACAAATGGACATGATTTGCGCATTCCCGGTGGATGAAAAAGCGAAGGTTCCATCCAAATACAAGGTTCAACAAATACCAGCCGGTAACGCCGTGAAAGCAATTCACCGCGGTGACTACCGAGCCATGGAGAAAACTCACATTCAAATCAATCAGTATATCGGCATGAAACAGCTCTCCATAAACGGAGCGCCGTGGGAAAGTTATCTCACCGATCCGATGATTGAAAAAGATACCACTTCATGGGTGACGGAGATTTACTATCCCGTCCAGTAAATTTGTTCTTCATCATTTCTCAATGAATTCCGGGCTTGCGGTTTAAAAATTCCGGCCCGGAATTTTTTTTAGTCATCCGCTTCCGGCCTCACGTTAAATCGCTGCGCCTTCCAATCGTCAAGGCTCTTCTTTCGCTGTGCCAATTCCGCTTCTGTGGGGACATAGTCAATCAAGGCTTTTAAATCCGGCTGACCGGCATCCACCCAGGCCGTGTACCAGAAGTCGCCAATCATTTTTATGGCATCGCGCATGCGCTGCTCAACCATTCCGTTCAACGCTTTGTGATAGGCTTTCGAAAATTCAACCGAATAGACTTTAATCGTTTGCTTGCCTTTTGTTTCAAACGAAAACTTCTTCTCACCGAATTTTTTGGTTAGTCGCTTTTCGAGTAACAACACCGAATCAAGATGAAGGTGAGAACCTTCAATAGCTTTCCAGGCTGCCAGCTGCGGGTTGGTGATGTACGCTGCGCGACCCGTAAAAAAGTCGTAGTTGCCTGCGAATAATTCAGGTAATCGTGATTCCCAGAAACCATGAATACCTTCCTGACCGGTCAATTGACCGTTATAATTTTCGGTGGTATGAAGCGGAACATGGGCGTCTGCGATGTAGTGCCCTAACTCGGCAGAATGCAATAGAATCTTCGCGGGATCGCGCAGCATAAATGCATCCCGCAACCGAAAATACATCGTGTTGATGTGCCACGGCACAATTCCATAGGCCTTCAGGGTATCTTCGGTGTATCGCGTCACCGCGTCTTTCCAGTATCGCGGCATCTTGTACAGGGCACTGTCGCCATAATGATCCACATCCAAATAATGCCGGGCAGCTTCATCGGCTACGGTGTACCGCCTGCGGTCGGGATTTACAGCAGCCTCGCTGATATACCGGATGTTCTTTTTGTAGAAGCCGATCATTTCCGGGGGCAGCGTAAAAACCGCCAAACGATTGATTTGCTGGTGGCCAAAGAAGCCCCAACCGCTCGACAAAACACCTGTAAAAACCAGCAAAACAATATAAAAATGACGTTTTTGCATCCTGAGAATATAGGACTCTAAAAATCTCAAACGCAGAATCCAAAATCTGAAATCTTTCGCTACCTTTGCAGTCCTTTTTATCAAGAAACCATGGCAAATCACAAGTCAGCAGAAAAGAAAATCCGTTCAAGCGCAGCCAAGCGTGACAAGAACCGCTACCAGCACAAAACAACCCGTACCGCGATCAAGAATTTGAAAGCCGTAACCGGTAAGTCAGAAGCAGAAGGTCAGTTGAAAACTGTTTCCGCTCAAATCGACAAGCTGGCAAAGAAGGGTGTGATCCACTGGAAAAAAGCAGCAAACCAGAAATCAAAGCTCGCTAAAGCTGTAAACAAGCTGAAGTAAGCTTTCATCGCTTTCTATAAAGTATTCAAGGCCCGGAGTTTTAAAACACTCCGGGTCTTTTATTTTTATACGATGAACAGCAAACGCGACTTTCTCAACATTAAAGATTGGGCAGCAGAAGACAGGCCGCGTGAAAAGTTAACACTCAAAGGGAAAGCCGCACTTTCCGATGCAGAACTGATAGCCATATTGCTGGGCACAGGTACGGCCCGGCTTAGTGCCGTTGATCTCGCCAAGAATATTCTGCTGTCTGTAAACAACGACTTGAATGAACTGGCCCGACTGTCGGTCAAGGACCTGATGAAGATAAAAGGTATCGGTGAAGCTAAGGCGATCACGGTTATCAGTGCGCTGGAACTCGGGCGAAGAAGAAAAGATTTTCACGCGGAAGAACGGCCGCGCATTATGGGATCGGCCGATGTGTATGATCTTTTGAAAGCCGATCTGTCCGATATTCCGCATGAAGCATTCTGGATAATCTTGCTCAACCGCGCTAATCGCGTAATCAAAAAGCACCAGGTGAGTCAGGGAGGCGTTGCCGGAACGGTGGCCGACCCAAAAATTATCTTTAAAGCGGCTGTGGATGAACTGGCAAGCGGGATTATTCTGGCCCATAACCACCCCTCCGGGAACCTTACCGCCAGCCAGGCCGATATTGATCTGACAAAAAAATTGAAAGAGTCGGGTAAATTGCTCGACATTCAGGTACTGGACCACGTGATCATTGCGGGCAAAACCTATTTCAGCTTTGCGGATGAGGGTCTGTTATAAATTATGAAACCGAAAAACATCATACTGATTATCATTGTGGCTGCCGTGGTAGCCGGCTTTTACTATTCCTTTACGGGATCGGATACAAGCGAAGCGTACGTAGCACGGATTGAACAAGTGCGAACTGAAAAAGATAACAGCTTTCGCTCGGCCGATGATTCACCCTTTGGCGACAGCATTGAATTTACAGGCCTTCACTATTTTCCGATTGATGCACGTTACCGGGTCAACGCCAGGCTTACCGAGATCAATCCAAAAAAGCCGGTCGTGCTGCCCACAAGCGATGGTCGGGAAAAAAGTTATCTGGAATATGCTTACGCAGAGTTCACCCTTGACGGTGTACAAAACAAACTGTTGATTCTCGAGATCATGGACATGGGCCCGTATCGCGGCACGTTGTTTCTCGCGTTCGCGGATAAGACCAGCGCCAATGAAACGTACGGGGCCGGGCGGTACCTTGATGTGAAGAAAGTTCCGGGCGCAACCTCGATCACACTCGACTTTAACGAAGCCTACAATCCGTATTGCGCGTACAACGATACCTACTCCTGCCCTTTCCCGCCGAAAGAAAACGTCCTCGCGGTTGAAATTAAAGCCGGAGAAAAAACCTATCATTGAATATGAAAAAGATCATCACCCTGTTATGCATTGTTTTATCTGCCGCAGCATTTGGTCAGGTAAAACCATCTGAACTCGCCCACACATTTTCCATTGTCGCCCGTGATGCGCGCACTGGTGAAATGGCGGTAGCGGTTCAAAGCCACTGGTTCAGCGTGGGTACAGTGGTATCGTGGGGTGAAGCTGGCGTTGGCGTTGTGGCCACACAATCTTTCGTAAACAAATCGTTCGGCTTGCGCGGGCTTGAACTACTCAAGCAGGGAAAAACTCCGCAGGAAGCTCTTGATCTGCTCCTGAGTGATGATGCGGGCAGAGAATTCCGTCAGGTAGCTATTCTCGACACAAAAGGCCGGGTGGCTACGCATACGGGTAAGAACTGTCTGGAAGCAGCCGGTCACTTGAATGACGAAGATTTCTCGGTTCAGGCCAACATGATGCTCAACGACAAGGTTGTTCCTGCCATGGAGAAAGCCTGGAAAGAACACGAAGCATTGCCGCTCGCGGAACGCATGATGGAAGTGTTAAAGGCAGCACAAAAAGCAGGTGGCGATATCCGCGGCAAACAGTCGGCCGCGTTGCTCGTGGTCTCACCAACCAATACCGGCAAGCCGTGGGACGACCGCCTGATTGACCTCCGGGTAGACGATGCCAGTGATCCGATCACCGAATTATCGAGGCTGCTCAACGTATCCCGTGCGTACGAACACATGAATCGGGGCGACCTATATGTTGAGAAAAATGAAATGGCAAAGGCGATGGATGAGTACAATGCAGCTATGAAAATGTTTCCGGCCAATCTGGAGATGCAGTACTGGACAGCCATCACCCTCGCGAACGGAAAAGAAGTTTCGAAAGCCTCCGCCATGCTGCAAAAAATCTATAAGCAGGATGCTCACTGGCGCGAACTCACGAAACGTCTTCCCAAGGCCGGCCTGCTCACCGTATCAGACACTGAGTTGAAAGAATTAACGAAGTAGCCGGTTGCGGTTCGCACACGTGAACCAACTCCTAAAGGCTGTCAGAACTTCTGATTAAGGAGCGTTAGCAATTGCTCATTGAATTGCGGAACCTTCGCGCCCAATGCATCAAAGAACGTTTTATCGAATGCCTCAACGGCTTTCACCGCCTGCTTAACCAGTTTCTTACCCTGATCGGTTAGCGTAACAGTTTTCGCTCGTGTGTCGGTTAAATGTTCCTGACGCTGCAGCAGCCCTTTGGTTTGAAGTGTGCGCAAAACAGTTGACGTAGTCATCGGGTCAATCTTCGTGTGCGATGATAACAAAATTTGCGTTACCTCCAGGTTATTCAGCGTAAGCCAGTGTGTGCTTGCCAACAGCACGAATTGAGAATGCGTGAGATCGAAGGGCTCTAACGCTTTCCGGATTTCGCGCTGCCAGAGATTTGTGACCTGCCAGAGCAAAAATCCTGAACTGTCTTCGGCCTTTGCAACACTGAATGGATTATCCTTTGACTTCATAGTGCTTTTGCAGCGCGGATCTGTTGCTGCACGTCGGCCGGCAAATTATCGACTATTTTCTGCGCAACAACTTTACGCCAAAAAAAACCGAGCGGACCGGTCACGGTGATGGTATTTGTAATTCGTAAACCGTCAGGGGTCTGCTCAAATGTGTGCTGGTCGTACATTTTTGCTAACGGAAATCGGGTGACGTCAAGAAACATCTCATTCTCGACCGTTTCGAGAAGTTCAATTTTCACGTTGGGTCCGCCCTTGGGCCGAAGGGTAAAGAAGTTCCCTTTTTCAAAGCGCCCCTCCATCCGGGCAAACTCAATCCCGGTATCCCAAGTATGCCAATGATTCACATCGGCAAACAGTTTCCACATTTGCTGTGCGGTAACATCTTTCGTTACCACCGAATAACTTTTTGACCACATCTTATAACAGGTTTAATATAATATGTACAATTATAATATGTGTACTTATTATTTACAACTACCCACTCCTTTTTTTTGTGATTTTGATTCAGCCTGCCGCCAGGCATCCGTACAACGGCATTTCAATAGCTTTCAATACAGCCCCATTTTCCTTACTTTTGCTGTCTTTAAGCATTAGCAATGACCATTTCCTATAACTGGCTGAAAGACTACATCGATATTCCGGAAACACCGGACGAATTGGGCCAGCTGTTAACCTCTACCGGGCTCGAAGTTGAACACGTAAACGCCTTTGAGACCGTAAAAGGCGGCCTGAAAGGACTGGTTATAGGCGAGGTACTCACCTGCACCAAGCATCCCAATGCCGACAAGCTCTCCCTGACAACCGTTGACGTGGGCGCGGAAAAACCGTTGTCGATCGTGTGTGGCGCAGCAAACGTGGCGGCCGGACAGAAAGTGGTTGTCGCGACCGTGGGAACCACCGTGCACCCCACCAAGGGCGAACCATTCTTGATTAAGTCGGCCAAAATCCGGGGCGAGCAATCCGAAGGAATGATTTGTGCGGAAGATGAGATCGGTCTCGGGGAAAGTCATGCCGGAATTCTGGTTTTGAATACCACGGCAAAAAACGGTACGCCAGCCTCAGAATATTTCAAAATCGAATCGGACTATTCACTCGAAATCGGCTTGACGCCCAACCGCGTTGATGCAGCTTCGCACATCGGTGTGGCGCGCGACATCAAAGCATCAAAAGGCAGAACGCTTAACAAACCCTCGGTTGATCAGTTTAAAAAAGACGATAGTGCCCTGACGATCCAGGTTGAGGTAGAAAATACGTCAGCCTGCCCGAGGTATTCAGGAGTAACGCTCACCAACGTTACGGTTGGGGAGTCTCCGGCCTGGCTGAAAAACCGGCTTATTGCGATTGGTCTGACGCCCATTAATAACATCGTTGACATCACGAATTATGTATTGCATGAAACCGGTCAGCCCCTTCATGCATTTGATGCCGATCAGATTGCAGGAAAGAAAGTGGTGGTAAAAACACTTCCGGCAGGAACGAAGTTTACTACGCTCGATAACAAAGAGCGTGAACTCACCGCCAATGATTTGATGATCTGTTCAGGAGGCGATGGCGTATCGGCTAACGAGGCGGGAATGTGCATTGCGGGAGTATTCGGGGGCGCTAAATCCGGCATTACCGAACAGACAAAAAATGTTTTTCTGGAAAGCGCTTACTTTTCTGCGGATTACATCCGCAAGACCTCGATGTATCACGGATTAAAAACCGATGCATCCTTCCGGTTTGAGCGCGGTACCGATCCAAACGGAACGATCTACGCGTTGAAGCGCGCGGCCCTGCTCATGCAACAACTTGCAGGCGCTAAAATCTCATCGGACATCACCGACATTTATCCGGCAAAAGTTGAAAACAAAATTATCCTGGTTCGCGATAAGAATATCAACCGCCTGATCGGAAAAGTTATTCCGCGGGAAAAGGTGTTCGCCATCCTGGAGGCACTTGACATTCAGATCGCCGATAAGAAGGACGATAGTTATACGGTATCGGTTCCACCCTATCGGGTTGACGTTACGCAGGAGGCCGATATCTCAGAAGAAATTCTGCGCATTTACGGCTTGAACAACATTGAATTAAGTGAATTCGCGGGCTCGGATTTCATTGCAGAGTTTCCAGAAAAAGACATCAACAAGTTCCGGAACACCATCAGCGAAATGCTTGTGGCGAACGGATTTTACGAAATCTGGACCAATTCGTTAACCAACGCGGCCTATCAGCAAAAACACAACCTCAGGTTTGCGGGCGAGCCGGTTGAAATCCTGAACAAACTCAGCGAAGAACAAGGAATTCTGCGTCAGACGATGCTTTTTACAGGCCTCGAGGTGTGTGCACACAATATCAACCGCAGGCAGAAAGACCTGAAGCTGTTCGAGTTTGGTAAGATCTATTTCAAAGCGAACGGAAAGTACATCGAAGAAGAGCGTCTGGCGCTGTACGTTACCGGAAACATTGAAACCGAAAACTGGCAGAACAAAACGCGCGCAACAACCTACTACGACCTGGCCCAGCATGTAACGCAAGTGATTCAAAAATCGGGTATCGGCAACGTGAAGCAGGAGGTTGGGAAAGACCAATTGTTTGAGTACGCACTGCAACTCTCGGCCGGCAATAAAATAATCGGCACAGTAGGAAAAGTAAAACCCGCTTTATTAAAGGATTTAGGCATCAAGCAGGAAATTTTTTATGCAGAGCTACTGACGACCTTGCTTTTCAATTCGGCAAACCCTATGTTAGTTGCGCAGGAAATACCAAAGTTTCCGGAAGTAAGACGCGATTTGTCTCTGGTGTTGGATAAAGGTGTGAGCTTTGACGAAATCCGGAAAATGGTATTGAATACAGAGAAGAGGTTGATCCGCGACATCATTGCATTTGATGTGTATGAGGGAGATAACCTTCCGGCAGGAAAAAAGGCTTACGCGCTTGGATTTACCCTGCTGGATGAGGCCAAAACCCTGACGGACGAAGAGATCGACAAAACGATGACCCGGCTGATGAACGCATTTGAGCAGACATTAGGCGCGGTTATTCGCAAATAGAAAGAATTGGTGCGGTTGAGAATAAATAAAAACACTAACTAGGCCCCTGAAGCCAAGAAAAATTGTTTCCATGGAACAAGACATTCTGAAAACCAACCTGAACGGACTTGAGCGCAAACTTCTCGTGCTCATCAGCGAACACAAAAGTCTGAAAGAGGAAATCAAGAGTTTAAAAACTGAAAATCAGGAGCTTAAATCGGGGCTGAAGAGCCGCGATGAGCAGCTTTATAATTTTAAAAATCAAATTAAAATATCTAAAATTGTAGATAATATAAATCCGGAAGACGGAAGTGTTTCGGAGCTGAAGAAGAAAGTAGACGATTACATTCGGGAAATTGACAAGTGCATTGCCTATTTGAGCCGATAACTGACCGTAAGACTTAATTCATGGACGAACTTTCAATAAAAATCAGGATAGCCGAGCGCGAATACCCCATGAAGGTAAAACGCGATGATGAGGAACGTGTGCGGACGGCAAGCAGGCTTATCAATGAAAAATTAAAATCTTACAAGGACCAGTTTGGAATTGACGATAAACAGGATTTACTGGCTATGGTTGCATTCGACAGTCTGGTTGAAAAGATGACTGCCGAAGAAAGCCGCCAGGGAATTGATCAAACTGTGCTCGAAAAGGTTTCGCATCTCAATCAACTCGTCTCTCAGTCTATTTTGTAAGGCCTCGTTCGGCCTGTTCTTCGCTTAAAAATCCTTCCTGCTGCATAAGCCTCCGGGTTATTCATAAACCCCAACTGTACCATTATGCAACAGATACTTATCATAGCAATCAGCTGTACCTTCGCCACCATTTTGCTGAGCATGCTGTTTGGAAATTTCCTGTACAAACGCAAAGCCCGGAAACGTCAGGCAGCAGCCGAAGACAAAGCTGCCCTGATTCTCAAAGAGGCTGAGATTACTTCTGAAACCATCAAGAAAGATAAAATTCTTGAGGCTAAGGAGAATATCATGAAAATGAAAAGCGAGTTCGAGGAAGAAGCGAACCGCAAGAAAAATCAGATCATCGCCAACGAGCAAAAGATCAAGCAGCGTGAGCAGCAGATCAACAAAGAACTCGAAAGCCTGAAGCGCAAAGAAGCCGATACGGTCGAAATGCAACAAAACCTTGCCCTGCAGCTTGAAAATGTAAAGAAACGCAAGGAAGAGCTCGACAAATTCAACCAGCAAAAAGTTCAGGTCCTGGAAAGCATCTCGAAGCTTAGTGCTGAGGAAGCGAAAGATCAATTGATGGCTTCATTGAAAGAAGAGGCCCAGGCCAAAGCCAACTCGATGATCAAAGACATTCTCGAACAAGCCAAGCTTTCAGCAACCAAAGACGCGAAGAAAATTGTGGTTGAAACCATTCAGCGCACCGCAACCGAACATGCGATCGAGAACTGTGTATCTGTATTCAACATCGAAAGCGATGACATTAAGGGTAAGATTATCGGGCGTGAGGGACGAAATATCCGCGCCCTGGAAGCCGCTACCGGTGTGGAGATTATCGTAGATGACACTCCGGAAGCCATTATCATTTCAGGTTTTGATCCGGTGAGAAGAGAGATTGCACGCTTGTCGCTGCACCGTCTGGTGCAAGACGGCCGTATCCACCCGGCCCGCATTGAAGAGATCGTTGCCAAAACAACAAAGAACATTGAAGACGAAATCACCGAAACCGGTGAGCGGACCGTAATCGACCTGGGCATTCACGGCCTCCACCCCGAGCTTGTGCGCATGGTGGGCCGCATGCGTTTCCGTTCGTCTTACGGTCAGAACTTATTGATGCACTCCCGCGAAGTAGCGAACCTGTGCGCCATCATGGCAAGCGAACTCGGACTCAACGTGAAACAGGCCAAGCGGGCAGGACTTCTACACGACATCGGAAAAGTGTGGCCGGAAGAACTCGAAAAACCGCATGCAATTGTCGGCATGGAGCTTGCGCAGAAGTACAAAGAGCATCCGGTAGTGTGTAACGCAATCGGAGCACACCACGATGAGATCGAGATGACCAGTATCCTCTCGCCCATCGTTCAGGCGTGCGATGCGATCAGCGGTGCCCGTCCGGGCGCAAGACGCGAGGTGATGGAACAATACATCAAGCGTTTGCGCGACCTGGAACAACTGGCCATGAATTTCGATGGCGTTGAAAAATGTTACGCGATTCAGGCGGGTCGTGAACTGCGGGTTATCGTGGATGCTGAAAATGTTACAGACGAACGTGCAGGTCAGCTCAGCTTCGAAATTTCACAAAAGATCGAGCGCGACATGCAATATCCGGGGCAAATTAAAGTAACCGTGATCCGCGAAATGCGGAGCGTTGCATATGCCAAATAAGAAAGATTATGGAAATTAAGTTTGAGGAGGGTGAAACAAAAGGAGCTTTCTACATCGAAGAAGGCGGAAAGCGCGTGGCTGAAATGACGTTCAGCAAAGCGGGCGGAAACATTTTCATTATTGATCACACGCAGGTGGATGATGCATTGCGCGGAAAAAATGCTGGAAAGCAACTCGTGGAAGCTGCAGTGAACCATGCCCGCGCACATCAATACAAAATCATTCCCTTGTGTCCGTTTGCCAAATCCGTTTTTGAACGGGTCAAGGACTTTCAGGACGTTTTAAACCAGTGATGGGTAAACCCTCATTGGTTTATTTCTGTTAGCATCGTGAAGGATACCGGGAACTCTGTATCCGGACATGCGGTGAAGGAGTGTCGCTAACGCGTGTATTGCGCAGCCTTCTGACGATAAACATTTCCTTCTTTACCCGGAAGTAATTCTCCGAGCCGGGCGTAAATCTCTGTACGGGTTGTATCGTAAGAAAGGGTTTCCTGATAGAACGGAATTGCGCGTTGCGTCTGCCCCTGAGTATCATAAATATAGGCCATCAGATGAGTAAGCTCGGCATTTACAAATCCGCGTGAATACGCCCCCTCGTACCAGACGAGTGCCGAATCAAGCCGGCTGGAGTTATAAAAGCAGTCGCCAATCAATGCCATCGCTTCTTTGTATTCCGGGTCAACAGCAATCGCCTTCTTTACCACCGTTATGCCATCCTGGTACTGTTTTCGATTGAAGTGAATCAACCCAATGTTATAAAACGCTTCCTTGTAGTCGGGATTCAACCGTAATGATTTCGTGTAGTCAAGCATCGCGGAATCGTACTGGCTGTTATTCAGAAAAGCATTTCCCCGTTCGAGATATAACTCGGCATTCTCGGGCTCATTAGCAATAGCAAACCGATACAGGTACGCGGATGAATCGTACACACCGCTATTGTAGAGTTCGCGGGCCCGCCGGAGGTTTTCAGTGGCTTGTTCAGCAGAACCGTCAGACAACATCACCGGTACGAGGATCGAAAGAAATACCAATCCCGCGAAAACCACCAGCACGATTTGAACCAGGCGTTTCGTGGTGGTGGGGGTTGACTGCACCTTGCTTTGATTGAACAGATTTCGGACGTCATCCCAGAAAGAACGCTGGTTAGCGTACGGTTGCTGATATCGGTTTCCGAATTCAGGTTGAGCTTTTGTGAACTTCAGGTTGCGTAAAACCATGTACAGGCTGAACGCTGAAAATCCGGCCAGAATGTATAAAATGGATCGGTCGACAGCCCAGAAGGTTGCCAGCGCAAACAGTGAAGCAACAAAAACGATGAGCCAAGTTTTTCGTTTTCCGGCTTTATCGTCTGTTTCTTCCATCATTGCATGAGGGTGATGATTTCCTGCTCTTCGATCCGGATGTCGTCTTCACCAACATCATCGAATGGATTCTCGAGGTGATCCTGGATATTGTCGAGACTCACCAGAATGAAACTGTACAGGATCGGCATAACATATTCGAGATGCGCGGAGTAATCCTTAAACGTGCTCGCGAAGTACGGACCATAGATGATCGGAAAAATGTAAATGAACACCTTACTGTATGCACGCAGCGTTACCGGAGTGCGGTACGTGTGAATAATTTTCAGGTTATCGAACGCGATAATCATCTTGCTCACATACTGGCTCACGCGGGAGATTTCACCGCTTTGAACGCCATGCTGGCGCATCTCCATCGTTAGCGCAGAAAGTTTGGAAAACAGTTCGTATATCTTTTTCTCGTTCTCGGCCCATTCTTTCTCATGGTCGGCATTGAACATATACCGGATACGCACCAGCAGGTCGCGAACCAACTCCCGGGTGCGGTTAGGCAGTTCATTGTCTTTGTCGGCTGTCCAGTCGCGCGTGGCGTAATAAATCGCGATAGCGTGGCCTTTAAAGTCGGAGAAGCGCTGCAAGGCGGTTTCCCGTCGGGTGTAGGCTGCGCTGATGGAGAATACTACCGGGAACACGATTGCAACCCCCACGAGCATGTCGGGGAACTTCGCCAGGAACCCAAGGTGAAAGCATACATACGTGGAGATCACCGCCAGGGCAGTAATGATCAGCGTTTTGTAATTAATGATCAGGAAGAAACTTCGGAGGACACGGGGCATGGGGAGAAGAGATTAAAGCGGTTTAGTTAATTAGTAGTTTCTCGTACGTAGGCAGATTTGTTTTGAAATCTGTGCCGAAAAATTCCACATACGCTACTTTTGGCCACCACCCGTCTTCGGCTACCTGCACGAATATTCTGACAAGTTTAGACAATTTATTGTCAATTTTCATAAGTGCGGTAGCCTGACCCTTCTCATCGAGGTAAACATCAATGGTGCGCTCTTTCTTTGCCACGAAGGAAGCGTGATATTTTCCGTTGCCCAACGGCTGCGTTTTCAACCCGTACGCGAACGTGCGCTCCATGT
Source organism: Cyclobacteriaceae bacterium (assembly GCA_016786495.1). Lineage (GTDB taxonomy): Bacteria > Bacteroidota > Bacteroidia > Cytophagales > Cyclobacteriaceae > UBA2336. The sequence goes on from JAEUUJ010000005.1 coordinate 36,361, forward strand.
AGTTCAACTCCTTGTATTTGTTCTTTTCCCCGATTCTTATCCAGTAAATCCGGAAGGGATTTTCGGGATCGATAGCACCTTTATCGGTGAGGTTTACCTCATACACCACGGAGTGGTTGTTGAGGTTCCGGTGGATATAGAAAAGTGACTTCTTAGTATGTGGCGGAACCGGGAATTCGGAGGAAGCAGCGCTAAAAAGAATCGCCACGCAGATGAATAATACAGCCTTCATTCAATTATTCTATTCGACCGGTTTAGTTTACAAATTTTGATAAATTGGCCTTTCGATGCCCATGATTTCTTCCGCGCTAGCTGCCTGGCGATCTGCCCTGCAAGGTAAAAGTTTTCGACTCAAATTAATAGTAACGGCCACGCTCCTGCTGGTATGTGCCTGGCTTGCGCCAATCGTATTTCAATACGCAGAACAACGTCCGGGAGTTCTCCTCCCCGACATTATTTTATATTGGCTTACCGCGAGAGACCTGTCGCTGGTCATCTTCATTGTGATGGATGCACTTTTGATCGCCAGCGTTGCAGCACTCCTCACAAAACCCGATCATTTTTTGGTTGTTCTGCAGGCGTACGTGATTTTAACCCTCGTCCGGTTCGTGACCATCCTGCTGATACCGCTTAACGCACCTGAGAACCTGATACTTCTGCATGACCCCATCACCGACCGGTTTTTTTACAAGGGTGCGGTGATTACCAAAGACTTGTTTTTTTCGGGCCACACCAGCATCCTGATGCTAATGGCTTTCGGGCTTCCCTTCCGGACGCTGAAGGCATTTTTGCTTGCAGGAGGCATTTTGGTTGGCGTGATGCTGCTGATTCAGCATGCCCACTATACCATCGATGTACTGGCAGCCCCGCTGTTCGCTTGGTTGGCATTAGCCGCCAGCCGGAGAATCCATCCCACCCTGGAAAAAGAGGCTTTAAAGGCCCCGGAAAGCGCCTGAATTACCCATTTTTGCCCGCAACAGGGTATTCCTGACGCAACCCTGTTAGTTTGGTAATATTGCGGTAAATTTGCGCCCGTAAACGCGGCTAAAACGCCAGAATCCACGTTAAATACCGAAAAAGAACCCAAACAGATGAAATTGAACGATTATCCGATTTTTGAATTTACCTCCCCCCTGAAGCCAGAACACATCGATTTTTTCGAAGAACATGGCTTCCTCCACTTCCGGGGATTCATCAATGAGGATACGGTTGCACTTTTCAAGCGTGAAATGCGTGCAATTGAGACGAAGTGGGCAGAACAAAATGTAGAAAAGGTTAACGGTGTACCCATCAAGTGGGGCAAAGACATTGACGGCCGCAGAATCGTTCAGCGATTCGCGTTCAGTTCGCAGCACAGCGATGTACTTCATGAGTTCATCCAGGATCCACGCTTCACAGCCTTGTTCCCGCTGCTAGGACCACATGCAAAAAATCCCCGCATGGGTGAAAATGAAAAAGATGGTTTGGTAATCAATCACTATATCAATATCGACAGCAGTAACTTCTCGCGTCTGGGCTGGCATACCGACTCTTTGCGGGATGTATTCTACGGCAAGCGCATCATGCCGATGCTGAATGTTGGCGTGCACCTCACGGATGCCGTTCCCAACAACGGTGGCTTGAAAATTCTTGCCGGAACGCATAAACAAGGTCTGTTTAAGTTGCTGTTCCGGAAACGGTATTTCATGGATCACAATCCTGATAAGAATGAAATGAGCCTGATGACAAAAGCGGGCGATTTAACCATTCACGATGGTCGCTTGTGGCACCGCGTGGAGCAATCTTCCGTAGTCGGTGAAACAAGCCGCAGGCAGGTAATGTACGTGCCGGTGATTTGTGGCGAGTACATGATCAAAAACGAAAACAGCAAAACGCAATTCTATCAGCGTTTCCAAAAGATGGCGAAATAATGAAGCAGGCAATCATTACCGGTGCGAGCAAGGGTTTGGGTAAAGCCCTTGCGCATCAGCTTGCTGCAAAAGGTTATGAGCTTCTGCTCGTAGCCCGTTCCGAAAAAATGCTTACCGCGCTGGCGGAAGAAATTACCGCCACCAATCAGGTGAAAGCTGTCAGCCTTGCGCTGGACCTGAGCGATGCCCAATCGTCACGGACAATTTTCGAATGGTGTCAGAAAAATCAGTTTGCCGCCTCTGTTTTGATTAACAATGCCGGGTACGCCTGCTGGGGTTTTTTCGAATCGATGCCAATCGATCAGCAGGAAAAAATGCTTCAGGTAAACACCGGTTCGCTCGTTAACCTGACGCATGCCATGCTTCCGGTTCTAAAGAAACATCCTGCCGCATATATTATGAACATCGCGAGCACGGCAGCCTACCAGGCTGTTCCAACTATGGCGCTGTATGCCGCGAGCAAAGCCTTCGTAAAATCATTCTCGCGCGGACTGCGGTATGAACTGCGCAACACGAATGTTTCGGTAACCTGCCTGAGCCCGGGCCCGATGGCTACCAACTTTATTCAGCAGGCTGGAATGGAAGCTATGCAGGAAACTGCCAAGAAATTTGAAATGCCGGCCGAGGTGGTTGCCAAAAAAGGACTGCAAGCGATGTTCAATAAGAAATCGGAAAGCATTCCGGGTGTGGTAAACTATCTCACCGTCAAGTTCTCGAATATTCTGCCGGATGCGTTGCTCGAAAAAATTGCCGCGAATCTCTACCTCACCAAGCTGAAGTAAGCGTTACGCTTTTGAAAAGATCTGTTTCAGGAATCCGGAGCCATAGCCGGTAAGCTGAATAAATGCTGCAGGAATACTCAATGCCGCCACGTACAAACTGTTATTGACCCGGTAAGCATCGAGGAAGATTGCCAGAAAATAAAGAACATATCCTGCAAGTGCTGCGATTGCCAACGGCAAACTAAATGGCAATACAATTAATGGCGAAAACATCCCCACCAAAAACAACGCGGGAAACCAGTGCGTGAGTTTCACTTCACCGGGATGCGCTTTACCCACCTGCACTCGTCCTTTCCCGAACGATGAAACCTGGTGGTAGAATTGTCGCAGCGTGGTTCTTCTTTTGTGAAACACAAATGCCTCTGCCAGCAGTACCACGTTAAAGCCAAGCTTCCGCATGCGGATGCTCAGTTCGATATCTTCCGCCAGGCGGCTGAATGAAAAGCCTTGTGTTTTATCGTAAACGTTGCGCGAAATACCCATGTTAAAACTGCGCGGCTGGAACGAACCTACACTATTCTTCTTGCCGCGAATGCCGCCCGTTGTGAGTACAGACGACATCGTGAAGGCCATTGCCCGCTGTAGTGGGGTAAAGTTTTCGTGCGCACGATCCGGTCCGCCCCATGCATCAAATGGTTGGCGACTCAACGCGTCATCAACTATTTTAAAATAGTCGGGAGGGATAATGCAGTCGGAATCAAACACTACGAAATAGTCGCCCTTTGCCTGAGCATAGCCAACATTCCGGCTTGGGCCGGGACCTGAGTTTTGTTTAAAAATGTACTCGAGCTGAAGCTTATCGCGATAGTTGTCGACTATATCCCGGCATGGATTTGTTGATCCGTCTTCGACAATGATAACCTCAAAGTTCCGGTATTGCTGAACCGTTAAGCTGTGCAGCAGTTCGTTTACCTCCTCCGGTCGGTTGTAAACAGGAACAATAACGGAATACTTCGGATGCTGCATGACCGCGCTTTCTGTTTTCCCGGCAAAGTTAGTGGTTATCTGATACCGTGCGAAGTATCGTCAGTGGTTGACGCGTTCAGCTTCTTCCATCCCAACCTTGCTGATCACGAGGTAATCGCGTGAGGACAGCGATTGCATCGCCAGCATTTCGGCCAGGAAGCCGGTAAGAAACAATTGTACACCGATCACCACTGCCACCAGGGCCACGTAAAACAGCGGCTGGTCGGTAATGGCGCGCTTCAGCGGCTCATGCACGATGAAGTATGCATAAAACTTGTTCCAGAAAATTGAAAGCGTGATGAAAAATCCAACCAGAAATGAGAGCGTTCCCAACAGCCCGAAAAAGTGCATCGGCTTTTGACGGAACTTACTTACGAACGTGATGGACAATAGATCCAAAAAGCCATTCATAAAGCGTTCCCAGCCGAACTTGGTTGTACCGTACTTTCTCGCACGATGTTCAACAACTTTCTCTCCGATCTTTTTGAAGCCAGCCCATTTCGCAATCACGGGGATGTAGCGGTGCATTTCACCGTACACGGAGATATTCTTGATTACTTTTCTGTCGTAGGCTTTCAAACCGCAGTTAAAGTCGTGCAGTTTAATGCCGGAGATCATGCTGGTGACTTTATTGAAAAATTTTGACGGGACGGTTTTTGAGAGTGGGTCGTTGCGTTTTTTCTTCCAGCCGGAAACCAGGTGATAGCCGTCTGTTTTAATCATCTTATACAGTTCGGGAACTTCATCCGGACTGTCCTGCAGGTCGGCATCCATGGTAATGACCACATCGCCCTGTGCAGCCCGGAAACCGGTTTGCAACGCGGCCGACTTGCCATAATTCCGGTTAAACCGGAATCCCTTTACATGCGGATCTTCCTGCGAGATTTTTTCGATGACATCCCACGTATTGTCGGTGCTGCCATCGTCTATGAAAATAACTTCATAGGAAAAGCCGTGCGGGGTTAGTGCACGGCTTATCCATTGGCTAAGCTCGGGGATTGATTCATCCTCGTCTTTAGCCGGTATAACAATTGAGATGTCGTATTTGCTTTTTGGCATTTAGAAGGTAGGGGTGGGATTTTTCTTCTGCGTAAATATTGTAACGATCAGAACCATAATCATACCGAAGAACAAACCCATAAAAATAGCCAATGGCCAAAACAGGTTTTTGGTCCATGTGGCAGCCATTTCTATAGCTTCTTCAGGCTGACCCTGCTCCTGCATCTTCGCCAATTGTTCATCTAACATGAGCTGCATCGGACTATAGTCAACAAAATTGATGTACACATACATCACCGCTAGGCTAATAAGAGAAGATATCAGTATAAACCAAAACCCAACGCCAACGCCTTCTCCGTAAGACATAAAACCGTTTCCGGAATCTTTGAATTTTTTGTGTGCTAAAACTAAAAGAACAATTGACGCCACCGTTCCGATATAGTTTAGCCCACCTCCGAACGGATTAAGGGCGGCCAAAGAAATCCCAACAAATATTATTGCAGAAACTAGTCCTGAATAAAGGCCATAAGTCATTCCAATTGAACGCCCAGAGACAGGAGTTTCTTGCTTAGAATCGAGTGCGTTTTCCATAGTTTTGTTGTTTAGATTTTGGGTTGCTTTCTTAAAATTATTGATAAAATAATACTTACGAAAAGACCAATGATAAGACTTTGTGCAAAGTGCTGCTTAGCCATTGATCGCCCATTAGTCGCAGGAATATTCTCCAAAATTACACGCAGGCCGTTTTTTTCCGTTTCCGTAGATGCCTGCGCATATTGAATTTTAGCAGACTCTAACCCCTGTTTGATAAATTCAGTGATAAAGTCCGGCTGCAATTCAGCAAAAGCCCAAACCAATAAAGCAGACAAAACTGCTGCCGTCATGATCATTATAAAGCTTCCCACCATGCCCTGAAAGAAATGTAAAATGCCTTCTTGGTAAGAGTCTCTGAATTCTTTTAACGTAAAAAAAATGAATATCCCGAAAAGCACCACCCTGAAATCAGCATAAGGCATAATCAGCATCGGATGACGTCCGATATAAAAAAGGGCAATCAACAGCACCGCGGCCAGAATCCCGGCAATCAGTCCGTTGCGTAAACTAATTCCTACTAAAGGTGATTTTTTCATTACAAGTCAAGCCATTGCTTGTCGTTATTGAAAACCGCCACCGCTTTCCCGGTAAGCGTTTGGTTAAACCAGGGCGAGTTTTTCGATTTCGAAAAATTGCTTTTGTCATCAAGCCTCCACTCCCGGTTTGGATCGAGCAGGGTGAGGTTTGCTTTCGCTTCTACGTCAATTACGGGCTGATCCAGGCCAAGTACCGTGCGCGGGCCGCTCGTTACTTTTTCGATGAGCACATCCCACTTCACATCCTGTGCAAGTGATACCAGGTTGGCCGCGAAAGTCTGAAGATTAATGATACCGGCATCGGCATGATCGAACTCAATGCTCTTGCTTTCTTCATCTTGCGGAGTATGGCCTGAACAGATCACATCGATTGTTCCGTCTTTTAGCGCCTTAATGAGGGAGTCGTTGTCGCTTTTCGTGCGCAACGGAGGATTTGTCTTATAATTCGTATCGAACCCGGCCAGCATGCTGTCGTCAAGCAGGGGCTGATAGGCCGCGATGTCGCACGTGATGTTCATCTTCTTTTTTGCCGCACGCACCAGTCCGATCGACTTAGAAGTTGATAGTCGGGAAAGATGAAGCCTCCCGCCTGCGTAGGTTAATAATTTTATATTCCGGCTGATCGCAATCTCTTCGGCAATTGAAGGCATTCCTTTCAACCCGAGCAGTGCGCTGTTCAGGCCTTCGTGCATCTGCCCGAACATGTTCAACCAGATGTCTTCAGGATGATCAATCAGTACACCGTTAAACTTTTGCAGGTATTGAAGCGACTTGAGAAAGATGTCGGTATGCCAAACCGTCTTCAGGCCATCGGTAAAGCCCACGGCACCGGCTTCGTGCAGGTCGATCATTTCGGTGAGGTCTTCACCTTTATTGTTTTTTGTGACCGAAGCCAGTGGGTGAATCTGAACGAGCCGGTTGTTGTTACCGCTCATCAGGTATGAAACGTCATTTTTGGTTTGAATACTCGGTGACGTGTTGGGAAGCGTTGCAATTTCGGTGAACCCGCCTGCGGCCGCGGCCTTTCCCACCGACTCGAGGTCTTCTTTGTGCTCAAGTCCGGGATCGCCCACGTAGGTTCCCAGATCAAACCAGCCTGTGGAGAGGATCATCCCTTCGGCTTTTATAACCTTATCGGCCTGGAAATTCTTATCGCCAATGTCGGCAATCCGGCCATTTTGGATGAGAACGTTTTTTTCTTTTTTGTGAAATGGAGAGTTACTGTCGAGGATTTTGGCGGCCTGGATGAGTATCTTCATTTTAAGAATCGGATCAGGAGAATCTCAGCCAAAAGGAAGCAAAGAGCCAGAATCAGCGCATGCTTCCACAATGGTTTCCCCAAATATCTCGCTTTTATTTCGTTGCTGAAAGCCTCTTCCGAATTTGCTTCAAAAATACTGACGGTTTGCGGGTTGCCGAGTTGTTGTTTTACCGCTTCACCGGAGTATTGGCCGAGTAACGATTCGTATTTATTCAGGTTAAATGCGAGCAACCCAACCGTGTCGGCTTCGTGCACCACCTTGTAAAAGCCGGCATTCATGCTGAACCGGGGCAAATCCATTACCACCTGGTCGGCCAGCTTGCGTTGCGCGGGAACGATTTCCTGCTCACCCACGAGCTTCATGGGCTGCTCGCCCGAAATGCTGTCGAGCCTGAGGGAAATGAACGGATCGTTCAGGGAGTAATACGGCTTTACTTCACTTTTCTTTCCGGAGGCCGCCATCCGGTACATGATCGGAACAAACAACGCTGAGTTATGCAGGGTGGTAAATTCGTTTTGCAGCGGAGCGGCCAGCAAGTAAACCTTGCCCTGCTGACGGAACACCGAAAGATACGGTTGCTCATTCTTGAATTTCAGGATTGCATTCCGGTCGGAACCCCAGTCGATTGTTTTGGCGGCCTGAGGCATCGCCAGGCGTGCCGTGCGTTCTTCAAAAACATTTTCGAAGAAGGGATTTTTAAAATCAGGATAATCAAGTTCTGATAATGGTGTGGCTTTAACCGGGTTTAACGTAGCGATGTGCAGCAGGCTTTTGTACGAAGAAGCGTCCGGTTCGATTCCAGGTATAACGAACAACGCCCCGCCCCCGTCAACAAAGGTTCTGAGCGAAGCGGATAGCGAAGCATCGAACCGGTCGATGCCGTTTACAACCACCAGGTCGGCCTCATTCAGGAGACTGTAATTAAAATTGCTGACCGTAAAACTTCGGAAAGCAAAAACCTGCCGATTGCCAAAAACGGTTTCAATCGGAGTTACCTCCGTTCTGTTTTTGATTTCGAGTACGCGGATCTTTTCCGAAAAATTAAGCGCGAGATAAAACTCATTGTCGAAACTGACCGGGTAATCGTTAAAGCTGACCGTTGCGCGGCTTACGCCGTTCAGCCCGGTAGTTAAGTCAAATGCACTTTCAGCAACTCCCTTTGCTGCGATGGTTACTGAAGCAGTGCCGGTCTGAATTCCGTTGACCGAAAGTTTCACGAGAAGTTGTTCAACAGGTTTGCTGCCATCGTTCCGCATGCGGATATGAAGCGTGTTTTTTTCACCTCCCACAACGAACGGATTTTCCAGGTAAGCTGTGTCGATAAAGATATTGGTATTGTTTTGATACGTCAGCGGAACCAGGTGCCAACGCTGCGTAGAATCGATCAGGGAAGCATCCAAGAGTCCGAGGGTGGATTGTTGAAAATCCGAAATCCAGAACACTTCTCCGTCAGACTGCCCTCTCGCAAGATTTTTGATACGGTCTTTTATCTCCGGTAAGCTCCGGCTGACAGGCGACAGCCGTACTTGTGTAAGCAGATCGGTAACTTCCGCTTTTGTTTTGTAGGAATTCGAGAAGGGAGCAAAATCGTTTGTGATCAGGCGGTATCGCGTATCGGGTGGAAATACGTCAACAATTCTTTTCACGTAACCAATACCTGCGTCAAGCGCACTTGTTTTTTCTCCGACGGGAACCGACATGCTTAACGAATTATCGAGGTAAATCGAAATATTACGGTTGGCCGAAAACTCTTCACTTGCCGGAATAATTGGTTGGGCGAAGGCGAGCACGAGAAACAGCAAGAACAGAATCCGGGACGCCAGGATCAGGTACTGTTTGAGTTTGCGTTTGGCGGTGGTGGCTTCCTGCACCCGTTGCAAGAACCGGGTGGTCGAGAAATAGATGCGTTTGGTTTTGCGGAAATTAAACAGGTGAATGATCACCGGGATGGCCAGGGCGGTTAACGCCCACAAAAACGCAGGATACAAAAAACTCATTGTGGCGAAGTTAGCGGATTTTCCCCTCACCCCAGCCTCTCTCCAGAGGGAGAGGGATATCCGAAAGACAGGGTGAGGGAAAAATTATTTGAGCGGCATAAAAAAAGGCTGCCCAAATTTCTCCGGCAGCCTACCTCAAATGGATGAGTCTTCTTCTTATTGTTTACCTCCGAGCAGTACGAGGTCGTTTACGGTAATCTCGGTGATGTAGCGCTTTTCTCCTTTGTCGGTTTCATAATCGCGGTGCACGAGTTTACCCTCAATGGCAACTTCCTGACCCTTTTTGAGATATTTTTCGGCAACGCCAGCCAGCTTGCCCCAGATCACCACGTTGTGCCACTGGGTATCCTCCACCTTCTCGCCTTTTGCGTTCTTGTACGAATCAGACGTAGCGATCGAGAATGAAGCTTTCTTTTTATCGCCAAACATTTTTACTTCCGGATCCTTGCCCAACCGACCGATCAACTGCACGCTGTTTCTTAGACTTTTCATAACTGTACTATTTTAATTGTTTAACATACACTTCCATTCACGTTGAACCTTGTGTCATGCTGAGCTTGTGGAAGCATGCGTTTTGACACTCACCGTGATGCCAACCATTTGTCCGATTGACGATGCAAAAGTGTGGGGAGAAAAATGGGGCAGTTGTATGATAATCGGTTACTTTCGATTACATTCATTTGTAAACGCTTACGAACGGATAAACATCAGTTAAAAGCAGTAAAATGATGGTGAAAAGTCCAGAAAAAAAGTGCCTTGAATGCGGTGACAAACTTGTTGGTCGGGCCGATAAAAAATTTTGCTCCGATCCATGCCGGATCAGTTACAACAACAAACTGAACAGCGATGAGACTAACTATGTACGTAACGTGAATAACGCGTTGCGCAAAAACAGGCGTATTCTGACCGAGTTGAACCCCACCGGAAAAACCGTTTCGGTAAGCCGTCAAAAGTTGTTGGAAAAGGGATTTGATTTTAGCTATTTAACAAGCCTGTTCACGACCAAAGAGGGAAAGATTTACAAATACTGCTACGAACAAGGGTATCTGGAAATGGACCGAGACTATTACCTGCTGGTCGTAAAGAAAGACTCGTTGTAACTGGCAAGCTCTTTGTTAAATTTCAATAACAACTCCAACCTAATGAGAATTTTAATCTTAACAGCAGTTTTCACTTTCGGAATTACGCTTAGCGGTTTAGCGCAAGACGTGCGCGTGGTACTGAAAAGTGGGGAAACAAAAACCGAAGAACTACAAGCATTCTCAGGCACTAAACTTTTTCTTAAAAATGGTCCGTTAGAAATTAGTTCTTTGCAATCGATCGCTTTTGCATCGGAGGATGCGATAAACAAAAACCTCAAGAATCACCTTATTCAAGCTGGCGTCAAAATTGTCTTTTCCGATGACCTGATAAAACCCGAAGCGCTCGCAAAAAGCGATTACCCAAAACAGGATGATCATATCATCGTTTTAACTTGTCAGGATTCTGCGTCAGCACTTTTCAAACGAATCAGCCAACACCTCGTGCTGAAAGGTTACGCGATCGATTATTCCAGTAATGAACTTCGGGTCATCAAAACCGGCTTTCGGGCTACTTCCAGGCTCCGTTACAATTATTACCTCAACATTGTTGTGGTCTCCAACCAGGTTATTATTACTTCACAGTGGAAAATCACACGGGGTAATTTGGCGTGTTGGCGCAGATCCGGAATTTTTGATTGGCACTTCTGTTATAAGAAAATGAATTTTAAACATCGCGTTGGACAAGTTCTGCATGCAGACGTCATGAAAAAACTTGAGGATTTTGACAGAATTAGAATCGACTACCGATAATTTCGCCCGTTTTCTGTCGTAGTAAAGAGGAAGATGTCATACCTTTCTTTTGATAATGCGAACGTCTCATCTCTTTTTCCTTTTGCCGGTTTGGTTGCTTTGTTCGTGCTCCGGAAGCCGCATGATCCAAACAGACTTGTACTTCGGGCAATCCCGGCCTGACGGTACCGTGATAACCGAAGCCGAATGGCAAAGCTTCAAAATCGAGCAACTATCAAGGGTATTTAAGGAAGGCAGCACGACCATAAGCGCTACCGGAAACTGGTACGACCCGGAACGTCATACGCTGATCACCGAGCCAACATATGTAGTTGTACACCACTACAAAAAGTCGCGGCAGAAATCTGCGCAGATCGACAGCCTGGTAAACGTTTACAAAGTCATGTTCAAACAACAATCTGTTTTGCGTGTCGATACGAAAGTAAAAGCAAAGTTCTAGCTTAACTATTTCCCTATGCCGTCTAGGTATTCACAGCCCGAACCGCAAGCATTGATAATTTCCGCAATACTGGCATGCTTCATCATTTCCTGTACGGGCAATAAAACGTCTTCGGAGTCTGCGGATACTGTACGTTCAGTAACACTCGCTCAAACCACTCCAGATACCGTTCACCGTAACGCTGACCCATCCCGCGGCTACGATACACTTATGGAAACCGATGATGACTGCGTTTTCAATAACGATTTTAAAGGACTCACCACCGACTGGCTTGAGGAACTTAAAATCAACGATTTTATCTGGCGCGATGACCTTAAAGGTGCGCTGATACCTGCGGGTGAAGACACCGTTTTTCTCTCGAAGGGAGGTTGCTCGCATTTCGGAACAAGCGTAGAACTTTGGATACACACAGAAACGCCTGATCTAATTGATTCAACTTTTTGGATATCGAAAGCGCTGGAACTGGCTGATCAATACGAAATGACCGATTATGCCGAACTAATCAGAAAGCGCAAACTCAAAATATCTAATTTGGAAGAGGACCGTTTATGGTTTGAGGTATTTCCCGACAGAGACACTGAAGTTTACGAGGGCATCAATATCATTATTGATAAAAAAATCAAACGACTAAGTATAAGTAAGTACTCTTACTAAAACATTATGAAACGCAGACACTTCATCCGGGCAACAGGCCTTTCGTTAGCAGCCACCCTGCTTTACGACAACGTATTTTCCGCCACGGGTGAGCGCATCACCACCATCGCGCTCCCCAACCGCGTTTCTGCCATCGTTGACAATCAACGGGTAGAGTTTTCAAAAGCCGGTGACCTGTGGATTTACCAGGATGTGGCCGTAAACTTTGAAACAACAAAAGGTGTGCTGGCTGTTTTCATTCAGGCACCGGATGTGTTGCTGAGTGAAGTCACGCTGACCTGGGAAACTCCGCGGTCTGGAACGACCGTATTGAACGATCAATGGGAACGTACGTATGGCGATGCCTCGTGGCATCAGCCGAAAGAAGGTGAACGCTTTCCGTGGTATTTTATGGAACACAGTAGCGCTGGAACAAGCGGTATGGGTGTTAAAACAAATGCGTCATCGTTCTGCGCGTGGGCGATTGACAACGGTCAGCTTTCCCTAACCCTTGACACGCGTTCGGGCGGCAATGGCGTGAAACTCGGCAACCGAAAATTGAAAGCGGCTGAGCTTGTCAGCATTACGTCAAAAGGCGATGAAGCTCCGTTTCACACCGCACGCCGGTTCATGAAGTTAATGTGCAACAAACCCCGGATGCCAAAACAACCCGTGTATGGAATCAACGACTGGTACTTCAGTTACGGAAACAATTCGGCAAGGCTGATTATGGAACATACCCGGCTTATTGCACCGGCCGCAGCCGGATTAAAGAACCGGCCATTCTCGATGATTGATGACGGCTGGTTCAAAACATCACCCTGCGGTCCGGAAGGAAAATGGACGTGGGGTGACGACATGATAACACCCAACACCAACTTTCCGGATATGAAGCAGCTTGCCGATGATATCCGCAAAGAAGGCATGCGTCCCGGATTGTGGATACGGCCGCTTAGCATCAAGGCCGGGACAAAAGAAACGTTGTTGCTTCCCGACAGCAACACCAGACGCAGCGACATGCCTGTGCTGGATCCCAGTATCCCGGAAAACCTGGAAACAATTAAAAACTACTTCAAGGTTTATCACCAATGGGGCTATGAGATGGTGAAGTTCGACTATACAAGCTGGGACATCTTCGGAAAATGGGGCATGCACATGACACGCGACAATGCCATGACTCAGTCCGGCTGGAGCATGTACGACACATCAAAGACCAATGCCGAAATTATTTCGGGCATGTACAGCGCGATTCGGGAAGCTGCGGGCGACATCTACGTCATCGGCTGTAACACATTTAGTCATTTATCGGCCGGATTGTTCGAACTTAATCGTATTGGTGACGACACCTCCGGCAATGAGTGGGACCGCACACGCAAGATGGGCGTGAACACACTTGCGTTTCGCGGAATCCATCACGGGGCATTTTATGCGGCTGACGCAGACTGCGTGGGGCTTACTACAAAAGTACCCTGGGAGAAGACGGTCAAGTGGCTTGAGCTGGTCGCGAAAAGCGGAACTCCACTGTTTATTTCCGCACAGCCGGAGGCCACGAAAGAAGCACAACTTAAATCGATCACAGCATGTTTCAAGCTTGCTTCACAGGAATTGCCGCTGGGGGAACCGCTCGACTGGCTTGAATCTCACATTCCAACGCGATGGAAACTAAACGGAAAAGTTGAGATGTTCGATTGGGACTGAAAGACATCACGCATGTTAAGCGAATTCATCAAACTTGGCCTTACCGAATCACAGGCGCAGATTTTGTTCAGCGCTTTTGTTGATCATAAAAAACTGGCCACTGGCAAATTCTTTATAAAGGAAGGCAAGGTTTGCCATGAAATCGGGATTGTCACCAAAGGCAAATGCCGGCATTTTTACAACACCAGTGATGGCGAGGTAACCCGATGGATCGCGCTGACAAATGAATTTGTGACCTCGCTTTCGAGTTTTGTTTCGCAGCAACCTGCAAAAGAAAATATTCAGGCGATGGAAGCCACCGAAATTCTCGTCATGCCGCGCGCTCACTGGGTTAAGCTTTACGCGGAACACGATTTTATCCGTCAATTTTATACCCGCACCATGGAAGCAAACTACATCGGCATGGAAGAGCGGGTATTTAACCTGATCGCCAAGTCGGCCGAGGAGCGGTATCAATGGATGCAGGAGAACCAGCCACGGTTTATTCGCGAAGTGCCTGACAAGTATCTCGCTTCGATGCTGGGTGTCCATCCCCGTCACCTGAGCCGCATCCGCGCCCAGCGGAAATAGACAAATGTCCACGTCAGGGACAGCGTTTTGTCCGTTCATGCATTCAAAAAAGACAAAACGTTATGAAAAAAATTCTCCTCCCCTTGTTTGCGTTTACTGTTTCGATCATCGTTCACGCACAGGAATCGAAAAAGCCCGAAGTGAGCCTCGTATTCGGGTTAAATCAACCGTTGGTTACAAAAGGTTTCAATTTTGAAGTTGATTACTGGACTAAAAAATTCGTGTTCGACTATTCACACGGATTCGGGCTTGAGTTTACCGACAACCTGATCACAAAAGAAGCACAGGATCAACACCTATCCTTTAACATCACGCACTCGGTCGGATTTGGTGTTGGCTATCGGTTCACCGAAAAATTCAATGTTCGCGTAGAACCCAAGATGCACGTATGGGAAATGTACTACGATGACCAATTCAAACAGGAAGACAACCGGATTAAAAAGTACACCACGTATACGCTTGGGCTGGGCGCCTATTATCGCTGGACTCCATTCGAGAACAAACAAAACGCATTGCGCGGATTAACCATCGTGCCGAATGTAAGGTGGTGGCCTAACGTGGGAAGTTCATTGAAAGACAACACATACACCTACTTCAACGAACGCACGCAGCAAACAGAAACGCACAAAGCCAACAACATCGGAATATCAAACACGCCATTTTTCTTCAATGTCAGTGTAGGCTATACGTTTAATCTCCGGCCACGCGCCTAATGCCTGCAGCAGGTGAAAGTCCTTTTTCATCTGCTTTTTTGGCTTTCCGGAAAACGGAAATTGCGCTACATTTTCCGTATGGAAATTTCAATTCAGCAAGCCAAACAAACACTTATCGCCAGCAAGTCCGTTTTCACTGAACTGTTCAGGCACGGAACGCTGGCGGTTGAGTTTTACAAACCTGATAAAATCGACCATCAAAAGCCCCACGATCGCGATGAAGTGTACGTGGTGGTTTCGGGCACCGGCACGTTCTTTCATTCGGGAAAGCGATGGAATTTCCATCCCGGTGATTTCCTGTTTGTTCCCGCGGGAGCGGAACATCGATTCGAGAATTTTACGGAGGATTTTTCCACCTGGGTGTTTTTCTACGGGCCGAAAGGTGGAGAACATGCTTGATGATTATTCAAATTGAGAACGAGCCTGATCTCGAATCGGATTGATTTTTTTTCTAAATTCAAAACATTGAGTTCGAGGTGTTCGTACAACCGCCTTCACCACCATAACCATGGAACTGCATTACACCCTTACCGACAACGAGTTTGAACAACTGTTTGCCTCCGCTACGCTGGACCCTGCAGTTTTTTCGCATGAAGCGCATTTGCGGCTTGCCTGGATTCATTTGAACCGGTATGGCCTCGAAACAGCCATCCAAAACATTACGGGTCAGTTACGAAACTATACGCGGGGGGTTGGCGCGGCCGACAAGTACAACGAAACAGTAACAATCGCTGCTATTCACGCAGTCAATCACTTTAAAAAGAGATCTATCTGTACGGACTTTGCGAGCTTCATTGCTCAGAACAGCCGTCTGAAAACCAATTTCAGAGACCTGATGAACGCGCATTACCAAACTGACATTTTTAAGTCCGCATCTGCGAAAGCAACTTACCTGGAACCCGAACTTTTGGCGTTCGATTAAATATCGGCTTTCTTGAGGCGGAGATAAGCGAGGTAATTAAAGATTACCGTCCAGCCTACAGCAATTGCCACCGAACTAATTTTAATGTAATCCTGAATCTCCATAAACGCGTATCGATAAAACGGGAACGGTACGAGTCGGGTGATTGATTCCAACGGAAAGAAAGGAATCGCATCCGGGAAATAGTCATCCACGTTCAGCTTGATGATCAGTTCAAGCATGCTCGATAGTAACAGCAAAATGATGGTCAAGCCAGACCGTCTGATAAGAATACCCAGCAACAAGGCAAACGAGAGGTATTCAAAAATTTCCAGAAAGTATGCGAGGTAAAACTCCATGTCGGTAAACACATACTTCCATTGGATTTCAGGGGTATAAATAAATCCGGTAATGAGTGCGATCACAAATATGAGTGCTACGCTCATCAGGCTTAGAAGAATGTTGAGCAGCATTTTAGAACCAATGAATTCCCAGCGGCTGAGCCCGTCAATAATGTTCTGGCGAATGGTGCGGTACGAATATTCGTTGGTGATTGAAATAACCACCATGATCCCCAGTA
Source organism: Cyclobacteriaceae bacterium (assembly GCA_016786495.1). Classification (GTDB taxonomy): domain Bacteria; phylum Bacteroidota; class Bacteroidia; order Cytophagales; family Cyclobacteriaceae; genus UBA2336. Next base: position 52,773 of record JAEUUJ010000005.1, read on the forward strand.
AAACTTTAAACAGGCCGCTCCACCACACGAGGTTTAGCCACACATCCGGAAAGTGATAAAGGGGGATACGATCAATGTTCAGCTCTTCGCCAAAACCATCGATAAAAGACGCAAGCCATTTCAAAAACTCCATACCACTGGCGGTAGAGAAGCCGATTGTAATAAAATATAATCCACACACTACCCAGAACGTCCGGTAGTCGCGCATCTTCTTAAGTTCTATTTTCAGCAGGTGCAGCATGTCGGTTATTTTTGCGGGTTACTGGAAAGGATGTCAAGAAACTGTTGCTCGAGACTTTTCTTTTTCGTTACGAGATGCGAAGCAACCACGTTCCGGTCGAACAAAAAACGGTTGAGGTCGTTACTGCGGAAGCCGTCACGCATGGACACACGATAGAAACCACTTTCTTTCGTGATGGTAGACGTTCCCGAAAACTCCATCAGGATTTCGTTCAGGTTGTCGACCTCTGCATTTACCTCAACAGTTTCCGTGCCGCGACCTACTTCATCAACCGGACCCGTGTGGATCAGGTTACCGCGTTGCAGGATCGCAAAGTGCGTACATACTTTTTGTACTTCATCGAGCAGGTGACTGGCCAGGATGATTGTTTTTCCATTGGCGGCAATTTTCTTGATGATGTCACGAATCTCGGCAATCCCCATCGGGTCAAGTCCATTGGTGGGCTCGTCCAGAATCAGAACGGCTGGATCGTTCAACAATGCCGAAGCAATCGCCAGGCGCTGCTTCATCCCCAGCGAATACGTTTTGTATTTATGGTCCTTGCGTGCAGTGAGTTCAACCAATTCAAGCACGTTCGGGATGTTCTCAACCGGACATTGCTTGATCATTGCATTTAACTCCAGATTTTTTTGCCCACTCAGGTAGGGATAAAAAATCGGGTGTTCGAGTACCGCGCCAATCTTCTTTCGAACGTGATGCGTTGGCGTTTCTCCGAACCAGGTGAAGTTGCCAGCCGAAGGATTTACAACCCCCATGAGCATACCCAGCGTAGTGGTTTTACCGCTGCCATTCGGCCCCAGCATTCCAAATACCTGCCCGGTTTTTACCTCGAGCGCGAGATTGTTTACAGCGCGGATCCTGCCAAAGTCTTTGGTAAGTCCGTTAACAGAAAGTACAGTTTGCACAGGCAATGTGATTATAGATAATGAGTCGGGCGTGTGTTACGGGAATTACAGCTTAGTTGCCTTTATTCATCAGGCTCTTGATTTTCTGGCCGATGTCGGAGCTGCTATCTACCGTTGAGAAAAGGCTGGTGATTTTATTCAGCGCCACTTTTCCGACAATATCCATCACCAAAACATTCTCGCCATCATCAGCAGTAATCACTACACCTTTTGTATCGCCGTCTTTCTCTTTGATATACGCATTCAGGTTTTTTCCCTGAAACCGGGTGGTCAATATCTCTTCAAAGCTTTCTGCCTTATAAGAAGCAACCAGTTTTTTATACTGCTCCGCGCCAAAGTTCTTTTCGCGCTTACTCACCCACACAACCTTCAGTTTTTCAATATCCTTAATCAGTTCATCAAAGGCCTTGTCACCTTTCTGGTTGATCATCCGAAGGGTATTGTTATACAGGAAAAACGTGTGTGAAGAATAGTTGCGATCAAGTTCGTTCGTGGTTTCCGTTTGAGCGAACGCGCAGAACGACAGCAGTAAGAATGCAAAAGCCAAAATATTTTTCATAACGAGGGATTTAAAAAGTAAAACCTCATGCACCGGGTTGTCCGAAGCATGAGGTTAATATACGCGGTGAGATCGAATTAGTTCTTCTGCTCACCCATTTTCTCAAGCTTGTCGAGGCCGCCTACATTCATCTTACGGCCAATCTTGGAAATTTGTTTCAGGTCAATTTCACCAAACAGGCTGATGATCATGAATTCCGAGTTACTTCCAATCAGCATCACAAACTCACCAATTTTACCCGGGGCAGTTTCCTTGATGTAGAATTTCATGTCTTTGTCTTTGTCGCGAACCGACATAAGTTCGTCATATTTATTCTTGGTTACCACACTCAGTGCTTCGGTGTAATACGTGCGGGCACCGTTGGTCTTATCTTTTCCCAGAATGCGAAGCCCCTTCAGCTTCGAAATTGCGTCAATAACCTCTTTGTCTTCCGCTGTGGTTGCTTCCATGTTGGTAAACAGACTGAACATTTTGCTGGAAATGGTTGCCTGTGTAGTGAACGACTCGTCTGTCGCATACTTGTCGAAAAACTTCGTAACCGCTTCGCCCTGCGCAAATGCTCCTGTCGCTGCGGTGATTAATGCCAATACTACGATTATCTTTTTCATACGGTTGTTATTTCAAATTCGGTTTATAAATTCTTTTTTTCTTTCACTTTATCTTCAGCTTCGTTCAGGACGTTGATTTTCTTTGCCTGCTCTTCTGCTGTACTGAATCCTTTTGAGATCATCATCAGCGCCTTTTTGGTTTCTTCCAGTGCCTTTTGCGGGTCCTCAATGGTTGCCATATCGGGCTTCTCCTGAATTTCCTGCTGCACGAAGAAGATAGCTGCTGCTACTACCGCAATTCCGGCTGCAATTTTGAGTGAGGTTTGCCACAAGCCGACCACCCTGCCTTTCGGTGCGATTATCTTTTTGATAACCTCTTTTTCGAATTGTGCTCCGGTTGCTTTCTGCTTCTGCTCATCAAAATAACTGAACAGCTTCGCGGTGTCTTTAAACCGTTCCGGCACTTCGTGCGTGCGGAACCACTCGCGCAACCGCTCTTCCTCTTCCAGGGATGTTTCGCAATCCCAGTACTTTTTGATCAGCGTTTCGAGTTGACTATAGTCCATACGCGTTCATCTTCAATAACTTTTCCTTTACCGAGTTGCGGGCACGGAACAGGTTTACTTTCACCTGATTCATATCGATCTCCATGATCTCGCAAATCTCATTATACGTGTACCCTTCTACATCCCGAAGGTGAATTACCTGCCGTTGCTTTTCAGGCAGTGCTGCGATTAATTGACTTACGTGTTGCATACTTTCACCCAGTTCAGTTTTAACATCCGGTGTTTTATCTGAGCCCAGCACATGAAAGCTTTTCTCGAGTGATTCGGTCGCCTTTCGCTGGTTAGCCCGGAGCTTATCGAGCGAGAGGTTTTTCGTGATCCGCATGCACCATGCCTCCATATTTTCGATGGTATGCATCTGCTCCCGGCCATTCCAAACCCTGATCAAAACTTCCTGCACCACATCCTTCGCATCATCGTCATTACCCAGCATTCGCAGGGCAAACCGAAAAAGCTTGTTTTTAGCAGGTAAAACACGGTTTTGAAAAGCCTCGAGGTTCATGTATTCAATTCCAATAAGCAGACGCCAGGCTGTCCCGATTGTTACACCGGAAAGAAAACTTTTTGATGCCTTTCATCGAAAATACGACCGGGGGCAGCGCAAGCGGCCTTATGTTTGGGAAAAATACAGATTCGTGGGTTATATCCGGAAAGTTCTCAAACTCCTGTCATCCAAATTACTACCGGGTCATGACCCGTCCTTTATGATTATTGGGGCTCAGAAGGCTGGAACAACCTCGTTACATTATTATCTCGATCAACATCCCAAACTGGCGGGCTCTTACCCAAAAGAACTCAACTATTTCTCGCGAGACATTTTACTGGGCAAGGACCTGAACTGGTACCGGCAACATTTTACATCGCTTACCAAGCCGGATGCCCTGTTCTTTGAATCGACACCGAAATACATGAATCTTGAGCCGGTAGCACAGCAGATTGCGACCGCCTACCCTAACATGAAATTGATCATGATATTGCGTGAACCGATCGCACGCGCCTATTCCGGATGGAACATGTACCGCAGCTATTCGGCCAAACAAGTCGCGCGAAAAACAGCCGACAGCACCGGGCACAACGTAAACCGCGTTTACCAGTACCTGTTTGACAAGCGTACCACGTTTCCTTCTTTCCGCGAAGTTGTGGACCTGGAGCTCGACTTTATTTCACGCGGCAGCGAAGACGGACCGTTCATTCTCCGGAAAGGTCTCTATGCAGATCAAATAAAAATGTATTACCGGTATTTCGATCCCGGCCAAATTCTTATTCTTGGATTCCGCGATCTGGTGAACAACCCGCAACAAAACTGCAACCGGGTACTGGAATTTTTAGGGGTAGCCGGTCCTCCGTGCAACTTCAACCCTGAACCCAAGAACAAGCGCGACTATTCTGATAAGATTGCGGACGATGACAAACGTATTCTGGAAGAATTCTATCGCGAACCCAATCGCCAGTTGAAGGAACTGTTGGGTATGGACCTGAACTGGTAACTACCGCTTGCGTTTTGACTTGACTTCCCGGATAAGGTTCGCCTCAACATTCTCCTTTACAACAGCAGCGTAGTTTCCGTTACCCAACTGCGCCAATCGCTCCAGCACTTTACCGGAACCTGATCCGCTTCCAAAATTGAAGATGGTCAGGTAGATGTCTGCCTTTGCAAATTTCTTAATCAGTGCTTCTGTTTCTGGTGAGATCGGAAACTCGCCATCAGTTGCCAGCACAATCCGGTTGTTGCCGGCCCGAATGTAGTTTTCATCTGCCACTTCGTAAGCAAGCGCCAGCGCTGCGTTTCCATCGGTGGTACCCTTCGAATCAAGTTTATTGATTGCCTTCCTGATGGTTGTTTGTTCTTTAAAAGAAACCGGTTCAAGTAAAATCTTCGGTTTGCCAGAAAAAACAACTACAGCCAATTCATCCTCTTCCCGCATCATATCGAGCAGTTGCAGCACAGATTGCTTTAACAGCGGAAGTTTATCCGCCCGGCTCATAGAACCTGAAACATCCAGCAACAACACCAGGTTGTTTGTAGCATACCCCTCCATGTTACGCGATAAGTCGGGGTTACGATCAAGCCAGATGGTATCGTGTTTCTCAATATAAATGGTATCCCGCGTGTTCGTATTCTTCGAATCATCCGTCACAGAAGAACCAGATTGTGGTGTGTAAACGGTTAATGGCGGGTTGTCAGGCGCTGGATTACTCTGAACCGGAGGATTAGTTACGGTCGCCTGTCGGTTACCCCGTTCTAACATGAATAACTCTGGTTCGTAAATAGTTTGAAGCAGCGGCACGGGCGACAGCTCGCAGAATTTGTTATAGTTCCTGACCACGTTATTGAACATGTACACGTAGTTATGATACGGGTGACTGTAACTCAGGGGCGACAAGGTTGAAGATTTGAACTCAGGCTCCGTAAATTTTTTCGAGTCATTGGCCAGGTCTTCATACGGAGTGTACGGGCAATTCCCGTTATAGCGTCCCAGCTTTTCAATGCCTTTCAGGTTAGCATACTCATCCGAAATTACCGATCGAATCAGTGCCTGAATTTTTTCGGGATCAGGCTTTTGGGATGGGTCACCGGTGTAAAATAACGTTGCTTTCAAAAGTTCCTCCTTATCGGCATCAGCCAGGCGAAGCAAAGCCTTTCCTGACACATGCCATGAACTTGCCGGGTTCGATACCTTAAAACTTTCAAAAATACTCCTGACATCCGCGTACAGTATTTCCTTTCGGTCATGAAAAACATCCCAGATTGTTTTGAATCGAAGCACAAGCTCATCAAGATGTTTCAGGTTATCACGTTCGTAGTTTTTCTGTTCGGTCTCCTGATCAAGCGCTATACTCAACTGATTCATTTCGATCATGATGCGGTTCAGTACTTCTGCCTGATCGTTCAATGATTTTCGGTATCCTTCCGGAATCGATTTACTCTCTGCTACGGCTTTTTGCCCGTACGAGACAGGGATTTCAAAGTCTTTAAAATCAAATGTCAGACCGCCCTTGCCTTTAAACGATGTCAGATCGCGGTAGCCGGCAGTGCTTCCCCACAAATTGGCATACAATCGCTGCAAGTGATCGGTCTGTCGCACGCACTCATTGATATAGTCGATGTAGTTTGAAAGCGCCTTAAAGGTTGCCGGAGAAATCGACCCGGCCTGAGGCTTAATCGACAATGTCGCATGCGCGATATCCTGAAATGGCTGGATATCCGTCTGGATCGCTTTTACATCGTTACGAATGTCAAAGGCGGGCACGTACGTCATGGCCAGCAGGCCGGCATAGTTGTTATTCGCATACCCGATAAATGTGTTGTAAAATGAAATCAACACTCCGTTGTAGAGGTTGATCAGTTCGAGATACACCCCGTTGCTATGTTCATCTGATTTTTGTGCTTCGTAGGTGTAACCATCCAGACCGTTTCGTTTCGTTTGCTGCAACATCACGAGGCCTTCTTCGAATGATGGAATCATGGAAGACGCAGGGTACTGGATACCGGCAGCGGCAATCTTCTTTTCAACAAGTTCCTGTGTTTCCAGAATATGACTTTTGAGCAGCTCAACCGGCCAGCCGGAATGAATCTTTGCGTTGAAATTGTAATTCCATGAATTCAGTAAGATCATTTCATGTGCAATACGATCCTGCATCTGCCTGAGCGCAACAGCGTAAGGACCGGCTTTGGATGTTTGAAGTTTTGCGTACACACTCCGGACCGCATCATACAAACTGTTTCGCTTTGCCCGATACTCCGCAAACAGGCCCACCATCTGCACCATAATGTCCTCTCCCTTCTTATAATCGTCTGTTTTGTAATCTTCCAGTTTGTGATACGTATCAAGTGCCTTAAGTTGCTGATCGATAGCCTCGGCTGATTTTCTAAGGGCAGCTAATTTTGCTTTCAACGTGGCGTCATCCGTACCCACCTTGCGCTGGAGAGCCGTTGTATAGTAATAATCCTCAAGCTGAAACGTATAGCTAAACCGGACGGGCTGCTTGTATTTTGCCGTCCGGTAGCGTTGTAAATTATCGTAGTAGTCGCGGACGAGTGCAAACGATGCCCGGGCTTCTTCGCCCGACTTATTCATGTATTCAACGTAGCTGTTGAGTGCTTTTTGCTGGGAAGCCGTAATCTGGCCGTTTGTCAGCAATGGAATGAGCAATAGCGTTACGATAAGGCTTCTAACCATGTGTTAAACTTACGTTTTTTAAGTTTTGATTGGAAGTAATAAATTAGAAGGGTGAAGCAGGATAAGGAACAAGATAAAATCATCGTATTCCGCGAGTATGAAAACTCAATAGACGCTCACGTAGCCAAAACCAAACTGGACGCTTACGATGTACCGTGTTTTCTGACGCAGGAAAATCTCAACACCCTCATGGCTCAGAATCCGTTCCTCTTCCGGATTAAACTCCACATTTTTGAAAAAGATACGGTACAGGTCAGGAAGGTTCTTGACGAGCTTTTTGATTACGATTCGCCCATAACGTGTCCGCATTGCGGATCATCAGAAATCATCTATGCCGAAAGCAGAAAGGATTTAACAAAATTGCAGCCGTTGCCTTTTCAGTCCTGCTTCATTTGCCCATGAAAGCCAAAGAGGTACACCACTGCCTCGACTGCAAAACCGAGTTCTAAGATTTCATCAAATCTTAACATCTGCTGCCCGCCTAACGCTTGTTATCAATTGGGAGGTCTTTATTTTCGTTGATAACCGAAGTTTATGGGCGCAAAAATTATTGTCGGGGTAATGGGTCCGGGTGAAACGGCAACTCCCGAGCAAAACGAACGTGCATTTGAATTGGGCGCAGCGATAGCCAAACAAGGCTGGGTGCTGCTAACGGGGGGTCGGGCATTCGGAGTCATGGAATCTTCTATGCGCGGAGCCTCCGCCCACAACGGGCTCACCATTGGCATTTTACCCGGTGATACCGGACAAGCGTCATCACCTTATGCACAAATCCGGATTGTAACCGGAATGGGCAGCGCCCGGAACAACATCAATGTATTAACAAGTCATGTAATCGTGGTTTGCGGAATGGCCTCCGGCACCGCATCGGAGGTGGCACTGGCCCTAAGGGCCAACAAACGCGTGATCTTTTTGAACCAGGACGAACTCACCGTTGAATTCTTCAAAAAGCTGGGCACACACCGCGTGGTTGCTGTGGAGTCAGTGGATGAAGTCATTGAGCAAATCAACGACTTCATTTCCCTGAAACAGATTGTTTGATTACTTCTTTACGACTGTAAACTCCACCCGTCTGTTGTTGGCGCGGCCGGCCTCAGTGTCATTCGTATCAATGGGCTTGCTTTCGCCATAACCGTGAGCTGTCAGGCGGAACCCATCAATGCCCTGGCTTACAATGTAATCCACGACCGATTGAGAACGTCCCTGTGAAAGGTTAAGGTTGTAATCGTCTGAGCCCTTGCTGTCGGTATGGCCCTCGATTTCAATTTCAACGGTAGGATTGCTCTTCAAAAATTCCACCACCTTATTCAGTTCCACAAACGACTCGCTCTTCAGGGTCGTTTTATCAAAATCGAAATAGATGTTCTTCAGGCGTACCGTTAAGCCAACTTCAATCGGCTGCAAATACAGATCTTTAATAACGGGAGTTGTCTCTTCGTCCACCACTTCCGAGCTGTCGGTTGCATTCAGGTAGCCTTCCGCGGAAGCGGTAAGCCGGTAGGTTCCCAGGGCTTTAATCTCTTGTTCGTAGCGTCCTTCCGTGGCAGGCATTTTGAAATTAATACGCTTGTCATTTTTCAATACCGCATCAACCTTTGCCGTGATGGGCTTATTTGTTTTACTGTCGTATACCGTTCCGGTAAGCAGCAACTTCTTTGCGATCGGTGTTAAATAGACGTCAACCACAACCGTTGTATCGTTTCCAAGGTCAGCCGGGAGTGTAAGCGCAATATCTTTAGGCAAATATCCCTGCTGGGATGCATTTATCGTATACGATGTTACTTCCGGAATCCGGGTTTCAAATTTCCCTGCAACGGACGACTTCAGGTTCGTTGGTTTATTCTGCCCGGGTGTAACCACGAGGTTCACCGGAATGGGTTGCTGGCTTTTCTCGTTGTAGGTGGTTCCGGTGATCATGATTTTAATGTCACGCGGAATAAGTTTGAAGATATCAAGATTACCTCCGTCAAGCGTGCTGTTCGCGCGGCTGTTAAATACGTGACCTTCTTTGTCGATACAAAAATAAAATTCGTCAGCCGCGGTATTGATGGGCGACCCCATGTTCACAGGCGTGCTCCAGTTCTGCCAGGTGTCGTCCAGACGTGTCGTCTTGTATATGTCTGCCTTTCCCTTGCGGCCGGGAGCATTGCGATCGCTGGCGAAATATAATGTCTTGTCATCCACCGAAATAAACGGACCGAAGTCATCGTCACGCGTTGAGATGTTCAACCGCTTGGGTGCAGTCCACTTGCCATCGGCCTCGAGGTTACTTACATAGAGTTGGCTCCGCGGGCCCTGCGGAGTGGTGCCAAAGAAAATAATCATGTGTTTTCCGTCCGAAGAAAGACTGGCTCCATAAAACTTGCCTTTGTTCAGTTCTTTAAAGTTGGGAACATCGAGCTCGCGAATTGAATTGCCGGTGATGAGTGAAAAACCTTTCGAATCTTTACCCCGACCTCCTTTGATGAAAAGTGATCCGTCTGGCAATGCGCTGAACACCTGATTGCTATGATGGATATTGAAAGGCGCCTGAAGATGTTTGGCGGTAGTCCATTCACCCTTGTCATCAAGTGTCGACATCCAAATGTCGTCACTGCCTTCCTTCCCAAACGTATTCTCCGGATGGTTATGAACAAAGAAGTATAGCTTCTTGCCATCTTGTGAGATAATCGGAGCAGCCTCATGATAATGCGTATTGATTCCCTTACCGAGCTTGACTAACTCGTACCGGGGAGCAAAATCCTGGGCGGCCAATGAAAGACTGAAGATTAAAGCAACTGCAAGAAGAACTTTTTGTTTCATATCAGGGGTTGGTTCGATTAATAAAATCCTCGTCCACTCATGTAAATCCCTAACAGGATCAAAAGGAAAGCGATCAGGTTAAAAATAAATACACGTTTGTGTTTGGCTGCGGCAGTCGGCAGTTTTTTTGACGTAATACGCGCCATCGTAATCAACACAACCGCGATGAGCATGATGGTAAGGTGCTCCACAGTCCAGTACCGGGTAAGACTGTCTTTCATGGTTGTTTCGCCAAATCGCACTTGCGGACTAACTACATACAGGATCAAGCCCAGTAGCAGTTGAATATGCGTGGATATGAACAGCGACAGGTTGAGTTTATTGTCGGTATTCGTGTAGTCCTTTTTGCCCAGCCAGCCGGCCAGCGAGGTGACGATCACCACAATTAATAAAATGAGTACAACAAACCGGAGGTAGGAGTGTGTCGTGAGTAACGCTTGATACATAGGAGTAGATTTTACTTCGATTATAGTGTTGGACCCGAAAGTTACGAAGCATACCCCTGCTTTCGAAATAATCTTTAAAAAGCTATATTTTTGACAATTCCCTAAACCATGAAGCGATTTATCCCACTTTTAGTGCTGATTTTGACTCCATTCCTGCTTTTCGCGCAGGACGACTCAGAACCCCGGCCCGACACCGTGACCATTGGCGCCTACACGATCAGTATTCACGACATCGATTTCCACAACAAGGAATACACAACCCGATTTTGGTTATGGGTTCTGTATAATAATAATGACAAGTTCGATTTTCCCAATCAGCTCGACATCCCCAACGCGAAATCAATCGACAAGCCAGAGGTGATTTCAGATACCGTAGATAATCGCGTGTGGCAGTTGATGAAAATGAAATGCGTGATGAAACAAAACTGGAAGGTGAAGGACTTCCCGTTTGATCAGCAACGTCTGGTGTTACATGTAGAGAACTCAATTTATGACCGGAACAGCCTCGTGTTCGTTCCGGATGAACTGGGAAGTACGTACGACCGCGAGCTTACGCTTGACGGCTGGAAAATCACAGACTTCAAAGTGACCACGAGCAACAGTGAGTACACTACCGTGTTCGGTGACCCGAGCAGCGACATGCTGCATTCGGAATACGCGTCATTCAACATTGAGATCGACATTGAACGGAACGCATGGGGCTTGTTCATGAAAATTTTTATTGGCATGTACATTGCGTTCATGATTTCGGTGCTCAGCTTTACAACACAACCGACAGAACTCGAACCCCGGTTTGGATTACCGGTGGGCGGCTTGTTTGCTGCCGTGGGTAACAAATACATTATTGACTCGCTCCTGCCCGAGTCATCGGCCTTCACGCTGGTAGACTCGTTGCATGCTGCAACATTCCTCGCCATTTTCTCAACCCTGTTGGTGTCGGCCGTTTCGCTGCGGTTCCATTATAAGGGCAATGTAAATACCTGTCAGAAAATAAATTACTGGGGATCGCGCGTTGTAATTGCTGCCTATGTGATTGTCAATACAACGCTCGTTTTCTTTGCTAACTGATATGCGTGCTCTTCCTTTACTTACTATCGTTTTTGTTGCCGTTCTTTTTCTAAACGGATCGAACGCCCCTGTTTACGACATTATCGTTCGCCAGGGAAATGTATATGATGGTTCGGGCAGTAAACCCGTTGTCACCGATATTGGGATTCGCGGAGACACAATTGCGTTTATCGGAGATTTGTCTTCTGCGATCGCACAAAAAGAAATCGATGCAAAAGGGCTGGCCGTAGCGCCAGGCTTCATCAACATGCTCAGCATGGCGGAACGTTCGTTGTTACTGGACGGACGTTCGATGAGTGACATCATGCAGGGTGTAACACTGGAGGTTATGGGTGAAGGCTGGAGTGCAGGGCCGGTAAAAAGACGAAACAGTAAACCGGTTGACAGCCTGTGGACCACGCTCGATGGCTATTTTAAATGGCTGACCATTAAGGGAACCAGCACAAACGTGGCATCTTTTGTTGGCGCCACAACCGTCAGAAATTATGTTTTGGGATACGCCAACCGCAAGCCAACAGTCGCTGAACAGGACCAGATGAATAAGCTTGTTCGGGAAGCGATGGAACAGGGCGCAATGGGGCTGAGTACATCGCTCATTTACGCACCGGCTGATTTCGCTTCCACGGAAGAAATTGTGTCGCTCGCCTCCGCGGCAGCGCAATACAAAGGGATGTACATCACTCACATGCGCAGCGAAAGTGATAACATCCTGAAAGCTCTCAATGAAACCTTTCGCGTGGCACAGGAAGCAAACATTCGCGTGGAAATCTTTCATTTAAAAATCAACCACGATCGCAACTGGAATAAAATCGATCAGGTACTGGCCAAGATCGATAGTGCACAAAAGGCCGGTTTGACGATAACCGCCAACATGTATCCTTACGCGGCCAGCAATACCGCACTTACTGCACGACTTCCAAACTGGGTGCAGGAAGGTGGTGCCGCTGAAATGCGGAAGCGCTTAAGAAATCCGGTAACCCGGAAAAAAGTACTGGAAGAAATGCGCCTCGGTATTCCCACCAAAAACTCCGATCCAAAAGATGTTGTTATTCTTGGCTTTCGGCTCGATTCGCTTAACAAATTGTATCGCGGCAAGCGGCTCGATGAGGTAGCTGCCCTTCATGGCAAAGATGCAGACGAGACACTGCTCGACCTGCTGTTAAAAGACCGTTCACCCGGAGCGGCCGTGTATCATCTTCAAACGGAAGATAATGTTAGAAGAATTTTCAAGCAGCCTTACGTGAGCTTTGGATCGGATGGTGCCTCGTTTTCGGATTCAAAGATTTTTGATGAATGGGGTACTCATCCGCGTGCGTTCGGAACATTTGCGCGCGCTATTGGAAAATATGGCCGTGAGGAAAAACTCGTACCGCTGGAAGAACTTGTGCGGAGGATGACTTCGTTGCCGGCAACCAATCTGAACATCACTGATCGCGGGCGGTTAAAGGTAGGATACTATGCCGACCTGGCAATTTTTGATGCAAATGAAGTCATCGACAAGGCAACCTACGAAGAGCCGAAGCAGTACGCTGCAGGCATGCGCCACGTCCTGGTAAACGGAGTTCCCGTGCTCACTAATGGTTTGCATACCGGGGCCATGCCGGGTCGTATTGTGCGCGGACCAGGCTGGAAGAAAAAGTAACATGACTTTTGCAGACCACGTTCTGAAATTCTATCGGTCGCTCGACCTTTCCGGAACGAAGCTGCCACCCGGCGTTGACGTATTGAATCCGTATCAGGATTCCGCGGCATTCGATCTGACCGAGAAATTTTTCAGGAAATTTTATTCCGATAATGATCCGCGAAGAATTATTATCGGTATTAATCCGGGTCGGTTTGGGGGTGGCACAACGGGCATTCCCTTTACTGATTCTATCCGGCTGGAAACCAACTGCGGCATCCCAAATAATCTCGCTAAAAAACAAGAGCTCTCCTCCGACTTCATTTACCGGATGATTGACGCCTACGGAGGACCTGCGAAATTTTATGGCCGGCATTTTATCAGCTCAGTCTCTCCCTTAGGATTTACCCAGGACGGTAAAAACCTGAACTATTATGACATCCGCGAGTTGCAGTCAGCGCTTGAGACATTTATCATCAGCTCCCTTCGCAAGCAAATCGCATTTGGTATTTCCACCGAGATTGCCTTTTGTCTGGGTGAGGGTGACAACTACAAAAACCTGAATGCCTGGAATAAAAAAGAGGAACTATTCAATGAAATAGTTCCTCTCCCTCATCCGCGTTTTATCATGCAATACCGCAGAAAACGGCTTGACGAGTTTATTGCGTTATATGCCGATCGCCTACGCTAACCTGTTACCAGGAGTAAGTTGCCACAGCACCACCCGGCAGCGTGGCGGTAGCGATATAACTTTTGTAAGCAATCGCAAAAGTTGCTGCATCATTATTATCGTTAACAACAATAAGTACTTTTTTTCCAGCGGGCGTCAGGTATGCCACGTTGTGCAAATTACCAACCAGGTTGCTGCCGATGCGAACCGACCCCGGAGGCACCAGTTTAGAAGCATGAGCGATAATGTAGTACGAAACATTCCGGCTTACAGCCCCGGAGGTATTGTTAATGGTTAACGCACCCTGACATAAGTTACAGCCCCCATCGTTGGTATGCGGATCAAAATTCTGGTCGGCTGCCAGATTCCACTCCAACACATTGCGGCTCCAGTTGCGCGGAGCGCCTACGATCAACGTTTTTACATGCCAGCGCAGGTCTCCTGCGAAATCCCCGTTTCCGCTTGTCCATTGTTCGGTGAAATACACACTCTTATCGGGATGTGCGTTGTGCACCGTTGTTAGTGCGCTGATATCACCCAGGTACATGTGGAAGGCTGATCCATCAACCATGGGCTTGGTGACCGGATCATTCAATATGGCAATCGGATAACCCGGATTGTCACAGTTGTGATCAAATACGATGATCTTGGTAGTGATTCCGGCAGTCTGAAATGCGGGGCCGAGGTGCGACTTGATAAATTCATTTTGTTGCGAACTGGTCATGGTCATACTGGGCGTATTTCCCGGATGCTCAGGTTCATTCTGGATCGTAATGGCATCGATGGTAATACCTTCCGCGGCCATGCCCTTAATGTATTTTACAAAGTACTGAGCATAAACCGGGTAATATTCGGTTTTCAGACTTCCGCCTTTTACTGCATTGTTTGTTTTCATCCATTTCGGAGCTGACCATGGGCTACCCATAATCTTAATAGCAGGATTCAGTGCGACAATCTCTTTTAGCACCGGGATCAGGTTAACCCGATCCGGATCGAGACTAAAATGATCGAGGTTTACATCTGTTTCTCCGGCCGGCAAGTCGCTATAAGAAAAAACGGATGCATCCAAATCAGAAGCTCCAATACTCACCCGCAGGTAGCTAACGCCAATTCCATTTTGTTCGGTCAAAAACAATTCACGCAGCAAGGCATTGCGGTTGGAAGGAGTCATCTTCTGTTTCAGCAACATGGCACTTCCTCCGGTGAGGGAATACCCAAATCCATCCATCGTTTGGTACCGCGTGGTTGTATCGACTGTGATTCTTGGCGCAGTAGATGTTGTTTGCTGGAATTGAAGCGGAGATAGGGCACTGAAAAGATATGAGCGATCGGGATAAGTAGCCCATACACTCACCTTAGGTCCGTTTTCACCACCCGGATTATTATTAATCGGTGGCAGGTCAGGTACAGACGAGCACGATAAAACGAAGATTAAAGCAAAGACTGTTATCGAAAGGAGTTTTTTCATTTGCGTGCTGATTATTTTACAATAAAGGTACTGATTGAATGAGGAAGTGCTTTTGTTTTAACGGCTTGATTATCGATCCAAAGAAAATATGACACCTCTTTCGGAGTTTGATTCATGACAACGACCGCAAGACTTCCGTCCGGATTGAGGAATGCCGTGCTCAACAGATTGCTTCGGCTGGGAGCTGTCTGAACTCGCTTTGCTCCAGGTCTGATAAACTTCGAAAAATGCCCGATGTAATAAAATGCGTTGGTGTACACCAGTTCACCACGCTGCGTAAGGGCATGAACGGGTGCAAAACAGAAGTTCTTTACGTGATTGGGGCCTCCGGTTTCATCCAGCAGAATGTTCCAATCGGTCCAGCCAACCGCTCCGGCATTAAAATCCTGAATCATCGACTTTCCATAACGCTCTCCGAGTTTCCAGTCGTTCAACTTATTCAGGTCGAAAGGTGAATTGCACCCCTCTGTGAAAAGCAGATTGATATCGCTCCAATTTTCTTTCACGCGCAAAACGTTGTCATACACCTGATCGCCTCCACTCCAGTCTTCATACCAATGAAAACCAATACCCCAAAGGTACTTGGCTGCATCCTTATCGTTAAGGAGTGTGAACGCCCGCTGATAAATCAGGTCGCGGTTGTGATCCCAGGCAACAAGTTTCTTTTCCTGCAACCCTGACTTCTCAAGCGTAGGCCCGAGAAATTCCTTGATAAAGTCGCGCTCTTCTTCAGCGGTATAAATGCAGCTTTCCCATTTTTGCGTAGCCATGGGTTCATTTTGAACAGTCAATCCCCAGATTGGAATTTGTTCAGCCTCATAAGCCTTGATAAACTTTACATAGTAATCCGCCCAACTTTGCCTGAACTCAGGCAAGAGTTTGCCGCCCTTCAGCATGTTGTTGTTGTCTTTCATAAACGCTGGCGGACTCCACGGGCTCACATACATGGTCAGTTTACCTCCTGCAGCCTCAATCGCTTTTTTGATCATCGGAATGCGATACTGCTTATCGGGAGCGATATCAAATGACTCGAGTTGCTTATCACCTTCTTTCACATACGTGTAACTTGAGCTGCTGAAATCACAGCTGTTGATGTGCGTTCGGCCCAACGTGTACCCGATACCGCTTTGCGGATCGAAATAAGCTTTCAGCAGTTCAGCCTGCTTATCGGCAGGTAACTTTGCAAACGTCTCAGCAGCAGCATCCGTAAGCGCTCCACCAATGCCCAGCAAAGTTTGAAACGTTTTTTGAGGATTGATGAAAACACAGGTTTCTGTCTCTACCGGCTGGCCATGGCTCTCGAAGGCTACGGTGTCGGTGAGTGAAATCCGAAAATTACTGGAATCCGCTGTGGTGTAGACCAGGACATTTTTCCCGGTAAGGGCAAATGCGGGTGTGTCGGTGGTTTCCGCTCTTTCCGGTTCGCTACAGGAAAATGAAACGAGCAGAAGTGTACACAATACACCTATGCGTGATATTCGGTGCTGCATGGTATAGCAAGGTTTTTGGTTTGGGTTAGGAAATAAGAGCGCGAGCCGTCCCGGGGGCAAAGGGCGGCTCACGTCTTCAAAACCGGTTGTTTTAATAACCTGGATTTTGCGAAAGGTTTACATTCTTATCAAGTTCAGCCTGAGGTACGGGCCATACTAATCGCGTTTCTGTGAGATTATATCCCAAAGAAGCACCACTGCCGTCTTTAACAGCATTGATTACAGGAATAGCCCGGCCAGTCCTTCTTAAGTCAAACCAACGATGGCCTTCAAAAGCAAGCTCGAGTCTCCGCTCCTTTTCAATTGCCAAACGCATGGCCTCTTTTGAATTGGCCGGAGTTGGGTTAAGATCAACGCGTGCGCGGATTTGATCTACCAAACTCTTCGCTCCCGGAAGGTCACCCAGTTCGTTTAATGCCTCAGCTTTCAGCAACATGATGTCGGCCAGGCGAATAAAGATGTAGTTCTGATCGCTCGGACTAACAAAGTAACGATACTTATTCAGGAACGGATAATGATTTTGCGGCCAGTGGTTGTCGCTCCACTTACCCGTAACATCCAGGAAAACAATGGAAGAGTTCTTCCGGATTGCATCTCCCTCTGCATCGAAGGCAGCTACCAGATCGTTTGTCGGAACATTGAATTTTTTCCAATCCAGTCCGCGAAACATTTGTGTCCCCCAGTTGTGATCCACGCTACCCCCGAAATAATTTACTTCAAAAATTGATTCTGCCGAATTCTCATGCTCATTATCCCAAAGATGATCGTATTCCGGTAGAAGGGAGTATCCTCCATCCATCACAGCCTGACAGTAGTCGTTCACTTTTTCCCAGTCATGCGGTTCCTGTGTGGCATAAACTTTTGCGAGAAGCGCGTTAGCGGCGCCTTTCGTTGCAAAACCCTTATGAACAGCCGTAGCTGGTGCCCCCGCAGCCGCAGTCTCAAGGTCGAGAATTATCTGCGCATAAATCTCCCCTGTCGAGGCTTTTGGTGGGAAGACTTGCTCGTATACTTCAGGAAGCGTTTCAGGACTCAAAGATTTTAAATCTTTTAATTGCAGCGGTGCATCGCCCCACAATTGTACTATATGAAAGTAACAAAACGCGCGGATAAAAGATGCCTCGGCAACCATTTCCGTTTTCCTGCCTGCCGTTAATGCGGGATCAATAACCTTAGGAACATTGTTGACAACACGATTCGCTTTACCGATTGTGCTATATAGATATACCCAGTCGCGACTGACATTTCGATTTGTAGCGATGATCTTATAATCATCTATTTGAAAATTATCCGGGTTATCAGCTCCGGCATATGCATCGTCAGCCTGCGCATCGCCATTCACGAAGTAGTCGAGTTCAAAATATTCATTTTTAAAATCAGCATACGTGCCGCCCAACGCTGCCTCGGCCTCAGATGCAGTTTTATAAAGTACGGAATCTGAACTTGTGTTGTTCACTGGGATTCCGTAATTCTTAGGCTTAATGTCCAAAAAATCTTCACATGATTGCAACACGACTATTGCTGCCAGAAGATAGAATATATGTTTAATTTTCATGATCTAAACTTTTAAAATTCCACATTCAATCCCAATATGACAGTGATCGCCTGAGGGTAGGTACCGTAATCAATCCCCATTGCAACAGGACTATTTCCAAATGCATTTACTTCTGGATCTAATCCACTATACTTTGTGAAGGTTAACAGGTTTTGACCTGTCGCGTACACCGAAAGCCTGTTTATACCAATTTTTGACATCCGTTCAGTATCGAAATTGTACTTTAACGTAATTGCCTTTAACCTGACATACGTTCCATCTTCGATAAAACGAGTTGAATTATCAACATTCTTTGTGCCGCCACCTGCACGTGGGATATTTGTATTTCGGTTTTCAGTCGTCCAACGTTTGAGCACCGCGGTTGATTGATTTTTGCTATCAAACATCCCTTCCAAATCAATTCGGGTTGAATTAAAGATCTCATTTCCATAACTGCCTTGGAAAAAGACATTTAAATCGAAGCGTTTGTAGGACAACGTATTAGTAAATCCAAAGGTGAAATCAGGATTTGGATTACCGATAACCTTTCGGTCTCCAGGATCTTTATAGCCGTTTTTGTTAAGATCGCGATAAATAATATCTCCGGTATCCGGATCAACACCATCAGAAACATATCCATAGAACACGCCCATCGGATAACCTTCCCTAAACATGGAAACTGAGGTATTGTTACTGTAGATGGGCCCAAAATATGACACAGGAGTGTACGTTAGATGAGCAACTTTATTCCGGTTGAATGAGATATTTAAGTCTGAATTCCATGAAAAGTTATTGCCCTCAACGTTAACCGACGAAACCGAAAACTCAAGGCCCTTATTTTCTATTGCCCCACCATTGGTCAAAATATTATGAACATCCCCCACTGTTGCAGGCAAATCAATATCCAGAATAAGATCATTTGTTTTTTTGAAGTATGCATCCATTGTAAAAGATAACCGGGCATTCAAAACGCTAACATCTAAACCAATATTAGTTTGAGTGGTAACCTCCCATCTCAGATACGGATTACCGATTGAATAAAAGTACGAATTGGGCCCCCTCGGTGGCTCAAGAGGATCACGCTCAAACCGAGTGTAGCGATACTGCCCAAAAGCAAGGTAATTATTAGGCAACCCATCTTGATTACCTGTTTTACCCCACGCAGCCCGGATCTTCAACTCATTTAAAAAATCAAAACTGTTCATGAAAGACTCAGAGGAAATTCTCCAAGCTGCTGAAAATGAAGGAAAGGTTTGCCATTTACTCGCAAGCTTAGACGATCCATCTCTTCTGATGCTGGCGGTGAATAAATATTTCCCATCATAATCATACAACGCTCTGCCAAAAAAAGATGCTAACGCCCATTCATCCACATATGTCTCAGCTGTAACCACGTTGGCTCCAGAGAGCGTTTTCACGGATGTGTCCTCAATCAGATCAGTTCCTTGCGCATAAGAATCATAATAGCTGCTCTTAATCAAACCCGTACCGGCCATAACCGTTACATTGTTTTTTCCGAAGGCGCGATTGTAGCTGGCAAAATTTTCGAACGTCCAGGTATTTGCAGTACTCTTGTCCGCACGGACTACTCCATGATTATTCCTTCCATCGGTGGTACGGAACGGGTCCAGATAATAATCCCACCGGTGCGTGTTAAAATCCACAGCAAAACTACTTTTAAACGTTAGGCCCTCGACGATCTTTGCCTCGGCCATTAAATTTCCGATGAGTCGATTGTCAACTGATTCCTGATCGGCACCGAACATGTACGCCTTCGGGTTTTCCCAGGAGTTTTGATACGGATTGGGATCGAACTGTCCGCTGCCGTCACTTTTATAAACATGCATGAAAGGGGGTGTGTTAAACGTACTCATAATTACACCGCCAC
The DNA here is from genome assembly GCA_016786495.1 of Cyclobacteriaceae bacterium. Lineage (GTDB taxonomy): Bacteria > Bacteroidota > Bacteroidia > Cytophagales > Cyclobacteriaceae > UBA2336. The sequence goes on from JAEUUJ010000005.1 coordinate 72,760, forward strand.
GTCCAGAACTTGCATTATCCGGGGTATCTAATGTTTTTGAATTCAAGACATTTACATTGCTGCCAACCTTTAGCCAAGGTTTTAGCTGACTGTCAAAATTCAATCGGACTGAATATCGATCAAAACTTGCCGGCGCAACTATTCCATCGTTTTTCAAGTAATTTGCAGAGGTCAGGAAATGTGATTTGTCTGTTCCACCTGAAAACGTCAATTGATAATTCTGAACATAACCAGTTCCAAATACCTCACTGTTCCAGTCTGTATAATCTGTCCAGCTCGGATCAAGTTGCTGATTCATCTCTGACATTAAGTCACGGTACTCGGCAGTGTTAAGGGTCTTGATTTCCTTTCTAAGTTTAGAGAATCCACCGTAGGCTCCAAATTGCAATGTCTGCTGACCGCTTCTCCCGCTTTTAGTTGTGATCAGCACGACACCGTTAGCTCCCCGAAGACCATATATTGCGCTTGAGGCAGCATCTTTTAACACACTCATTGACACAATATCCTGCGAGTTAATACCGCGGATATCAGTCATCGGAACACCGTCTACCACGTAGAGCGGATCATTTCGTAAAAGCACAGACGTGGCTCCACGCACACGAACAGATATGTCACCACCAGGCTTACCGGAGGGCTGAGTAACCTGAACGCCTGCAGCTTTTCCTTGTAAGCCTTCTGCCAGGGAAACCATCGGACGATCCTTTAAAGCCTTTTCGTCAACAATTACAATAGCTGTCGAAACATCCTTCTTTTTCTGCGCGCCATAACCGACAACTACAACTTCGTCCAATTGATTGGCAGATTCTTCCAGTACAACGTCTACGGTTGTCTGGTTTTCGATTACAACTTCCTTTGTTGTATACCCGATGAAACTGAATACCAGTGTACCGGTATTCATGCTAATGCGGTACGCTCCGTCAACATCGGTCGTAGTTCCGTTTGTGGTGCCCTTCACCACGATACTTACACCTGGCATTGGAGAACCCATGGCATCTTTAACAACTCCGGAAACGTCCCGTTCCTGCGCAAGCGAAAGTATGGGTAATGCCAACAATAAAATCAGTACATATTTTGCCATCACGTATTCGATTAAATATTGAATTCTAAACTACTAATCTGATCGGGGTCTTTCTGCAAGGGCAGAGTTGTCCCAGCATTGTTTTGAGAAACAACTTTTTTTAAAAAGAAACTGAAATTGAGTTGGTTTAAAAAGCCAAGAGCGGATAAATCCGCCCTTGGAACAAATTAAACCTAATCGAACTATCTAACGAGAATGAATGACCATGAAGCAGTGCCGTCTTTTGCACCAGAGATATCACAAGCTACATACAGATACTCTTTTGTTGCATTTTTAGCGTACGCAATAACTTCATATTGTACTGAAGTCGCGCCACCATTAGCGGCATTTGCTGTGTTCGTGTTCTCACCACCATAGTAAGCTTTGTAGAAGCCTATGAACGCTTTAGCATCCGCTGCGCCATCGGTAACTACGATTTTCGCACGGTCTCCGCCGGAAGCTGCAGTGAAGGTGTAGGTGTGATTAGCAAACGTTCTGAATTTCTTACCATCGTTGGTAGAAGTAGCCAACTGAGCGTCTGTATAACAGCCGTTCGGATCGATACCTGCGAAGTAACCGTCATCTCTAACGTCTCCTTTTGTATCGTAGCTGTAAACGCCGCCTGCGCTGAACTTAAATTCATCGTTTGCGAGACACTGCCAGCCGTTGGTTAACAGGTCAACCTTAGGAACTACATACCACTCATAGCTACCCATGGCCGGTCCAACGAACAGTGACAATTCGTCAGCACGAACCTTCCAGGCTGCGCCCTGCAGTAATGCATCGGTCAGAGCCGGAGTAGATGCGTTCGCCACAAACAACTTTCTCACCGTATTTGCACCGCTGGCATTGGTTGCCGTCAGTGTCACGTTGTACATACCATCGTTGGTATAGGTATGTGTAGGCGCAGCAGCAGTTGACGTACCACCATCTCCGAAATCCCATGCGTAGCTAACAGCTCCCTCTGTATCGTTGGTCAATGTTAACTGGTTTCCTGCCATAACACCCGAGAATGCAACGGTTGGCTTGTTTCCTGGAATTGGTGGCTCATCTCCTGGATTGTCATAGTGAACAAAGGTGAACATCCAGTAAGCCGTCGGAACAGCATCTGCAGGCACGTTCTTATAATTCACTCTAACAATTAGTGTATCCACGGTACCATCGTATAATTTTTCGATATCATATGTTAGTGAGGCCTGAGGTGCAGTCACCTCTCCATTCGAGCCTACTTTTTCTATACCCATATAAGCACCGAGGCCGTCAATTGTTAACTTGTTTGGTGTTCCGGGAGTAACCGAGAACGTTCCGTTGAAATCGCCCCAAACCGCAAGGCTGGCACCTGTCTCAAAATCTTTCATGTTATTTGGATCAGTCGTGTCGAAGCACTCATTTTCAATCGGGAAGCGACCTTTTGTACCGTGGCCTTCACCCCACATAGCGCCATTTAGATTTCTTTCGAAAGTCAATCCCGCACGGGTGAAGGTATATTCATGGTTCAGCATACACGCGCGGGCAGCAATCTCATCATTATCGCGGCCCATGCCCCACCACTGGCCGTCGATTGTCGTGCCGTCCTTAAGCGGACCAACCAACAATGGATATCTGCCTGTGCTGGCGTCTCGTATCAGCTTCCAGGTTTTGGACTCTGTTCCAGCCAACGCATCAAGAATTGCGTTCGGATTTTCGATCACAACTTGCTGCTGGAAGGTTGCTGTACCACCCGAACCGGTAGCAGTCAAAACAACCGTATACGTTCCATCTTCTGCATAGGTATGCGAAGGATCCTCCTCAGAGGAAGTTGCAGTCGCATCACCGAAATTCCACGTTACGGACGAGAAGTTCTTAGAGAAGTTGGTAAAATGAATCGTCTTGTAGTTCGCCTCATCCGCTTCATAATTAAAACTTGCGATTACCTTGCCTGAATCCTCGTCATCCTTACAGGAGATGACTTGCGTGGCCAAAATCGCGATGGCCGCAAACCCCAGGAGTTGATTAAGTAGTTTTTTCATAGTTAGGTTACTGTTAATTGTTCTACACAATTACAAGTCTAACCAACTTTCCAATAATAGCAAAGTAACTGACTGATAATGAATGGTATGCATCGCGTAATACGCTTCAATCGCATGCAAAAAAACCGCAAATTTGGCTCAAAATCCAAATGTTTGTGCTGTTTAGCGCAATCGATTGATACGCACGGGCGGGCGGAAACGATTTCGGGCTTTTTCACTAACTACCTGATTATCAGAAGTGTTTTCTGAAAAGCCTCCACGAAATAATTTGAAAAAAAAATCGCGATTCTGTCAAACTCACTAATAATCAAGCGGATAAAGTCGCTTTAAAACGAGAATTTACCCCTCTATAATGATCGATTTCCACCCCGTTTGGAAAAAATTGGGGTTTCTTCTCCGTTTTTCGTTCAAAAGCGCCTTGATACGGGAGCTGTAATGCCAGCAGGTGCTCTGCCGGATGCTGAGAATTTCGGATAGCTTATAGGAAGAAATGCTCCCCCTTGAATTGTATACCAGGAAGATCATGTAAAGTGCTTTGCCAAGCGGCAAACGCGTATTCTGTAACAGGGTGTACGCAGTAACCGACTCGTCATAACCGCATTTGGTACATCTGCGACTATGCAGACTCCTTCCGGCCCCGTATAGCTCGTTGCGGCACTTTCGGCACGCATATCCGTCAGCCCACTTTACATCGGCAAGAAATTTCATCCAGCTTTCCTCGGTTGGATGTGTGGCGCTGAATTCTTCATAGTCAACCTCTTTCGAAAGAACCCGCGCCTCCTTCACCTCCGCTACATCGTGTTGCAGTTTCACATTGTCGCGCTCAAGCAGGATATTGATTTCTGCAATCTCACGAGCCTGGGTTTCCAGTTGCTTGTTGGCAGCTTCAAGCTGTGCGTTCTGCTCCTCAATGTGGGCAGACTTCTGGATCAACTCGGCCGTCTTTATCAATACTTGTTCTTCCAGTGTTTTGTTGAGGTTATCCTTTAACTGCTGATTCTCATGCAGCTGCTCGATCATGTTTTCACTGGCACGTGTCTTTTCCAAACTCAGTACGCGGATCTTGTCACTGATCGCAAACGACAACAAGAGCATCTCTGCCACAAAGCTGAAGCCGAGTGTGTAATGCGACAACTCACCGAACGGTTTCCACTCGATTCCAAAGTATTGCACCACTTTATAAAAGATCCCCAGTGCCACAAAGGTGTAAGCAGCTACGAGAAAGCGCGCGGGTGAATAACGCTGGGCAAAATAGCTTCGAAAACTGGCGTAATAGATTACCGCAAACGGCACAATTTCAATAAACCGGTACCGGAACAGTTCGGGATTAATCACCAGGCTCATCAACAGAAAAACGGTTCGAAGCGCGAACGCGTACACGAATAGACGATAGACCTTTCGGTCGTTCCTTCGCAAATTCAGCAGTGAACCGGAGAATACAAGCGCAGTAGTGGTTGCCAGGTACAGGAAAATTCCCGGGGCATAGTAATTCAAACCCGGTGAACCCGGCCAGAGATATTGAAATGCAATTCCATCGGCACTCATCTCGTATAATCCAACACACAGAATGTAGAGGAAATAATAGAGGTAATGACTTTCCCGCACGGCAATGAACATCAGCAGGTTATAAAAACCGAACACCAGGATCATGCCGTAGAAGATCCCAAAGAAAAAATACTCATCGAGGGCATACTGAAATAACCAGTCGCGCGAACGAAGAACAACTAATATATCTGCTTTTTGACTCGATAACACCCGGATGTAGTACACTACCTCGCGATCTTGCTGGGGCGTCAGATTAACAATAAAGTTTTTGTGTTTCGTGTCACGCGAATCAAACACAGCCTCATCGCCCAAAAGCACACGTGAATAACGGATTGAATCAATCGGCTCATAAAACTCCAGGTGGTCGATTGTTTGATCAAAAAATTCAACCACCCAATCCTTTTTGGTCCTGGGATCATGCTTGATTTTGATCCGGTACCAATAAGCTGATTCGCGGTTGGGATTCGTGGGATTAAAGGCAGTGTTTTGCTGAAAGCGAGAATGATATTCAGGTGAAGTAATCTCACCAATACTCAGCGTCCGGGTAGCATCTTCCAGGTACTCAATCTCCTGAAAAGAAAAGATGTGTTGATCAATGCTGTCTTCAATAACCACCGACTGCTGGGCAACTACCGGCGAAACGAATAGTAAGCACAACAACCCAACGTGCATCATGCGCCTGATCGCATGATCGAACCAACCGGGCTGAAAAGCAGGTAACCTTTTGACTGTCACGATAGTTATTGAATCAACAAATTATTCAAAAATAACACAATTGACGGCCTAAAAACAAAAAGGTCTGCTTTCGCAGACCTTCACGCATGTGTATAAGCCGTACTATTTAGCCTTTGACTTTACCGGTCCTGAATAAATTGGGATTTTTATTCTCCGGCCGTTGGCTTTCGTAATGGAGTTCTCTTTTTTACCAAACACCACTCCGCGGCAATTGTCTGAGCCGCATTGGCAGTTGAAAGGTTCAATATTATGATCGAGAAATAAGGCGTAATCGAGGGTTAATTCTTCACCTTCTGAAATATTGCGAACGGCCACTACGTCCAGTCCATTGTACGCAGTATTCGCATCACAACTATGATTCTGAGGCGACCAGTTTACAGGGTTTTCATCCCAAAGAATATAAACTTCTTTACTGATTGGATACGCATAATGCTTGAAGTCGTTCTTCTGCCGGTCATTCCAGTTGGCATCTACAAACTTCTTCGAGATAATACGCTGCGACTTTCCTTCGCCTGTAAAAATAATCTCGCCTTTCTTCAGGTTTCGCGCGGCAAAAATTCCGTAACCGGAAACCGGACTGCCCTTCAGAATATATTTTCTTTGCTTTGCCTTATGGCGCGCAATACCCTCGTTGATAATATTTTTTAAGAATCCGCTTTTTCCGGCAGGGTCAAAATTCAGCACAAAATCTGCCGAGCCTTGGTAGTCATCTTCATAAAACGCAGAGCATGTAAAATTGACTTCCAGAAAGTAGATGTCGTTGTTTTCATCCATCCGGAAATCCATTCGCGCATAGCCTACGCCGCCAAAAGCTGTAAAGACTGCCTCTGCCGCTTTGCGTAATGCTTTTTCTGTTTTAGTATCCTTACACGGAACGTTGCAATCGGGATGCAACTCCGAAGTTTTCAATGAGTAGGTTTTGAATGCCCTTCCCTTGGGGAACAGGTATTCAACTGGTTTATAACTGATGCACGACTTGCCATCTGCATTTGCCGATACCAACACGGTAAATTCCCGGCCGGCAATGTATTGTTCAACCAAAAGCTCCGGATACTCGGCCAGCGTGGCATTGATCTTGGTCTTTAGTTCCTCCTCAGAATTAACAAGTGACTTTTCGTCCACGCCGAGGCTGTCGCCTGCTTTAGCGGGCTTAACAAACATCGGGAAACTCAACTTGGTCAACACTTCCTTCACATCCTTAATCGATGTTACTTCAACCGCGGCAGGTGTTTTTACTCCCGCACAGTACGCCACATACTTCATCAACGGCTTTGGCGGATCGTACAAAACGGCGTTTGGGCCGGTGTACGGCAGGTTAAGTAAATCAAGTGTATTGATTACATCAATCGAAGGCACCTCCCATTCCAGGTAGCCTTCGCAAAGGTTTACAAAAATGTCGTAGCCCTTCGTGCTGAGCTCTTTCAGTTGTTTGTAAGTTGTGAGCTTATTCAGGGACACATGATCCACCTGGTGCTGGGGCAACAGGCTTGACAAATTACGTTTAGGATCGTAGTTCTTGTAATCAACGTTTGTCGTGGAATAGTCAGGCTGAAGTACGCAAACTTTCATACGTTTTTGCAGATTGATCATTGATGTTTGGACTGATACCGCGCAACAGCATCTTCCAGAATTTCTACGATTAAGTGCGTAAATGATTTTCCATCAAAGCGCAGAATTGCGCCAATAGAAGTGTAATCTTCGTCTTCGCTTAAGCCGCACTGGGCATTTACCTCCAGCACATAAAACTTGCCGGTATTCTTATCCATGCGGATGTCAAGGCGGCCGTAGCCCATACCCCCTACCGACCGGAATGCCTTGATGCTGATATCTTTCAGCGTCTCGATAAGTTCCTCGTCAGCTTTCTTGTAGTTGTAGAGAAAACCTTCTGCCTCTATGGGTTTCTCGTTATCGTACGTTTCCCAAAGGCGGTCGAACGAAAGGAATTGCTCCTTTTCCGGCAACGAACTGTGAAACACTCGTTCAATCGGTGTGTAGCAGTGCAGTGACTTTGGTTTGGTGGATGAACCTACAACCAGTGTGGTGAACTCGCGTCCGTTTACAAACTCCTCCACGAAAATGCCGCCCGTATCAAGCTTCCAGCCACGATAGCCATTGCGCATTTCGCCAACGATCGCTTCAAACTCCCCCTGCGTGCTGACTACGTTCTTCACCGTCAACCCCATGCTTCCTGCTGACACGGCAGGCTTAACGATCAGCGTTTTGCCAATCTCTTTAAAGATCGTGTTATAATCTTCTTCGCCCGATTCAATCACCTTCCATTTGGCAGTAGGCACCTTGCGCAGGTCGAAAGCCTGCTTCATCGGAATTTTTGAGGTGGTTATTTCATAAAAGAAATCGTCAGCACCGGTATAAATGAGGTTGTGCTTTTCCAGCTCGGCAATAACCGATAAGCCCGGAACCGCGTTCGACTCATCCCCATCACACAGGTTAATAACGATCGTTTTCTTGGTAGTCGGATAGTTCTTGATCCGCAGGATTGATTTCTCGATATCCTTAATGGTCACATTCTGCCATTTCCATTCACAGCCCACCTCTCCGAACACCTTCGTGTATTCGGCTATGCTCTGTGTATAGTCGTAGTAGAATTTGAGATTCGGATCATCCGTTTCCAGAAAGGGGGCAAGAATCCATACGAGGTATTGATCCTTGTTTTCGAGAAAGCCCGTTTTTTTTCTGCGGCCTGAGCGCTGAACCGGAGCTACGGCCACGTTCAGATCAGCCTTAACTTTATTCATAATCAGCTTTTTGAAGCCAGTTTTTGTTGTATAAAGTCGGTAAACCGGTACTTTCTGAGTTGAGTATCCGTCAGGTATTTAGCACCCTTTACGGTACCAATGCAGTTCTTCGCACCGCAGTTGCATTCGAAAGGCTGGTCCATGTCCCACTCGGCTGAAGGATAAAAGAAACGCATCTCTTCTCCTTCGTGGATTGGCTTAAGCGCAACCAACTGAAGGGTAGCTGTGTCGAAAAAGCAATTCGGATCGCAGCCATGGTTAATGCACTCGAGGTATTCAGGGAAGAGTTCAACGTGTTCGGTTTCGCTTAACTGAACGGTTAAGTAGCTGGGCTCTGAATACATCGCGCGCCAGCCAAACTCTGAGATGATTTCACCGGCAGCGAAGTTCTTGCGTGAGAAAAGCGAACGATTATTAGCCAGGATGTCCGTTCGTACTTCGGCAATTTCGGTGGGAACTACAGCAGTAATCACATTAGAATGATTGGATTCTGCTTTTTTCTGGGCAGGGGCGTTGCCCTTACCTGTTTTAAAGCTCATGGGTTGTAGTGGTTGAGTGAACTTTGATCAACTAGTAAGCAAACTTTTATAGACATACTATCCGCTTTAAGATAAACTTTCAGTTGAACGTAGTGGTCTATACTATAAATGTACGTGTATAGATTGTGTTTATCCAAATTATGAAGCGTGAATTATCAAATGATCAATAACTTACGTTAATTAATCACATATAAACATGATAAACTATTAACGCATGTTCTTCAAGTGATACTTGACATGCAACATTAACGCACCAACGAACGAAGTGATGCATAACTTCAACA
>JAEUUJ010000082.1 GCA_016786495.1 Cyclobacteriaceae bacterium
AACTCTCCCTGTGAATCGTTCTTTTTGCCACCAAGCCCTAATAAACCACACGCGCTTGCAGCGACTCCGGCCAGGATGAGAAGACATTTTGAAGCAACCGATCTGTTCATATTCTATAGTTCAATTTCCAGTATGTACGTCAATGTTTTGGGGGGAAGAAAGGAGTTACCGAATCTTCACTTTTATAAAAATCGCCTACCAAATTCTACAAAATCTCAAAAAAACCAAAATTATTTGTCGCTTAATGCCTGTAGCGGGGGGTTCGAATGATCTTTTTACCGCTACCCGGGCTCACCGGCAAATCGTAGGTTAACATGAGTTCGTGTGAGCTTCCGCTCTTTGCTTGTTTGTCGATTAAGACGATATCTATAGAATAGCCCAATTTCAGCGATTTATCCTTTAAAAGGGCATATCCGAGGATCACATTCAATGCTTCTGACTGTCTGAACGACAGGCCGCCCCACATCGTATTCCGGTAGGTGGCAATGGCCCCCATATCGAATGAATATTCGTTGAAATCCGTTTTAACGAGGACGGTTGGCATAATCTGGAGGTCGAAACTCACATCGTAATAGTATCCGGCTGTGAAATTCAGGTGCCTTTCAAGTGCATTGCGGGAGCCGTTTTTACCAAAATCGAAGGTGGCGTTGGTCAGGTGGTTTACGCCAAAACCTGCATAAAATTTTTCATTCCGGTACATCATCCCGAAGGCTACATCGGGCCGTACCTGTGTTTCTTTTCCGTTGATGATCAGGTCGTCACCTTCCTGGATGTAGCGATATTCGCCCCCGTCAACTGTCTGTGCGAAAACTCCCAGTTTCACACCAAAACTTAATTTGCTTTCGCCAATGCCAAGGTGATAGGCATACATGGCCTGAACCTGAAGGTTATTCAGATTACCCAACTTATCGTGAAGCAGATAGCCGCCCGCTCCGCTGTTCAGTTTGTGGATGGGGGTATTGAATGAGATAAACTGCGATGTGGGTGCTCCCCGCTCATCGAATGATGACTGATACCCGAGCCACTGGCTTCTGTGCATGGCCATAAATCGCGAAACGCCATCTCCTCCGGCCGCAGCAGGCGTAATGTAGAGCGAATTGAACATGTATTGAGAGAACTGGGCGTCCTGCTGGGCAAACAGGTTACCCGCACTGGTCAGCGTCAGAAGGCAAAAAATGATATAAAAACCTTGTCTGGACATCAAAACACCAAAAGGAGGATTTAAAGTAAGTTCTTTTTTACGACACTTTCAACGGCCGTGTAATTAAAGTGTAATAAAAAATGACACTTAGTAAAATCCAAGTAATGAAGGAGTTATTTGATCCCGTTAGCCTTCTTGATGTACAGCTCCAGCGCTCCGGTCATCGAGGGCGCATTAGGAAGCGGGGCCTCGATATCGAGCAACAGACCAGCATCAGTTACGGCTTTGGCCGTTGTAGGACCAAACGCGGCAATGCGGGTGTTATTCTGTTTAAAATCAGGAAAGTTTACAAAAAGGGAGTTAATGCCTGACGGGCTGAAGAATGCCAGCACATCATAAAACACATTTTCCAGGTCCGACAGATTGCTGGCCACAGTGTGGTACATAATCGCTTCGGTAAAGTCGAACCCGTTTTCCCGCAAAAAGTCAGGGATGTCGTTTTTACGAATATCCGAGCAGGGGAAAAGGTATTTCTCGTTCTTATGCTTCTTCAAAATCTCCAAAAGATCCTGTGCCGTTTTCAGGCCGGTGAAGATTTTCCGTTTCCGGATTACGATATACTTCTGCAGATAGTTCGAAGTCTGTTCTGAAATGCAGAAATACTTCATGTCGGCCGGCATCTCAATTTTCAACTCGCGGCAGATGTGAAAGAAATGGTCTACTGCGTGACGGCTTGTGAAAATAATAGCCGTGTAATTGAGTATTTCGATCTTCTGTTTTCTGAATTCCTTGATCGGTACGGGCTGCACTTCAATAAAAGGTCGGAAATCAATTTTGAGATTGAATTTCTCTGCCAGCTTCAGATATGGAGAATTTTGATCGGTGGGGGCCTCTTGCGTAACCAGAATGCTTTTTACTTTCCGCATTCTGTCGTTCACATTTTCATTCATATCAGCACGTAACAAATTCACCTACTTATTTAGTACCTCAATTATGATGAAGAAGGGTATTAATTCGGTGGCACAAATGTACGAAAATAAATGGAATGCGGAGTGACGCACGCGTGAGGCAAGTTTAAAAAACCCGAGCACGATCCACATGCCAAGTATCCACGGCAGTGTAGCAAACAAAAAATTATAGAACGTCTGTCCCTGGCCGTGCAAAACAAAATAGGTGAGTAAAACAAGGGAGAGAATTCCGATCGTGACAAGTAAAATTCGCACGAAGTTGAAAAAGTGATAGCCAGCCACTTCACGGATCCCAAACAAAACACTAATCAAGTAGATGATAACTATTTTAATAAATAGAAAAATCAGCACGTACACAGTAACTGTTAGCCAGGTTGCCATCAAGCTTCCATACGAAGCGGTTGCAATTCCTTCGATGCCTAACCTTACATCGGTAAACCGGATGATGACCATTAAAAACAGCGCGATCATCAGGCTTGTGAAAACATAAAATAAAATTGTTGCGCTGGTAACACGGTAGTAATAGTGATCGTCTTCACTTTCACGGTTGGAAAACAATTTGCGTACTGAAAAATAATCAGCCGAAAGGCCCGGATTAAGACGAATAATACTCACCAGAAAAATGATGAGGATGAGGGTGGCGGTAATGGAAAAATCGCGGAAGGTAGTGCTTGCTTTTAGATATGATTCTTCCGGGGCAGTAGCCTGATAGTTAACGTGCGATGCCAGATACATTTCCGCGTTGCCGGCTGTTAACGGCACATCGCTGTGCAGCGAAAAAAAGAACTCACTTGTCGGATAACGCTTCGCAAGGCTGTCGACTGAAAACGTGACTTCTTTTACCTGATCCTGTATGACAACTCCGTTCAGGAGAATCGAAAGCGGGTTCGATGACTTGATGATCAGATAGTCGGTGCGAAATGTTTTTACCGGAATCGAAACATACAGTGTGGTCGGACTCGCTTCGGCCTGATAATGCTTGAACGTGGTACTGTCGCTCATCAGCCAGGTATCCCGTAAATCCTTTTTAATAACCCACTGTGCGGCCAGCATATGGGCAGCGCAAACCATCACAATCAAGAGCAAGCCTCTCATAATCCGCCAAAATTATCATGATCGGATAACAAAACCGTATTTTTGAAACACTTTAAATGGCTGGCATCTACATTCATATCCCGTTCTGCAGACAAGCATGTTACTATTGCGATTTTCATTTTTCGGTTAACCGGGATGTAAAACCGGAAATGACAACTGCGATTGCGAAAGAACTCGTACTTCAAAAAAATTATCTGGCTGGCGAAGTTATCGATACACTTTATCTCGGTGGCGGAACGCCTTCTTTACTTACCGCAGACGAACTGCAGCTACTGGTGCACACCATCCGGTCAGCCTATCCCGTTTCACCTGACGCAGAATTTACCGTTGAAGCAAATCCGGACGATCTGACGCCCGAAAAGCTGAAGCAGCTCAAGTCGGCGGGCGTTAACCGGTTGAGCATCGGCATTCAAACGTTTCATACCGGTCGTCTGAAATTTTTAAACCGTATTCACGATGAAGCCTCCGCGATTAAAAGTTTTTATGATGCGCGTGAAGCGGGATTTGAAAACATTAGCATCGACCTGATGTACGCGTTACCGGGAGAAACGCCCGATGACTGGATTGTTGATATCACACATGCGATCAATCTTGATCCGGAGCACATTTCCTGCTATTCGCTAACCATTGAACCGAGAACTGCGTTTGGCAAATGGGCTGCAACGGGTAAGCTGAAGCCTGAATCGGATGACGTTGCCGCCAAACACCTGGAGATGCTGATGGAACGGCTGCCTTCGGCTGGTTATGAGCACTATGAAATTTCAAACTTTGCCAAGCCAGGTTTTCAATCCAAACATAACAGCAGTTACTGGCGTGGAGTGAAGTACCTTGGTGTTGGACCGAGCGCACATTCCTTTAACGGTGAAAGTCGACAATACAACGTCACGAATAATCACGCATATATTAAGTCGCTTGCCTCAAACGACATCCCGTTTGAAAAAGAAACTCTAACACGCGAAAACCAGGTTAATGAGTACATCCTCACCTCGCTGCGTACTTCGTGGGGAACTGACCTAAAGTTTCTGAAGCAGCGTTTTGCATATGATCTGATGGCAGAAAACCGGGACTACATTTCCGGACTTTTAGACAAGCGCCTGCTTACATTTGATGGTGATGTTTTGAAATTAACTCACGCGGGAAAATTATTTGCTGATAAAATTTCATCCGACCTCTTCTTAACATGATGGTTAGCATAACTCTTGATAATCGTTTATACCGGGTTGATCTCAGCCGGCCAAACGATATTTCGTTGCCGCTCACTGCCGGGCCCGGAAACCCAAACTGTTATTGGGCTGAGCCTGTGAAGATGGAAACTATTCGTTCGAGAAATTTTATCGGCAGCGTTGTTGAGGGAGGAAGTGTGAATTATCAAAAGCTGATGATCACGCCGCACGGCAATGGAACGCACACCGAATGTTACGGACACATCTCGGCTGATGGCGCCACCATCAATCAGTGTCTTCAGGAGTTTCACTTCGTTGCCGAGGTATTATCGGTTACACCCGAAATTGCTGAGAATGGTGATCGGGTAATCACACTTCAATCCGTTATGGAAAGAATGAAACATAATTCCGCGCAAGCGATTGTTGTGCGCACGCTTCCCAATAACGACTCAAAAAAAACAGCGCGGTATTCCGGCACGAACCCGCCCTACCTGCATCACGAAGTCGCCCGATACTTTGCGGAATCGGGTGTCTTGCATCTGCTGACTGATCTGCCCAGCATTGACCGTGAATCAGACGAAGGCAAATTACTGGCGCACAAAGCTTTTTGGAACTTCCCGAACCAAATCCGCAAGACGAGCACGATCACAGAACTGATCTATGTCGACCCTGTAATTGAAGACGGACTTTACCTGCTCAACTTACAGATCACAAGCCTGGAGATGGATGCCAGTCCTTCGAAGCCGGTTTTATACAAGCTGGAAGAAGTTTTGTAATTTCGGGGCACAACCCCCACATGAGATCGCAAGAAGAGAAGAAGGTGTACATGCTGCTGAAGTCGGTGATTTTCTACTATCACGGACTGGATGAAGCTGAACGAATTGACCTTGAAAAAACGGCCGAGTCGCTTGATGCCCACGAAGAATACAAGTGGGCGTTGAGGTTTATTGAAGAAGATTACATCACTTCATTTGAGCGTGCGCGCGAATACCTCAACGAAATTATTGCCGACTACCCGAAAGACAAACGTACCGAACTCATTAACATGGTTTGGCAATCGAACAACCTGAAAGGTTACGTTACCGAAATGGAAGCCACCGCGATGCTCAAGCTTGCCAAAGACTGGAACGTACAGAAAGAGTTGATTGAACTTGTGATGAAGTAGTTACTTCAGGTAGAATATTCCCTTCAGTCTCGCTTCTTCCCACGGCCGTTGCTTGCCTCCCGAAAGCTGCTCAACATTATTGCGGGTATGCATGAAGATATCTTCAATGCGTTGTGAAATTTTCAATTGTTTGATCAACTCTCCCGTGTAAAGGCCATTTGTTCCATCACCATCAGAGGCAACCGATCCCGGATCGGTAGCATAGGCGATCAAGGTTCCACTCGGTGCATTAATTCGCGCAAGGCCGGTTCCACCGCGCTTTCCGGCCGGGAACGGGTTATTGCGGCATGCATCCAGGATGATCATGTTCAGGCCTTCATCGTTCGCAAACTCCATGGTATTGGAGACACCTGAAAGCGGAATACATTTCTGTTTCACATCCAGGTGCGATTGAATATCGGCATCTACCGGCACAAGGTAGTTTGCACCATCAACCTCAATTCCATGGCCGGCATAAAAGAATAACGAAACATCAACGTCCTGAATGCGGTCGCCAAATGCGTAGATAGCATTTTTGATGGTTTCGTAGTTCCCGTTTTCAATGGTGGTGACATCGAAGCCGAGGCCTTTCAGGGTGTTGGTCATGGCTTTGGCATCGTTGAGTGTATTTTTCAATTTGCTCGTGGCTGCATAGTCAGCATTTCCAATCACCAATGCGATGCGCTTGTTGTATTGTTTGGCGTGGTCGGTTGCCGGAGATTTCTGTTGCGCGGGTTCGCTGTTCAAATAAAGGTCTTTACTGATAACCTGCGATTGTGTGTTCTGCGCAGCAACACGAACTCGGTTTTTACCCGGCACGAGGTTAACAGTTCCCTTAAAACTTCCGTCAGGATTTAATTCGGCCTTTTCGTCATTGATAAGAACCTGTGCCATGCGGTCGGTGCCGTCAATTTTTCCTTCTACAGTAACAACCGCCCCCTTAACCAACTGCTCTCCATAGTTTCGGTTGATCGCAGGACTAGTGATTTTGATTTCAGCCGGGTTGTTCCGCACAACTTCGTACAGGTAGATCACACCGCTCACGGTTCCCACTGCAAGCAGGCTTCCATCGTCCGACAACGCGATAGAACTCGGACGTTCATCAACCGCCACACTTTCGTTTACCTCGCCTTTGTCGAGGTTTACAACAAAGATGTTGCGCGTATCGCTGCTGTAATAAAATAACGTTGATGCGGTTGGTCCCATGGCCAATCCATCGGGGCGATAACGAAGTGCCACCCGTTTCTTTTCCTGACCGGTAGTCCAATCGTACGCGATTAACATATTTCTTCGCTCCGGCTGACGGCCTGCCTGTAAACCTCCTTTTGGAATGAATACCTCCTGCAGACCGACCACGAAATTATCGGAGCCCCTGCTTGCGGAAGCGGAATGAATCACGGAGCGGGAACCGGAATACTCTCCGCTTTGCAGTTTGAGTTCGCGCAGGAATTTCTGGTTGATGAATTCCCAACTAAAGCTTTCACCGATATTATTAATCGCGGCAAGCTGTTGACCGAACCGGTCGAAGCCCAGAAACAATGAGTTTTTTAAATCACCCGGTGACTGAATGCGTGTTTGCGTCATACCCGCCTTAAGGTCGAACACTTCAATTTGGTTGTTCTTTTCAAGAACCGTGAGATAGATCTGGTTAGGATCGAGCGTTACCTGAAGGGGAGAAGGAAAAGTTTGCGCACCCTTGTTTTCCTCGAAAGACGAGAGCGGGTAAGTTGAAAATTGACCGTTGGCCCTGACGGCAATAAATTTCTTGTCTTTGTCGAGAAACTCCTGGAAGATGACTTTACCGGAGGCCGGGATTTTTTTGAGAATGTTTGAGGACTCTATTTCTATGAGCGAAACGTTGCCTTTTTTATCTGCAACACCAAGAATTTTTAAATCTTCTGAAAATGAAATAGTTTCTATATCGTTTGAGCTTGCAAAGAGCTTTTTATAAGCCGAGAGATACACGTCCTGCGCATTGATGTTAAACGAAACTGTCAATCCTATTACAAGAAGTAGAAGTGTAGTCAGGGTTCTCATACGATGAAGTGCTAAACAAAAAAGAGGATGCGTAGCCACACCCTCTTTGTAAAGTTTTTATTAAATCAGTTTACTTTATTTAAGAGGAAGCCTATACCAACCTGAATCAAAAAGGCTGAATTTCCATCTACAAAAAGCAACTGTAGGCCTCCGTCAATGTTAACCGCCTCCGTTACGAAATACTTTGACCCCCCGTATACACCAAGGCCTGTTTGCGTCTCATCAGCAAATTTTATAAAATTAATAGCAGCACCTGCATATGGCAAGAGTTTCGCGTCTTGTGTAAGCCAGTTGTAAGTACCATAAAAGCCAATAGAAGGAGATGTTTCTGATTCATCGCCAAACTTAGTTATTGAAATGGATGGCGTAATCCCTGCTTCAATATTTTGGGTGAAATAATATCCAATTTTTCCGGAGATCGTTCCCATTCCAAAGCCTTCTGTACCCATATACAAGGCGTTGAATGAAATGTTTTTGTCACCTTTTTCAATTTGTGCAAAAGCTGAAGTGCAAGCAAACAAAACAAAAGCGAAGAGTATTAATTTTTTCATAGGGTATTATAGTTGTTTAAGCCGCAAAGAATGAAAAGAATTCAATGCCGGTCAATACGTGTTATTGGGTATTTTACCGGTGTATCATCTTATGATGATCAGATGTCTTGAATTTACAGACTCATCATGTCCTTAAACTTGGCGGCCTGCCTGCGGCTGACTTCTACCTTTTCACCGCCTTTCAGCTTCACCATTAAACCTCCGTTGAACCATTGTTCGATACCTTCTACCCAGCTTAGGTTGATGATATGCTTTCGGCTTGCGCGGAAAAAGGCTCGTTCGTCAAGTTTTTCATCCAGCGCATTAAGCGATTTGTGTATCATCGGGCGGTTGCCATCGAAGTATACTTTAATGTAGTTCCCGTCCGATTCGAACATTCGTACATTATTCAGGCTTACAAACCAGCAGCGGTCGCCATCTTTTACGAAAACCTGATCGCTCAAACCCAATTTCTTGTCGGCATTCCGCACGGCTGTCAAACGACTTTTTTCCTTCTCGAGAATTTTGCTGACAGTTTCGGAAAGGCGGTCGGCCTGAATTGGCTTCAATAAATAATCCAGTGCATTTACCTCAAACGCCTTCAATGCAAACTCATCGTAAGCCGTGGTAAATACCACAAAGGGAACCGCATCAAGTTCTTCCAGCAATTGAAAACCTGTTTTTCCCGGCATCTGAATATCCAAAAAGAGCAAGTCAGGGTTCAGGTCATTCACCATGTTAATTGCTTCTTCCGCATTCATGGCTTCGCCCACTACCTCAATGGAAGGATGCTCTTCCAGAAGCTTCATCAGTTCCTTGCGTGCCAGGCGTTCATCGTCAATTATTAATGCTTTCATCCTCGTTTGTTGATAGTTATACTGATTGCGGAATTATTATTTCGGTTAATACAAAGTTGTTGTTCTCGTTAACGATCCTGAAAGATGCTTCGTCACCGTACAAAAGTTTTAAACGCTGCATCGTGTTTTTTATTCCCATCCCGCCAAATTTGCCTTTGCGGGAACCATTTAACAGATGGCCGCTATTGCGGATTTGTATTTTCAAACGGTTTTTTTCTACCAGGGTTTTCAGATGGATGGTTCCGCCTTGCGTAAGCTTCGAAATACCGTGTTTAATTCCGTTCTCTACCAGTGTTTGAATCATAAAGGGCGGCACTAAAAAACGGGATGATTCGGAGTGAATATCGAGCTCGGTTTTTAATCGCTCCTCGAAACGAATGCTCTCGAGGCTTAGGTAATCTTTTACGATCTTCAATTCATCATCGAATTTGGTAAGCCCCTTTTTCTCAAACGTTAACGAGTTCCGCAGGATATTGGACAAGTGGTTGATTGCCTGCTTGGATTTATCGGGGTTCTCGTCAACCAGTGCGCGGATGCTGTTGAGCGCATTAAAAATAAAGTGCGGGTTTAACTGATTTTTAAGATTGTTCAGCTCAATCTCAATCATTGAGGCCTCATACTTCAAAGATTTATTGTAGCGTGAGATGTAATGGTACGTGAAATAAAATAACGACCACAAGAATAGCATGAAGAAGAAGAACGACTGCCCCAAAAGGATCTGCCGCGGATCGAACGCCAGGCGCTGAACGTTGACGACATTCAACAAAATGCTTAGCGGTACCCGTAGAAAGTAAATCACAAACCCGAGCGCAAAAATGGTCGGAAGAACGCGCGTCATCATCTTCGGAACGCTCAGGTTTAGCCATTTCCATTGATTGACATAATACCGGAAGATGTGCGTTACGCCCAGACAAATCAGTCCTTCAAAAAGGAAGAACATAATTCTGCGCAGCGGAATGCCATTCTCGTTACTGAAACTATACCAAACGATCTGCAGCAAGGCATAGGTCGTCCAGCCCGTGATTTGAAGAGTCCAGTAGAGTCGCCTTTTATTGTTAATCATTTCCGGACGGTAAATGTAAAAAAATCAAATGCTGAACGGCCCGTCAGTTACATGAGTGGACTAAAACCACTGGAACTGCACCAGGTAAAGCAACAGAAGGCCGGCTCCGATAATCAGGATCCACGAAATAATCGCCAGTGGCTTTTTAAATTTTAACAGCCTGGGCTCAAGTGTCAATCCATTAAAGACAAACGCAAGGCCGGCCACGATGTACAGCGAAGACTCAAACCACGAACGGTGTGTGATGTAATAAATGCCTACGGCAAAAAATATCAACCCGAATAGATACTGGCGCTGCGTTGCATTCATACTAGTTCAGTTCTGCTTTCAGGAACTTGCCGGTAAAGCTCGCAGTATTTTTAGCAACTTCTTCAGGTGTTCCTTTGGCAATGATTTTACCGCCTTTCGCTCCGCCCTCAGGCCCGAGATCAACAATATAATCGGCCGACTTGATGACATCCAGATTGTGTTCGATGACCAGAACGGTGTTCCCTTTATCGACAAGCTTCTGCAATACATCCAGCAAATGCGCGATATCCTGAAAATGCAAGCCGGTTGTGGGCTCATCGAGGATGTAAAGTGTTTTACCGGTGTCGCGTTTTGAAAGTTCCGTGGCAAGTTTTACGCGTTGTGCTTCCCCGCCCGAAAGGGTTGTCGCATGCTGACCAAGCGAAATATAACCCAACCCTACTTCGCTAAGGGTTTGAATTTTTCGTAACACCTTGGGTTGATTCTCGAAAAACGTAACAGCTTCTTCCACCGTCATGTCGAGCACGTCTGAGATCGACTTTCCTTTAAACCGAACTTCCAGCGTTTCGCGGTTGTAGCGTTTGCCTTTACATGTTTCGCAGGGCACATACACATCCGGAAGAAATTCCATTTCAATCAACCGCAAGCCGGCACCTTCGCAGGTTTCGCACCGGCCACCTTTTACATTGAACGAGAAGCGTCCTGTTTTATACCCACGGATTTTTGCTTCCGGCATTTGCGCAAACAAGTCGCGGATGTCGGTAAACACCCCCGTGTAGGTGGCAGGATTTGATCGCGGGGTTCTGCCGATAGGCGACTGATCAACCTCTATTACTTTATCAATATGTTCGAGGCCCTCGATCTTTTTATGTTCGAGCGGTTCTGTTCGTGAATTGAAGAAGTATTTATTCAGGATAGGGAAAAGCGTTTCATGAATCAACGTAGACTTACCGCTGCCCGACACCCCGGTGATGCACATGAAGGTTCCCAGCGGAATGGTGAGGTCGACATTCTTGAGGTTATTGCCGTTTGCTCCGGTCAACACTACTTTATTACCCGTGCCTTTGCGTCTTTCTTTTAAATAGGGAATACCCAGCTTGCCGCTCAAATATTTTGACGTGGCACCATTGCCCTTCAGAAAACTCTTGGGATCGCCCTGCGCCACAATTTGTCCGCCATGACGTCCCGCACCCGGACCAACATCAATCACATAATCGGCTTCGAGCATCATATCTTTATCATGCTCCACCACAATCACCGAGTTGCCGAGATCACGCAGGTCTTTCAACGCCTTAATCAGCTTCACATTGTCGCGCGCATGTAACCCAATGCTGGGTTCATCCAGAATGTAAAGCACCCCTACCAGTTGCGTACCGATTTGAGTGGCCAGACGAATTCGCTGGGCTTCACCTCCGCTTAAGGTTCGTAACGACCGGTTCAGGTTTAAATAATCCAGACCAACATCCAGGAGAAAGCCAATACGTTTGCGGATTTCCTTTAATACTTCCGCAGCGATGATACGCTGCTTCTCGTTGATCTTGTTTTCAATGCCGGTGAACCACGTACTCAGTTGCTGAATGTCCATCAGCGCGAGTTCAGAAATATTCTTATCGTGAATCTTAAAGTGTAACGACTCCTTCCGAAGACGCGCACCGTTGCACTCCGGACAAGTTTTCACCATCAAAAAATCTTCTACCCATTTCTTGATCGCTTCCGAACCTTCATCGCGTTGCTTTTCCAGAAAGTTTACGATCCCTTCAAATTTTGTATTCCAGTCTGTACCGGGATATTTAACAGAAGCCACCGCTACCGGCACGTCATCTCCATAGAGCAATATCTTGATTACATCTTTGGGGATATCTTTTATCGGTGTGCTCAGCGTAAGCTTGTAACGCTTCAAAATCGCCTCCACCTTTTTAAAGATCCAGATGTCGCGGTATTCACCGAGGGGTAAAATTCCACCGCGGCTGATGCTGAGACTTTTATCCGGAATTACAGACTCTTCTGTGATTTCTTCAATCTGACCGAGCCCATTGCATGTCGGACATGCTCCGTAGGGAGAGTTGAATGAAAACAAATTGGGTGCAGGTTCATCGTACGACAAACCGGTTTTTGGATCCATCAGGAATTTCGAAAAGTGGTGCACTTTTCCGTTATCCTCTAACAGCATCACCACGCCCTTGCCTTCTTTCAATCCCTTGCTTATCGACTGCCCGATTCGTGCGCGATCTTTTTTGTCGGCCACGATGCGATCGACAACTACCTCAATGTCGTGAATCTTGTAGCGATCCACCTGCATTTTGGCGGTGATATCCAGCACCTCCTCATCTACCCGCACCTTCGTATATCCCTGCTTTCTGATTTGCTGGAACAATTCGCGGTAATGACCTTTGCGGCCCCTTACGATGGGAGCCAGAAGAATCAACTTCTTCCCGCTGAAATTGTTTAAGATGGCATCCAGAATCTGGTCTTCCGACTGCCGAATCATTTTCTCACCACTGAGGTACGAATAGGCTTCACCGGCCCGCGCAAACAACAAGCGCATGAAGTCGTAAATCTCCGTTACGGTACCCACCGTTGAGCGAGGATTGCGCGAAGTGGTTTTTTGTTCGATGGAAATTACCGGACTGAGGCCATTGATTTTGTCAACATCCGGCCGCTCCAGGTTTCCGATGAAACTCCGGGCGTAAGCTGAAAAGCTCTCCATGTATCTCCGCTGGCCTTCCGCGTAAATCGTATCGAATGCCAAGGAGGATTTGCCGCTTCCGCTGATGCCGGTGAGAACCACCAGTTTGTTACGCGGAAACGAGATATTTACGTTTTTGAGGTTGTGCTCGCGGGCACCGATAATTTCGATGAATTCGTGGCCTGTGCTGTCAACTATCTTTTTCGCTTCTGAACCCTTCGCCATGAATTATTTATGATGAATACAAAATTGAAGGAAGGAATGTTACCGCACAAAAGGAAATAATCGCAGAAAATTTTCATTCTTTATAGGTGACGATCGGAAAATCGTTCCCAAACGAGTACGCTGACGGGAATTGTGCGCTGCCTTTATATTTCTCCGAGAGCTCGGGCACCTTATTCTCAATAAACGTACTGAGTTCACGAACCGTCAGCTTCTTGTCGGCATTCGCATCGGCCGCGCCATTAATTCCTTCCAGCAACGCGTAGGTAAAAATTCCATGACCCAGTTTCTCGAATTCGGTGGCAAACTGGTTTGATCCGGTGGCGGTAATCCAGAATGTGCCCGTGCTCCGCGCAAGCTGGGCTATGGCCTTCTCCTCTGCGGCTCCGCGCACGGCAACGGTTTCAAGCGCCCCTGCCGACTGACATGCATCCAAGATGAAGACTTGTTTCTGGGCATTAATCTCCTGGGCGTATTGCTTGAGTGAGGTAGCTGAAATGCCTTTCTCCTTAAGCATGTCGTCTTTGCCATACAATTGCGTTACATCGTGTGGCGCGATATAAAATTCACCGTTTGTTCCTTCTGTCATTACTCCATGCCCGGCATAGTACACGAGCAGCACATCTTGTTGTAACGATTTCTTCTTAATGTCGTCCAGGGCTGCCAGAATGGTGGATTTAACCGCCTTGTCGTTGCGGATATTGTAGGTGACAATTTCTTTAAACAGCGAACCTGAATTTTGCTTCACGGCCTTCTCAACGCCATCAGCATCCGCCTGAGCGTAATTGAGGTTGTATTTGTTGTTTTTGTAATTGTTAACTCCAATGGTAACGAGGTACAGCTTGGGCTTATCTTCTGTCGCTCCTTTATACAATACCGTAAACTTTATCTTTTCCGATTCGATGCCCGATTTGCTGGCTGCGGTGATATAGAAAAAATTATCCTCCCCAAAAGAAGTGTTGAGTGTGGCATCAAACGAATACTTGTTGGTGCCGTTGCCCGGAATCGCCTTCACCAGCTTTGCATTTTGAAACAACTTTACCTCCACAATTTCCTGCGGATTCTCTTTTACCAACACATCGAATTTTGCATTCTTAAGTTGTGCCTGTGCCGACATAGACGCACCGGGCGACTTGCCGTTGATTGCCTGCAGGGTGATCACAGGAATTTTTGCCTGTTCAACCTTGAACTCCTGCTGCGGGGCCGATTTATCGTTTATGATTCCGGCCAGTAGTTTTGGTGCAAAGCCTTTTTCAAACGTGCTCTCCAGTGACGTTTTTTTGTTGGAGTTTCGCGAAGTCCAGTAAACTTTCGCGAGGGCTTCCGGGGTTCCGTCAACGCGACCATCGCGCGAAACAATCGCGAAATCATCGTTGCTGTCGGAGAAAAAGTATCCTACAATGGAATTGGTTTTAACATCGTAAATCTGGTTGATGTTGTTCTTGGAACCGTTGAACAACACCTTGGTTTTGGATAATGGATAAACATTAAACGATCCTACTCCAAGTTGCGGATACGCCGGCAGTTTCACTTTATCAGACATGGTTGTAAATACCCGCTTCCCCGATTGCAGATCATTCACGTTGAAGGATTGCGAGGCTGTGATCGCCAACAGTTTGTTATCGATCGATACACCTCCATACGGGATCAGCGCATTCACGATAATTAAATCCATTTCCACCTGACTCTTGAAAGAGAGGTCGCTACCGTCTAATACATTAATGACCGTTTTGAGTCCCAGTCCATTCATTCCGGAGGTTATCAATTCTGTTCCGTTCTCGTTATAAACCGCCATACTGTATATCCCGGCCGAGGAAAACGCCAGTTGCTTGCCGGTGGCGATGTCGAACTGCTTCAGCGAGTTCAGGCTTTTTAAGAAGGTCATCACGCCAACGATCACACTCTTGCCATTGGGATGAATCGCCAGCGCGCTGACATGGTGCATCGGATAGGTAATCTCGTTCACCTGCTCCGCCTTATCAATGTTGATGATTGAAACGCTACCCTCCTTCTGGCCAACGGCGAGCAAAGCATGTTTACCCGAAAAGGCAGTCTTCGTTGCAGCATGCGAAAGCGGAAGGGTTTTGATCGACCGTTCTTCGCGCCAATCCCAGATTTGAACCTCGTTAGCGGCTATCAGCGCAATGCGTGTAGTGGTTAACTGAACATCGAACAGTGTTGTGTAGGGGCCCTTAAATCGTTTCACGAAACGATTGGCGGCAACGTCAAAAATTTTGATGGTTTTGTCGTTGTACACGAACGCGATCAGGTTGCCGTCAGCCGAGGCAGTCATCCCAATTTGCTTAGCCGCAACATCGTTCGAAGCATATCCGAGACGCACAAGGTCTACCTCCTGTGCTAAAAGTTGTGTTGCCCACAACACGATAACGACTACACCGGCTGCTTTCATACTGTTCGTTTTTTATTGCAATATAACGATCCCCTCAGGCTACGTCCCTCCCGTTCACGGCTCTTAATAATTCAAACCAGTGTTGCCTGTCGAGGTCAATGTTAACGGAATCCGCGCCCTCTAATATTCGCTCCGGCTTTGTGGTTCCGAGAATTGGTAAAACCCCCGAAGGATGTTTCAATAACCACGCCAGTAACAATTGCATGGCACTGATGCCGTACTTCACGCACAGCCTGTTCATCAACTCTTTGATTCGTTCGTCTTCAAAGAATTTGCCACCGCCTAACGGCGACCATGCCAGTGGTCTGATGTGATGCTTCATCATTACATCCGTATCGCCATTGAACAACGGCTCGTTTCGGAATAGCGATAATTCAATTTGGTTAGTCACCAACGGAAACGGCATGTACGATTGCAGCATTTCAAATTGTGCCTGAGTAAAGTTCGATACCCCGAAATGAAGCACTTTGCCCTGTTGCTTAAGGGCTGAAAATGCCTCGGCCACTTCTTCCGGATTCAACAACGGGTCCGGACGATGAATGAGTAGCAGATCAATCCTGTCGGTGGCCAGTGATTTCAGCGAATTTTCAACCGACCACTTGATGTGACTTGCCGATGTATCGTAATGTTTGATCTTGTGCTCCGGACGTTTTTCCGACACCAGCTTGATCCCAAACTTGGTGATCAGTTGCAGGTTGTTGCGTAGCGATGGATTGCTACGAAGGACGTTTCCGAAATTTTCCTCGCAACTGTAGTTCCCATAAATGTCAGCATGATCAAACGCGGTGATGCCTTTGTCGAGTGACGTTTGGATCAACTGTTCGATCTGGGGCGCGGATTCGTTTGTCCATCGCCAGGCGCCAACAATAATTCTGGACAATTGCGGTCCCTGCGGATGTAAACTGATTTTGTGCATAGCCAAAAATACGAAGGACGTATCGGTCTGCAAGGTGCAAAAACGCTCCGAAAACGTTTGCGGTATTTCCCCTTCTGTTATCTTGGAGTAAAATTTAAACCTATGACCCACTCCGACATTCTTGCCTTTGTCAAGCAACGTAACTCCAACGAACCTGAATTCTTACAAGCGGCTGAAGAAGTTATCGACTCCGTTTTACCCGTTATCGATAAAAATCCCGAATACCGGAAGTTGAAACTGCTGGAGCGGATGCTGGAGCCGGAACGGCTGATCTCCTTTCGGGTAACATGGCTTGACGACAAGGGTGAGGTTCAGGTTAATAAAGGTTATCGCGTTCAGATGAACAGCGCCATCGGTCCTTACAAGGGCGGACTGCGATTCCATCCTTCCGTTAATCAGAGTGTATTAAAATTTCTGGCGTTCGAGCAGATATTTAAAAACGCCCTCACGGGGATTCCGATGGGCGGAGGTAAAGGCGGTTCTGATTTCGACCCGAAAGGAAAATCAGAAAACGAAATCATGAAATTTTGCCAGGCGTTCATGGGTGAATTAGCGCGTCACATCGGGCATCGGTTGGATGTACCCGCGGGCGACATTGGTGTGGGTGGCCGTGAGATCGGCTATCTGTTTGGTGCGTATAAAAAGATCAGGAACGAGTTTACGGGTGTTCTTACCGGCAAAGGAATCGGTTGGGGCGGAAGTTTGATTCGTCCGGAAGCAACCGGTTATGGCCTGATTTATTTCGCAGAGAACATGCTTCAAAACAAAGGCGACAGTTTAAAAGGAAAAACATGCCTTGTTTCAGGATCCGGAAACGTTTCTCAGTACGCGATTGAAAAGATTATTCAAATGGGTGGAAAAGTTGTGACCGCTTCCGACTCAAACGGTTTCATCCATGACGAAGCCGGTTTCACTACCGAAAAGCTCGCCTTCCTGATGGACTTGAAAAACAACCGCAGAGGGCGCATTAAAGATTACGCAGATAAATATAAGTGCACGTACAAGGAAGTTGACCCCAAGTCTGATCATAATCCGCTTTGGAGAATCAAAGCCGACTGTGCTTTTCCATGCGCAACGCAAAACGAAGTAAACGGGAAAGATGCTACGAATCTGGTGCGCAACGGAGTAAAGGTTCTGGGCGAAGGCGCTAACATGCCCACCACCATTGAGGGAATTAATATTCTGATTGATAATGGTGTGATGTATTCTCCGGGCAAGGCCTCAAATGCGGGCGGAGTGGCCACGTCGGGATTGGAGATGACTCAGAATTTTATGGGTTCAAACTGGACACGCGATGAGGTTGACGGAAAACTGCGTGGCATCATGAAGAGCATTCACGACACAGCATTGGCGGCCGCCAAAGAATACGGCAAGCCCGGTAACTACATGGTGGGTGCTAACATCGCAGGCTTCGTAAAAGTTGCGGACGCGATGAAGGCTCAGGGAGTAGTTTAGTTGCGCTTGTAGAACAACAACGCCTGATCTTTATCTTTTTTGCGTTCACTGATTGTGAAGTATCCTGAATCGTCACGTGCGAAAGTGATGGCCTCACCCTGGGGTTCAGTTTTATACGGTTGCTCAGAAGGCGTTGATACTAACACTGCCTCGATGGCTTCTCCGGGCTTTCGCGTCCAATAGAATACATGATCGTAATTCTTGCACAATATTTCCGTTCCATCAGCCGAGATATCAAGTGCAACGATTTGAGTGAACGGCAACTGCTCCAATACGCGTTCAGCCATCATCGGCTTATCGGTCGAGAGCGGAGTGGTGAGCTTGTATACGTTGACTTTGCTTTCGCGCTTTGAAAAAACATAGAAGTTGCCCGACAACGGATCAAATGCCAAAGCCTCCGTATCGCGCGCGCCATCAGGAAGTGTAAATTCAATTTTAGAAGTCAGCAGGATGGTCGTGTCTGTTACGCCTGCAGGGATGCGTGGCTCCTCCAGCCGGTAGAGAAACTTGCTCGGATAAACAGCTGCGTTGT
This sequence comes from Cyclobacteriaceae bacterium, assembly GCA_016786495.1. GTDB lineage: Bacteria > Bacteroidota > Bacteroidia > Cytophagales > Cyclobacteriaceae > UBA2336. The sequence continues at coordinate 18,469 of JAEUUJ010000082.1, forward strand.
CACCTATATCGCCAATGTAAATGTAGTTTTTGCCATTTTCCGGACCAGACCCGATCGTGATATCTTCCCAATCCCGGTTATTTGCTTCCGGTAAATGAACAGTACACGTTATTTCACCTTTTTCAGAAATCAGAAAAAGCTCTGCGTCATTACCGCTATCGTTGTGTGTCCACAACATCCCCGGGTTCGCTATGCTGGCAACGAGGCCTGAAGCTTCCTGGATTTTATCACCTTTAATTTTTCCTGCACGTTCAGGGCCGCCAAAGCCCGGTTTATCAAGCGCGTTTATCTCTTTCTTTTTCTGGTTGCAGCCAAAGAAAATCAAGCAAATTATCAAAAGCAGGTAACGTATCATTTGCGTGTCTCCGTTAATCGAACGCAAATTCAGTAATATTGCGTTCAATTAAAAGCCATGAACCAGCCAGCGGACGAAGAAGACGATGATTTGCTGTTCGAGCATCATCGCATTGTAGCCGACCCGGGACAAAGTCTTATCCGGATTGATAAATTTCTGAATGCGCGTCTGGCCAATGTATCGCGTTCAAAAATTCAGCAGGGCATCGAAGGTGGCTTTGTTAAGGTTAATGATGCGGTCATCAAATCAAACTACAAAGTTCATCCGGGTGACGTGATTGTCATCTCGATGCCGGAACCGCCACGCGATACCGATGTAAAACCTGAGAACATTCCATTAAACATCGTTTATGAAGATGATCATCTGCTCGTGATCAATAAAGAAGCGGGCATGGTGGTTCATCCCGCATACAATAACTGGAACGGCACGCTGGTTAACGCACTCACATACCACTTTCAACAGCTTCCGCACATGCCGGGCAATGATGGTCGCCCCGGACTTGTACACCGGATTGATAAAGACACATCCGGGTTGTTGGTGATTGCGAAAACCGAACCTGTGATGACCGCGCTAGCCAAACAGTTTTTCGACCATACCATCGAGCGAAGGTATTGGGCATTGGCATGGGGTGAGATGGATCCCCCGGAAGGAACTGTAAACGTAAACATCGGCCGTAGTCTGAAAGACAGAAGAATCACAGTTGCTTTCCCGGAGGGCGACATGGGCCGAACGGCCATTACACATTATAAGATGCTTCGCGCCTTTCGATATGTTTCACTGGTTGAATGCAAACTCGAAACCGGGCGTACCCACCAGATTCGTGCGCACATGAAATATCTTGGTCATCCGCTTTTTAATGATGCTATGTATGGCGGAGATCAGATGGTGAAGGGCACGCTCTTCAGTAAATACAAACAGTTTATCGAAAACTGCTTCAAGATCATCCCGCGTCAGGCGCTCCACGCAAAAACGCTTGGCTTTATGCATCCTGTAAAGAAAGAATGGGTGCAGTTTGATTCAGAACTTCCACAAGACTTTAAGGAAGTAATTGAAAAATGGGAAAACTACGTTAAGTATGTGTAGGGTATGGGGGACAGAAGTCCTTGCTGGCATTTTTGATGCCGGCTTGTTAATGAAGTCAGCGCTCAGCTTACAGCGACAATTTCAATCGTCTTGAGCCGTTCAGCGCCTGCCGGATTTCCTTCATGGCTTCCCGCTTGTTGCGCTTGTACTCAAGCTCTTCCTGGTTGGGCGCCAGCATGCCTTTGATGTAGGCCAGCACCTTTTCCGTTTGAGTTTTGTCGAGCGCATTCAGCGATTCCAAAATCTGAAGCTTTTCGGTAACTGAATTCATAACAATTAGTGGTTGTTATACTTACAAAGTAAACGTTAATCCGGCAGAAAAGTTCTCTGTAACCGATTGATAACCAAAACAAAACACTGGCATAATGGCGTTTCTGGCCTGTTTGAGGGGTAGTGTAGGTTTTTAGCCCAGATTGATGTTTTTCAGAAAGTCGACAATTCACGCGTTCCGGCCAGGAACCCCGGAAAATCAGGGTCGCAGCTCGAGTCAACATCGTGCTTCTACCGTTTGCTGACCTCCTGAAACTATCCGATCGTTGAAAAAGGCTGGAGGCTTTTGCGGAAGGCGAAGAACCCGATGAATGCTACCAACCCTTCCAGGAAGACCGCTCCCAACTGGATCAGGATGTTTATCTTCAAAAAGGCGAATGTAAAAATCGTGATGAGCATGAGTGTGCCCAACGCCAGCCAGAAGGGATGGTCGGCAATCGCGAGTTTATTCCGAACGATGATTTTCTCTGGCTCAGCTTGCCTGAGAATAAATTGAAAAGAGTTTAGATCCCACAACAACAAAAACACGGTCGCCAGTAACATGAGGCCGGTGATCACCGGAGTTCCCCGGAAGTTGTAAGAAACTGTAATGATGAAAATGTTCAGGATTAACCCGAAGAAAATCATCGCCCCCAGCTTTGAAAAACGTTGTGTCATCAACAAGCCACCACCGATTACCTGACTCAGGCCGATGAACTGCCAGTATAATCCGGAAGTTGCCATTACGCGAAAAAACTGTTGCAGCGGTTCGAGCGACTCAATCGGTGCTCCGGGATTGCTGATGAGTAATTGCTGGCTGGAAAACTTGCCCATCCCGAAAGCTGCAATCACAAAAGCGCCACCAATCAGGTAACGCAGGTAAACAACAAAAATCTGCAAGAAAGAAAGTTGCTTGCAGGATTCAATAAACCGGATCAAGGCGTCCATGACGAATATTTCCGCAATGACGCATGCTGATCAGAAATGTTACAATAAGAAGGTTATTCGGAAACCTCAACAATCATTTCAACCTCCACCATCATATTTCCAGGAAGGGAGATCACCCCGACAGCTGAACGGGCATGGATACCTTTCTCACCGTAAACGCTTACGATCAGGTCGGAAAATCCGTTCATCACTTTAGGCTGATCGATAAAATCTTCGGTACAATTCACCATTCCTAAAACTTTAACCACCCGCTTCACTTTATTTAAATCACCAACTTCAGCCTTTAGGGTTGAAAGCATCGAGATAGCCGTTTGCCGCGCGGCCATAAAGGCTTGTTCAAGCGTTGCGTCCTTGCCCACTTTTCCGGTCATGTATGAGCCATCCGCCTTCAGAGGACCATGTCCTGACAAAAAAATCAGGTTGCCCACGCGCACAGCCTTTGTGTACGTTCCGATCGGGGCTGCCGGCTTGAGCAGTTCAATTTTTAATTCTTTAAGTTTCTTTTCGGCATCCTGAGCGGACGCACAAATAGAAAAGCCGATCAAAAGAACAATATATAAAACGCGCATAGGGATGGATTTAACTGCTGACATAACGTAGTCAGCAGCATATTTTTATTTTAGAACTGAATTATTTCTAAACACGATCAAGTAACCATTATTTTTAACAAAATGAAAGAAAAAGTCCGCTGCAGCTGGTGTTTGAAAACCGAAAACTATATCGCATACCACGATCAGGAATGGGGATTACCCGTACACGATGATCGCAAGCATTTTGAGTTTTTGATACTGGAAGGTGCCCAGGCTGGCCTGAGCTGGCTAACAATTCTGAATAAACGTGAAGGTTACCGAAAGGCATTCGCTGACTTTGATCCGGTTAAGGTAGCGCGGTTTACCGAAGCACGGTGTGAAAAGATTCTGCTTGATCCCGGCATTGTGCGTAATCGCTTAAAGGTTTACGGTGCGGTGAATAATGCCAAACGCTTTTTAGAAGTTCAGAAAGAATTCGGGAGCTTTGACACGTACATCTGGAGTTTTGTAGGCGGGAAACCGATCATAAATAAATGGAAGTCGTTAGGACAAATTGCGCCAACCACAAAGGAATCGGATGCGTTAAGTAAAGATTTAATTAAGCGTGGATTTAAATTTGTCGGCAGCACAGTCATGTATTCTCACATGCAGGCGTGTGGTCTCGTAAACGATCACGTGGTTGAATGCTTCCGCTACAAGGAAGTGATCAAAAAATAAGAACCAACAAAAAACCCTGACAACTTGCCAGGGTTTTTTATTGTATGATCGGTTAGCTTACTTTCTTGGGAACTGTTCATCGCGCTGCGCGGCCAGCCATGCAAAGGCAGCCATCATCACTGCGTTGTGTTTCATGTCTGCTTCAATGATCTTGTCGTACACATCGAAGTTTGTATGGTGCGTACGTGTGTCGTATGAAATTGGATCCTGAATGAATTGAAATCCGGGCAAACCGATTGCATCAAACGCCAGGTGGTCGGTTCCGCCAGTATCGTTGAGCGTTAAGGTAGAGGCGCCTGCTTTGTTGAACGGCTTCAACCATTCTCTGAAAACCTTGCGCGCATTTTCATTGCCCTGAAGGTAAACGCCTCTGAATTTACCGGTTCCGTTATCCATGTTAAAATACACCGACAGTTTGCTTCCTTCACCCGTGAGTTTTATGGAATCGTACGGGAACGCTTTGTCGAGACGTTCGCCTAATTTCCGTTTTACATAGTTACGTGATCCGAGCAGACCCTGCTCCTCACCTCCCCACAATCCTATCTTAATGGTTCTGCGGGGCGAAACACCCAGTTGCTTGAGGATTCGCATCGCCTCCATGCATACTGCCGAACCCGCTGCATTGTCAGTAGCCCCTGTTCCGCTGTGCCATGAATCGAAGTGTGCTCCGATCATAACCACTTCGTCCTTCAAGTCAGTACCCGGAATTTCCGCGATGATGTTAAATCCTGGTGCTGAAGGTGAGAATGAGGTTTCGAGGGTAAGCTCAACTTTTACCTTCACTCCTTTCTGTAGTTGCCGTACCATACGTGCGTACTGTTCAGCTGAAACGGTGATTTGCGGTAAAATTTTAGGAGCTTCTGCGCTGCGAACTGTTTTACGTTGATCGGCAGGCGTAGTTGCAGGGTACGGAACGGTTGCTCCGCTCACGGTAAGGGTTCCATCCTCTAACGGAAAAGCCGGGCTTGTATCCAGTACTGCAATTGCGCCTTCCTTCTGGCATAAGTCCCACTTCATGAAGGTGAAATTCTGAGGTGCAGTTGCACCGCCAAAGCGTCTTCCGCGGAACGATGGCGTACCCGAAGAATTTGCCATCACCAAAAGCGTGGAGTCATTGAAACGGGTTGCGTCAGGCTTGAAGGATGACTTCGCAAGAATCGGATTGTTGAACAGAATGATTTTGCCCTTCAGTTTGCCTTTATATTTTTCCAGATCGGCTTCGCTTTTTACATCCAGAAATACTACTTCCGCCTGCACCGTGCCTTTGACGCCGGGCGACCATGCTTTCGGGTATGCAATCAGTGGTGTGGCGCTTGGTTCAATCACCTGCAGGCTGAATTTCTTTATTTCCCAACCGCGGCCAAAATGCTCATCCCATACATCATATTGCACGGACGACAGACCCCAACGTTCCATCGTGGCTTTCGCATAATCGGCTGCTCTCAGGTAGTTTGGTGAGTTCATTAACCGGGGGCCATGTACATCGGTGAGCATGCTCATGACTTCCATCACCTGTGAGTTGGTGAAGCCCTCCTTTTTAATTTTCGACACCATGGCGGTATCGATTTTTTCCTGGGCCATTGCACCGGCCGCAATCAGCAGCAACGCAATGAAGGTTAGTTTTTTCATATTGGTTTAGGTTTGAAGCTGGTAAATTACAATACCCCGTTCAGGCGCTGTTACCTTTCACGTAAAATTTAGGTCTGGTATGGTCAAAAAAAATCCCGCTTTCGCGGGATTCGATCTCAAGGCTTTTTCTTTTTCTTCTTCAGTAAATCCTGAATCTTATTTGCGGCTTCTTCTTTTACCTTCTCTGTGGTTGACTTGCTCTTTGTTTTTGTTGTGTCACTTTTTACTGCTGCCGTATCTTTTGATGTCTTCTTATTCTTGTTGAGCAAATCGTTCACAAGATTCTCGGCTTTTTTCGTTGCCTCCTGCTTGATTGCTTCTTTCGCAGCATCTTTCACTTGCTGGGTTTGCTCATTCGCGAGCAGTTTAGGCATCGGCTTCGTTACGGTGCCACCCAATCCGATCGTAACCGGGATCGGTGCGTTCGGATCTGTTTTGGTTCCCGAATACTTGCTTACGAAGCTGTTAAGTTGTGAACCCAGCTTTCCGGCCGGTACATCCATTTTCAAGTTATAGTCAATGGATCCATCAATGCCGGTGCTCCCTGCCACGGTTGTTTTGTAGCTTCCAAACTTTACATCAAACGGCTTAACAGAGAGACGACCATCTTTAATAGAGGTCGACATCAATACGTCTTTCAGGGTCACCTCATCCGTATTGTCTAACTTGGTTAGCGAGGTAATTCCGGATACAAGCTTGGAATCCTTCAGCGATGCCTGCGCAATTTTAACAAGACCGTCTCCATTCACAGTTTTCAGGTTGGGTGAAAAGTTTTGAAGCAATTCGCCACCAATCTTGAAGTCGGTTGAAAACTTGCCGTTTACCAGACCGGCAACAGGGGCAAACGTTTTCACGAGTGAGAATGAGGTGGCGGCTTGCGCAATGGAAAGTTCCTGAATTTTCAGCGCGAGGTCGTATTTCGGATGCTTGATGTCTTTTGTATTGTAAGAACCGTTTACGACAAAGGCTCCGCCAAGCATGTTGAACGACAAGCCGCTCAGATTAGCAATGCCATCTTTCACAATCACATCGCCCTTCGCATTCGTCATGGTGTAGTCCATCATCTTGATGGTTTTCACATCCGAGCTTAAAACGAAATCAATGTTTTGCGGAACCGGTATAACGCTATACCCGGTGGTATCCTGTGCGGCCGGTGTTTTGCCTTCCGTCATAAACTCGTTCAGGTCAAGCAAAGTCGAGTTAAACGTCACATTTCCTTTCAACAATTCATTCTTGCCGAACGCGTATCCAATGTAGTTGCTCACCGAACCCTTCACGTCAAAATCACTCTTTCCCACTGTTCCGGTAAGTTGTTTCAGATTGATGTTTTTCGGATCGAAAGACATTTCCGCACGGCTTAGTGCAACCGGTGGCATATCCTTGGTAACATATTTAAAGTTTGTAAGCGTGGCTGAACCGCTTGTCGGCAGTTTGTCGTAGCGCTTGGCATCGAGGTCCGACATTTTACCTTTTGTTTCAAGATCAGCCTTTACCTGACCTGCGAGCGTCATGCCTTCCAGCGGGAATACTTTGGTAATTTTCTCCAGGTCCACTCCTCCTTTTGCTTTTACATCCCAGGTGTAGTCGTCAAGATTCTGGATCAACATATCTGCTGAAAACTTCTCGCCATCCATGTTCATGGAGAAATCACGCACCGCAATAAACGTTTCGGCCATTTTACCCGAAGTGTTCTTGATGGTTGAATTGAATTTCAAATCCTGCAGCGGCAGTGGAAACTCTGACGATTTCACATAGCCGTTAGCCAACGACATGGCTGCATCAATAGACGGGATGGTTTTCTTCAAACTGTCATAAACGCCCTTGGCTGTAAGATTAAGTGCATAGTTTCCGCGCATGTCGAGCCCCTCCACCGGAAACATTTTGCTGAGTTCAGCCAGGTTCAACTTGGCCGAAAGGTTTGCATCAACAGTGGTCGGATAGATTTTACTAATCAGTGCACGGGCATCAACCGGATTTGATCCAAAATCAAGGTGGAGTTTTTTGATGTCGATCACCGTGTTGCCGATGATGCCGTCTTTGTTGTCGACCAGCATGTCGAGGTTGATGTTATTCACCGGAGTCGGCAAATCAGGATATTTGAACATGGCGTTGATCACTTTCAGGTTAACATTGAAAGCCGGCATTTGCTTTTCGCTGTAGGTTCCTTTTACAAAGCCGTTAAATGCGAGGTCACCGCTGGTTTCAATGTTTTTAAAACTTTCGGAGTACATGCCCGGTACAAGTGAGAGCAGGCTCTTGAATGTATTTTCCGGACTCTTAAATGCGATATCCATGCCGTAGTCATTCTCATTCATCTTAAACCAGCCATCGAAGCTCATGGCAAAGTCGTTGATCTTAGCCGAGTTTTCTTTAAAGGTGTACTTCGTGTAATCCTCACTGATGGTAAGCGTCATGTCAACATCAGCCTGCTTTCGGGATAAATATTCAACGCCATCGTACGCAACATTCAGTGTGTCGGCTGTCGTTTTTGTTCTCAGATCAAACTCGCTCTGGGTAAAGTCTCCGCTGCCGGTATGATTTACACCCTTTAACTCGAGTAGCATCGGGATAGACTTATCATCGTATTTGATGTCACCTTCTACTACTTCCCAATGGTCAATGCCGAAAGAAAAGTCGCCCGATTCTTCGGTTGTTGTTACGGTGTCGGAAGATGGAATGGCAATGTCGTAGTTCGCACGGCCGTCAGCCAGCACGTTAACGTTGATGATGGGCCGTATCAGGGTGATTCCTTTAAGGCGCAACTGATCACCAAACAACACATCTTTCAGGTTTACCTCCACCTGAACGTTTTCTGCAGCAAAGAGAACCTCACCTGCAAAGGGTTCGCGGTTGATCACACCCAGGTTGTGAATCTCGGCAGTGATGTTCGGAAAGTTCTTAAAAAGCGTCAATGAAAAATTGTCGGCTTCGTAGAGCACATCAGCGTTAACTGATTTAGCCAACTCTTTATCGATGGCTGCCTTGATATCATCTTTGAAAACAACCGGCAAGATGAAGGCTGCGGCAAGCAGCAAAACAAAAATGATCCCGATAATGATGAGCGCTTTTTTCATGTGATCTTCAGTATTTACCTATAACAGAATTTGGACCTCAAAATTACTAAACCTGAGAGTTAAATAGAGTTAACTTTTAGCGAAAGTCATGCCCGACTAACGGCAGGCGAGCCTGTCGGGCGGTAGCGACAGGTTTGTTCACAACGCCCTTGCCACGCTTGACCGTAATTAACCCGAATCCGAGCCGTTAAAACAGCTTAAGCACCCACCCGATCATGCGCTGAACGCCTGGTGTATAGGGTGGATAGAAAAATCGAAACGCAGTAAGGCCGGTCCGTTGCCGGAGAACCGGCTTCTCATTCGAAAACGCCAGAAATCCATAGTATCCATGCGATTTGCCAATGCCGCTCGTGTTTACGCCACCAAACGGAAGGTTGGGGTGAAGAAACTGAATTGCGCAATCATTGACGCATACGGTGCCGGATGACGTTTCTTTTTTGATCCGTGTTATCTCCGCCTGGCGTGTTCCAAAAACATAGAGCGCAAGCGGTTTGGGCCGGGCATTGATGTATTGAATTATTTCATCCAGCGATTGATACGTGAGTATGGGAAGAATGGGGCCGAAGATTTCCTCTTCCATCACACGTGATGCATGCGAAACGTTACTTAACACCACGGGTTCAAAAAAGCGTTGTGAGAAATCCAATTGGCCGCCCGTTTCAACCGTTGCCCCTTTTGATTCGGCATCGCGCAACATATCCGACAAGCGTGAAAAGTGTTTTTCATTAACAATTCGTGCGTAGTCGGGGGAATTGGAAATTTTTTTGTCGGTTCCACCGAAAAGTGCCGGTATCTGTTCTTTCAGGTGTTTAATCAAATAGCCTGCGATGCTTTCATGTGCAAGAACATAGTCCGGGGCGATGCAGGTTTGTCCGTTGTTGATAAACTTCGTTACGGCAATGCGTTGAGCAGCTTCTTTCGCATTCGCGGATGGCAGAACAATGGTCGGTGATTTTCCACCCAGTTCAAGCGTAACCGATGCAAGATTTTCAGCGGCCGCCCGCATCACAATTTTTCCGACTGATGGACTTCCTGTAAAAAAGATATGATCGAACGGAAGTTTTAACAATTCCTGAGAAACATCTGTGCCGCCTTCGAACACCGAGACCTCATTTTGTGTAAACACTTCGCGACACATGCGGGAGATTAATGCCGATGTGTGCGGAGTCATCTCGGACGGCTTAAGGATTACCACATTGCCTGCAGCAAGTGCCGAAACCAGCGGACCTGCAGAAAGGTTAAATGGATAATTCCATGGTGAAACAATCAGACAAACTCCTTTTGGTTCATACATGATCACAGATCGGGTGCCGAGCATGGTGAGTGATGCATCCACCTTTTTTGCCTGCGCCCATCGATCGAGGTTATCGAGTGCCTGCTTGATTTCATCGAGTACCGGAAGGATTTCCGTGGTGTCTACTTCAGCGGCAGGCTTGCGAAAATCGGCATGCATAGCCTCGCGAATTGCCTGCTGATTGGCCTTAACCCAGGTTCTCAGCTTTCTGAGACGCGTTTTCCGCTCCGCGACCGACTCCAGTCGGAAAGACTTAAAAACACCGTGCTTTTGCTGGAAAGTGTTCGAAATTTCACTCAAAAGGGGCTTTTTTTCTATGATTGTCATCGCCAAGTAAGGTAACAAATAACCTCCAACTCCGCGCCAATGTTAAGTTTTTCGATGCCCTATTGCCTCGTATTACGCGAATATTAACTTTGTTAACACAACGGTAACATTGGCGTAACATTGAGAAAGGGTGCTGTTATAGGATTATTTTTTTCATTGGCTGTTTCAGCATATGCTGGCAACGGCACGCCTACCAGTTTTCCGGTAAACGCCTACCTGAGTTCATTTCTTGTTTCGAGCGACTGCAAAGCACAGTCCGTTGACGCCTTCGATAGTTTTCTGAGTAAAATCGACCGGAAAGCCAAGTCCATTAAGAGCGAGCAGGCATTGGTACGTCACATCTTCACCAAAACTCATCAGCGGTTTTTGAAAGACTTTGCCGCATTCGCCACACTGGATGAGACTTTTCAAAAAGGTTCATACAACTGTTTAACGGGAACCATTTTGCTCTCTCTTGCCCTGCATCATTACAACATCGATCATGAGGTCATTGAAACGAACTATCACATTTTTATTTTAACCGAGACACAATCAGGGCAGATTCTACTGGAAGCTACTGATGCCGCGAACGGATTTGTTACCGACCCGGCGGCCATTGAATCCCGCATAGAAACTTACAAGCAAAATCAGTTAGCGGCACGGCAATCGGATAAATCGTATTACAAGTTCAAGGCAGAACTGTATAACACCGTTTCGATTGATGAGCTCAGAGGTCTTATATTTTATAACATGGCTGTTGATGCCTTCAATCAGGAAAAGTTACAGCGTGCTGTTGACAACCTGGTGAAAGCGAATGCAACGTATTCCTCGTTCCGGACAGAAGAATTTTCACAGATTCTATTGCTGTCGCTTCAGCAAAGCGGGCTCGACAGAAAAACAAAAGAGAACTGCATGCATGCAATTCTCTCTTCCCGGCAAAAATCTTTGCCAGCGTTTGTAGCTGCTAATTAATTTTCCAGGATACGTAGTTCTACCCTGCGGTTCATCCGGTGCGCTTCGGGTGTGTCATCGCGCGACAGGGGAGCGGTTCCTCCAAAAGCTTTCGTTTTAATTCTGCTCTTGTTTACTTTCTTTGAAGTAAGGTAGCTCTTCACAGCATCCACACGATCCTGCGAAAGCTTCATCAGTTTTTCCGGATTTCCGACAAAGTCGGTGTGGCCCTCCAGCTGAATTACCATGTTCGGGTTCTCCCGCATCATGCTAACCACGATGTCAAGTTCCGGGTAAGACTCCGGGTTAATCTTGTTCTTGTTTACTTCAAAGATCAGGTTGTTCAATACCATTACGTGGCCCACAGCATGTTTCTTCTTTGCATGCGACTCTCCGTGCGTAAGCTCAATATCTTTCACAAGGCTCAGGTTTGTTGCTTCAGCCGGATCAAGCATGAACTTAGCCGAAACATACCCGGGCGCATCAACTGAAATCGAGTACCGTTCGCGATCAAACATCGGAAACGAATAGCTGCTGTTATTAATCACACCCATTTTATTTCCATACGGAAGACTTTGATACGTGATTCTCGCCGTAACAGGTTCTTTTGTTTCCGCATTAATGATCTTGCCCTGTGCCACTACGGTACTATCGGCCGATTGCGCGAGTATCGGTAACGAGCCTGCAACAAAAGCCAGGAGAATGAACGTCCTTTTGAGCATACTGGTAAATTTTTATGGTTTCACGATTACAAACTCAACCCTGCGGTTCTTGCGTCTGTTCTCTTTTGTGGTGTTCGGAACCAGTGGCTTCTTTTCACCAAAGAACGCAATTGTTACCCGTGAAGAATCAACGCCTTTGCCGGTTAAATATTTTTGTACCGCTGCGGCTCTGCGCTTCGAAAGATCGAGGTTGTACTGCTCAGGACCGGTTGCGTCGGCATGGCCGTCAATCTCGATGGTCATGGTTGCGCGCTCAGTCATCATTTTTACAACGCGATCCAGTTCAGAATATGACTCTGCTTTCAACGTTACCTGATCGAAATCAAAGAAGATGTTGTTGAGTGTTACGGTCACACCGGAATCGATCGGTGTCACATTGATTGGCTGTAATCTGAAGTCCTGACCGGTAATGATCTTGTCACCTTTTGCATCTCTCAGGTCGAGGTTCTGACTTTCGGAAACATGGCCGTCAGCTTCCGCCCGGATACCATATAGATGCCCGGCCGGAAGTTTGATTTCATACTCACCGGTTTTCGGGTCGGATTGCGAAATGCCTACATCGGTTCCATCAGGCAGACGCTCGTAAATAATTTTAGCACCAATCGGTTCGCCCGTTTTACCGTCAACCAGTTTGCCGCGCACAGTAACCCAGATTTCCGGGCTTCTCATGATTGGCAGTTTAATTCTGAAAATGTCGGTGTTGTTGTCTGACACGCCACGTGAGTAATACGCGTACTCACTGTTGGCGGGAATGTTAAAGAACAAATCTTCCTTTGGCGAGTTAATATCCGGACCAAGGTTTTCGGGCTCTGACCAGTTTGTCCAGGTATCATCCAATCGTTTGCTTACATAGATGTCGGTACCGCCATAGCCGCTGAAGCCGTTAGAAGAGAAGTAAAGTGTTTTATCATCAAGCGCGAGGAACGGAGCCGACTCTTCGCCTGCGGTGTTAACCATGGCACCCAGATTCAGCGGGCGTGACCAACTGCTGTCGGCCTTCATAAACGAAACATATAAATCACGATCGCCCCGTGAGTCGTCACGTTGCACGGACATTAAAAGTGTTTTCCGATTGTTCGCGAGGAAATAATTTGCCTTCTCGTGGAAGTTGTAGTCGTCTTCTATTTTAAGCGCTACCGGTTTTGTCCAGTTGCCGCCGACATTTGAACTCATGGAAACTCCGGCCAGTTTGCTGTCGCCCTTTTCGTCATACTTATTACCCAACAGCATGATCACCGATTTCCCGTCAGGGGTTGTTGAACTGATGGCGCTCACAAAGTTTGGATACTCGTTGTTCAGCGGTGCTCCGGCATTTTTGGCGAGCTGCCATTTACCGTCGGCTCCCAGTTCGGAATACCAGATGTCTTCTTTGTCCTTCTTTCCGCCAGCGTTATCGGGGTGATTGGTACGGCTGAAGTAAAGTGTCTTTCCATCCGGTGAAAGTATCGGGTTCAATTCATTTACATCGCTGTTCACATTCTTATCAAGCACTTCCGTTACGATGCCGGATGCAAGAAGTTCTGGTGTGGGGATAAATGCTACGATCGGATAATTCGAGTCGGAAATGGCGACTGCGTCAATGGCGTAGTAGTCGGGTGTTGCAGCTCCGTCAAACTCAAGTTTTATGGCTGCCACTTTATAGGGAGTGGGCTCGAGGAAGAAGTTCATCATCCGGCCTTTCATGGGAATGGCCATCGGGTTGAAGGTACTTAGTTCATATTCCTTGCCGGCCTCATCGTATACCAAAACGCGGTAGAGGGCGCTGGGGTTATAAGACTCTGCAATGGCAATCTGTTTGATGCTCATGGGCTTGTCGAAGCCGAGCTTGAGAAATTCCTTGCGGTTGGGCTTGTCGGGCATCCAGGCATTCGGGTTGTCGCCCCCTGCTGGCATTACATTGGGCTTTCCCAGTGCCTGCTGAGCCGAATATTGGGCATGCGTCAATTCGGATGAGAAATCAAGTACTTTGGAGGCCCATTGCACCACCTGTGCAGAAGCTCCAAAAGACATTGCTAATAAGATTGTAAGTACGGGTAGTAGTCTCTTCATGAGTCTCCTGACGGTTAAATTCCAAACAATAAACTTAGGCAAAAATTTAAAATTGACCGAAAATAATACATTACGGGGTCAAAAATAAGCCGTGAACCCAGGCCTCGGATCAAGCCATTACGGGTGTTTACTCAAGGATATGGTTTTTATAGAGTAAAAACCCTACATGAAGAAGGATCCCGAACTTGTTTTCCGGGTCGTCATAGTAATTCACGCTTAAGGCAACCGGACCGACCGGAGAATGGAACACTACGCTTCCGGTGCCCGCAAAGAAAATCTGCGTGAATTCAATCTGATCAACCGCGTCCTGGTTGCCTGCCTCCATGATGTGTTCAAAGGGTTTAAAGGCATAGCCCTCCAGGCGGAAGTCCAGTTTGTCTTTGATGGTAAAGATGTTTCGCACGCCAAAAGCAGCATAATTAAAGGCGCGAAAGTTCTCCAACAACAATGTCCTGCTATCCTGAAGGGGAAAGAAAGCCGGCGTGTTGATGATGGTTCCGAAATAGTTGGTAAAGAATTTTTGATTCGACAGTACAGCTTCCGCATAAACGCCGGGCCGATACCATCCGCGGGTGAAGTAGTGTTCGGCCGTTGCCTTGATCCGAAACCACTTGTGCGTTGCTGAGTTTATCACTTTGCTGTCATCGGCTGTATTACCCGGGCTGTAGTCTTCTTTAACATTGTAAAAATTTCCGCTGATCGAATATGCCTTACCATATGACGCATACTGCTTACGATTTAAATCGTTCATGGAAAATGTTACTCCTGTCTTGAATCCTTCCAACCGCAGATGGTCAAGCGTATCGGAGCTGACAAATACTTTCTTATTGCCGAAATAATCATCGTTGTTAAACGCTTCGAAAGCCATGTCGACTTTAAACTGTTTGCCAACGGCCTTACCAATGTGCAGGCCTACCCTTCTGTCGAAGCGTTTGAGTACGGTGGGCGTATTTTTTTCTTTCAGAATGTCGATCCCTTCGGTGTAATCCCAGCCATTGAACATCGCTTCCGGCTGAACGTAGAAGCGATCGAGGATGGGAAGATCGAAGCGTGTTCGCAGGAGTGCCGATTTGTAAAAACTTCCGGTTTGAAAACCTGCAAACGCATGTGTGAGCACATTATTAAAGTAATAATAGTTAAGGCCCAGCGCGATGTTGCTGATGTCGCGGGTAGCAATTACTCCTCCGAAGTCAACCTGAAAATTCTTTTGTGCCCGTTTGGTTAGCTGGAGTACAAACTTGTTCGAGGCGCTGTTGAACGGCATCGAAGGATAGACGTTTGAGAAGTACGGTTCGGAGGCAAGTTTGTAATACCCCTCGCGGATGTTATGGTAGTACAATGTCTTCTTTCGAACGGATCCGATTTTAAAAATTCTGCGGATGTATTTGCGTTGTCGGGAGTTGAACGACTTGAAGGTGAGTTTTTCAAACACCCACGGCTTATTCTGATTATTAAAATTGTTCCGTTTGGCCACCACTTCTTCGCATGATGTACGTGCCGCAATCTTCTGCTTGAGCTCCGGCATTCTCCGCATGGTTTGCGCATAGCCACTGTCGATGAGGGCGCGTGCAAACTTGAACTCGAGCGAACTGTATCCTTCGAGGTCAGGCTGGATATAAACGCCTGTTTCCGGAATGGCGGCAGGATCGGATTTGTCCAACAGCATATACAATAGCGAATTGGCGATCAGCTTATCGTCCTGGTCGTACGGGTACTCGTTAAAAATTTTAGAGGACACATTCGAGCCGACAATCACTTCAGGTTTGAATTCGCGCTGTAGTACATCAACCGGGAAATTGTTATACACACCTCCGTCAAACAAATACCGGCCATCGACCCGGATGGGGTTATAAAAAAACGGAACGGTTTGCGTTGCCCGCAACGCATCACTTAATGAACCTTTTTTGAGAACAACTTCCGACTGTGTGAACACATCGGCTGCAACCACCCGCAGGGGAATGAACAGGCTGTCAAAATTATTATTGGAAATTGCGCCTGCCTGGGCCATTTTCTCGGCTAACGCAAAGTTCAGTGAAACATCGTTTGCCAGGCTTGAGTTGAACTGAAACGAAAAGGTTGAATCAAGCGAAAGGTTGAGCTTTAAAAAGTAAGGTCCGTCTTCGGAACGTGCGTAGTGATAATTGACTTTGCTTTCGGGATAACCGTTTACCCAACGCAAAAAATCTTCCGACAACACCATTCGCTCGATGGCATCCGGGCTCATGCCGGCTGCGTAGCAACCCCCGATGATTCCTCCCATGGAAGTTCCAACGATATAGTCGATGGGGATATCGTTTTCTTCGAGCGCTTTAAGTACCCCGATGTGTGCGATACCCTTGGCTCCCCCTCCGCTCAGCACCAAACCAACCTTTTGAGCAAGGGCGGGTGTGATACCCAAAACGATTACAATGAAAAACAGTCTCTTCAGCACGGTTACAAACAAGATAATGCTCCATCGGGGCTCACGCCCTGCAGAACATAATTAACGCAATTGTTAAAAATAACGAATGCGGGGCTGACAAAAGTTTTTACTGGCTACAAAACTTTCGCGAACGATTGCTGCGCGGGCGAAGGGATTCCGTCAAGCTTAAGCATCACCGCTGCGCGCGCCTCTTCAAAAGCGTTCTGGTGTTCAGGTTTAATAGGTTCCGAAGCCGGAAGTTCTACACGCAATGCATCGACCTGAACGCCATTTTTCCAGAAACGGTAACACAGGTGAGGGCCGGTGGCAAGGCCGGTGCTGCCTACATAACCGATAACCTGCCCCTGACGAACGCGCAATCCGGCTCGTACCGAACCGTCGATTCGCGACATGTGCAGGTATTGTGTTGTGTAGGTTCCGTTGTGACGGATTTTAACGTAGTTACCGTTGTTTGATTTGTATTGCGCCTCCTCTACAATTCCATCGCCCACGGAACGGATAGGAGTTCCCTGTGGAGCAGCGAAATCTGTTCCGAGGTGCGCTTTAAAAATTTTCTGAACCGGGTGGAATCTTCTGCCGGTGTAGCGTGAACTGATGCGGGTAAATTCGATCGGATACTTCAACAGGGCTTTGCGAAGGCTCTTGCCGTCTTCCCCGAAGTAATCAACACCGTTTCCCTGATCGAATGGGATTGCGTAATAGCCGGAACCGAAATGTTCAAAGTAGATTCCGTTGATGTTGCGTACTCCGATCGCACGGCCTTCGACAGACACTTCTTCATACACAAGCTTGAACACGTCACCTTTCTGCAGGCGTGCAAAGTCAACTTGCCAGGCGAAAATATCCACAAACTTATTGGTGAGTTCGTGCGAGATGCCCATTTCGTTGATCGTTTGGGAAAGTGACGATTGGATTACCCCGGAGATGCTCTTCTCTTCAATCGTTACCTCGCGCTGACATACATCAACGGTAAGTGATTCATCGAATGTAAAAACAATGTAGTCGATCGGGTTTGGCTCATACACAAAGGCTTTCGCGGTGCGCAATGAATCGGGTGAGCAGAATAATGTGTATTTTTTATTCGGGGCAATTTTACGCACATCAAAAACATTCCGCGGAAGCGCTGCAAGCTGATTGATAAGTTTTACGGGAACATTGTAAGCAGTAAGAATGTCCGCGAGGAATTCATTCTTCTTTACCTTCTCTTCAATTACAATGTGATTATTGACATTCAGGCCATAGCGATAAACGGGCTGCGCGAAATTCAGATCAACGTCATCGACATAATATCCGCTTCGCAGGTTTTGAACTTCCGGATAGGGATTGAACATGTTTGCCGTCAGTGCAGCCAGCAAAATCAATAAAACAGAAAAAAATCTTCCTAAATGTCTTTTCATCGCCTCACGTATTTATTCTGCCAAAAAATAGAACGGCAAATATACCCGTTTAAAAAGTTACGAGCGGTAAAAAACCCTGCGTTTTCATTAAAAATATGACATTCCCGAAGATTATCCAAAAAGCGGGCTAACTGAACCCGCATTAAGAAATCGTTACTTATAGCGCTCTTTGAATTTCTTCTTTCCGCGTTCGAGGAACTCAACGAAGCTCTTTACATCACGATTATAACCGTACGGCCATGCAAGCACTTTTTCGTCGGGGCCAACCAATACATAAAACGGCTGTGCATTGTTATCGAGGTTGGCGATTTGAATATCAGCATTCTTCTTACCGATGGTTTTTTTCACCTTACCATCATACTTCGATGTCACCCACTCCGCTTCGGGCAATTCGGTTTTGTCATCAACATACAATGCCACAATCACGAAATCTTCTTTTAATCTCTTCAACACGGCCGGATCACTCCACACTACTGCTTCCATCTCGCGGCAGTTGGTACAACCGTGGCCGGTAAAGTCGATGAATACAGGTTTATTCTGAGCCCGTGCACAGGCCAGCGCTTGTTCGTAATCGAAGAAGCCCGTTAGTCCGTGAGGCAGATGGAGGAAATCGGCATACCTGGGTTCATCGCATTCGCCCTTCTGCTTGTCTTCAATCATAGCAGCCAGATCAAAGTCGTGCGTGTGCTGAGGCGGAAGGTATCCGGCCAATGCTTTTAGCGGTGCGCCCCACAATCCGGGAACGAGGTATACAACAAAGGTGAAAATCAATATTGCGAGCAACAGGCGCGGAACAGAAACTTTTTCAATCGGGCTGTCGTGTGGCAACCTCAGTTTCCCCAACAGGTACAATCCGAGCAATCCGAAGATTACAATCCATAAGGCAATGTTGATATCGCGATCGAGGAGTCCCCAGTGATACGCCTGATCGGCAATGCTGAAGAACTTCAGCGCAAGCGCAAGTTCAAGAAACCCCAACGTGACTTTTACTGCATTCAACCAGCCGCCTGACTTGGGCATGCTTTTGATGACTTCCGGGAAGAATGCAAAGAAGGCAAAGGGTAATGCAAACGCCAATGAATAGGAGAACATCATTAGAATCGGCTTCAAAATTTGTCCGCCGGCAGAGAGTGCAAGAACGCTTCCCACGATCGGTACCGTACAACTGAAAGAAATCAGCACCAGGGTAAACGCCATGAAGAACACTCCGGTAAGACCGCCTTTTTCAGCTTTCTGATCAATTTTATTTACGAGCTGATAAGGCGCATTGATTTCAAATAGTCCGAAGAAGGAAAGCGCAAAAATCAGGAACACTGCAAAAATGAAGAGGTTTAACGCCCAGTTAGTGGCCAGTGCATTCAGGCCTTCGGGGCCAAGCAGAATTGCGAATATTGTTCCGGCAGAGGAATACAGCACGATGATCGACAAGCCGAAAATAATTGCCTTCTTAATCCCTTCCCGTTTGGTTTGTGTATCCTTCAAAAAGAATGTAACGGTCATCGGGATCATGGGGAACACGCAGGGTGTAATCAACGAAGTTAATCCAGCAATGAACGCGAGTACGAGCAATGTCCAGAATGAATCGTTTCCATAGGTTGGTTCGCCCTCGAGAATGGTTTTGTCGAGCACCGGTCCGGAAACTTCAGCACCATATTGTGGTTTCGTTTCCGGTTTTACGTTAACGGTGTCAACCACAACTTCTGCCTTCTGAACTTGCGGCTTCTGCGGATTGACCGTAGTTTCTTTCACCGGATCAGGTGCTTGCTGTACCTGTGAGGTTGTACCCGCTGTAATGGTGAGGTCTGCAATTGTGAATTCGCCATCGAACGGAATGCATTTGCCCGCGTCTGTACAGGTCTGCCCTTCGTATGTTCCGGAAACTATCGCATCAACTGAAAGAATTTTTATCTTCTGTCTGAACTCAGCATTGTGTTCAAAGATTTTAACATCGCACCCGAACGTTTCATCGTGTTTGGTTTTGGGATTGATGGCTTTAAGTTTACCGATGGCTTTAAATCCTTTTGCATTCGGAAATTTTACCTCGGTAAGCATGGGTCCGCATTCCGGATCAAAATCGTTGGCGTAGATGTACCAGTTGTCTTCGATCGTAACTTTAAAAATCAACTCAAGCTCGTCTCCGGCTTTTACTGATGTTTTGGAACTCGCCCACGACCACTTAGCCGGCTCAAGCACCTGCGCAACGGACTGCGCGAAAAAAATCAGCAAAAGGGAAAATAACAGGAGGGCTTTTTTGAGTGTCATGTTCAGATCAACGATTAATGCCGGGTATGATGATTATGATTTCGAAAAATGCTTGTAGAACGCGGTGATGGTTTCAATTCCAAGCATGAAGTTCTTTATTCCATAGTGTTCGTTGGGTGAGTGGATGGCATCGGAGTCGAGGCCGAAACCCATCAGCACGGTATCTAAACCAAGTTCTTTCTTAAAAAGTGCCACGATCGGGATACTTCCTCCATCGCGGGTAGGAATTGGCCGCTTGCCCCAAACTTCTTCGAACGCTGCGCTTGCTGCCTGAAATGCCTTTGAGTCGGTGGGCGTAACAGCAGCCTGACCTCCGTGAAGTGCGGTTACTTTTACTTTTACAGATTTGGGGGCGATAGACTTGAAGTGCTTCGCAAACAATTCGGAGATTTCACCATTGTCCTGATTGGGAACAAGGCGCATGGAAATTTTGGCGTATGCCTTCGAGGGCAATACCGTCTTCGCGCCTTCGCCTGTATAGCCGCCCCAGATTCCGTTAACATCCAGTGTAGGGCGTATGCCGGTACGTTCAACGGTGGTGTAGCCGTCTTCGCCTTTTACATCATCGATATTCAAGTCTTTTTTATAGTTCTCGAGTGAGAACGGAGCTTTGTTGATTGCTTCCCGATCGGATGCACTTAACTGAACCACTTTGTCGTAGAATCCGGGTATGGTTACACGACCCCGCTCATCATGCAGCGAAGCGATCATCTTGCTGAGAACGTTAATCGGGTTTGCAACAGCACCTCCATAAACACCTGAATGCAAGTCACGGTTAGGGCCTGTTACTTCAACTTCCATATAACTCAACCCACGCAGGCCCACAGTAATAGACGGATGATCGAGTGAAATTATTGCTGTGTCCGATATCAGAATTACATCGGCCTTCAGTTTGGTTTTATTTTCTTTCACGAAGGTAGCCAGGTGTTCAGACCCTACTTCTTCTTCGCCTTCAATCATAAACTTGATGTTGCAGTTCAGGGCATTCAGCTTCGTCATGGCTTCGAATGCTTTTACGTGCATGTACACCTGGCCTTTGTCATCGCATGAACCGCGTGCATAAATTTTATCGTCTTTAATGACGGGCTCAAACGGAGGTGACGTCCAGAGATTCAGTGGATCGGGTGGCTGCACATCGTAGTGGCCATACACCAGCACGGTAGGAAGAGCCGGATTAATGATTTTCTCACCAAACACAATCGGGTGGCCGGCCGTTTCGCACAATTCAACCTGATCAACACCTGCGGCTTTGAGTTTCTCCAGCAGAAACACTGCGGCTTTCCGTACATCGGCAGCGTGTTTGCTGTCGGCCGATACCGAAGGGATGCGTAACAAGTCAAACAGTTCAGAAAGAAAGCGGTCTTTGTTTTGGGAGAGGTATTCTTTTATCATAGTAAATAATTCAAAAAAGCTGCCTGCAAATTACAGGGTAAAACTATTGTTCAAAAGGAAATCAGAGCCAGTAACCGGAGCGGTTGACGGCAGCATTAAAACCCGTCTTTATCATCCTTCTTCTGATCGCCCTTTTTCTTGTCAGAAGGGCCGTCTGACAAGCTGTAAGGAACTTCAATTCCCAGGTATTCCAACCGAAAGCGATTAATGAACGCTTTTGTTTCCTCTTCGCTACCCGGAACAAAAACCACTTCTCCGATTTTTGCCTTGCCGGAATTTGTCTTCTTTGCGACTACGGTATTAAAATTTTCGTTCGATGAGTACATCAGCAGGCGGTTGTCTTCAAACCCAAAATAATACCACGATTCTGGAGAAGCTTTGAAGAAAACATTAAATACAGACGCTCCGTCTTCCGTTTTCTTGATTTCCATGAAGCCCTCGAAAGCTCCATTAATGTCGTTTCGGTAACTGTTTGAAATTCCCAGCGGCCCCTCGCTATAAAAAGCTTTGTGCGAAACTGACCATTTCAGGTTAACATTGGCAAATGTGAGTGCCTTCGCGGTTTCGGCCATCGTACCGAGCGACACATAGCCTTGTGCGCTGCGGGTCTCAAAATCTTTGGCATTTCGTTCGCCCACGATGTCGGCAATTTTGTAGAGGAGTTCGGTTTGATCGCCCCGGCCTTCATCAGCACCCTCGTTTTGAATGACCGCGATCAGGTCTTGTGCCATCAGATCGAACGCCGGAGGGATCACTGTTGTGTTTACGATCACCAGGCTATTCATGCGGATGTCGTTTGTTTGCACATTTCCGCTGCCGAGTGCCGATGCCGTTACGGTAAAATCTTTCGTTCCTTTAAACAGGTTAACGGGCCCCTCAAATCGTATTTGTGACGTCTCATCGTTATAAGCAAACACTTTACCCGACAGTTTATTGCCAGCCGATTTTTCGCGGTCTTCAATTTTATATTCGCGTGAAGCGGTGTCGTAATACAATGTTCCGGTCGGAACGAAAAAGTCATCGTCATCTTCGCCTTTGTCGTTCAGGAATGTGATGTATAAGTCATTTTCCTGTGCGGAGAAATGCAAGCCTGCATCAACCTTTTTGCCCTCCTCGGTAAGGGCGTTGTCGAAATTGATCAACACTTCGGGCTCATCACCACTTTGCGAATACTGAATCCAGGCGTTATAATTTTTGATTTTTTTCAGATCGAGTTTTACGAAGCCGGTTAACTGAAGTGCAGGCTTGGTAGCGAACATCGTGAGATCGCCTTTGTAAAACATACCCGCACCCAACACCAGTTTATCCTCTTCGGCAACGTGGCCCACCCCTACCGTTTGCATGGAGGCCATCGTTTTTCTGCGCTGGAATCTTTTCGATTGTTCTGTTTCAACTACCGGCTCAAGGTGGAAGTCGGTCATTTTAATCGCGAACGTATCCTTCAAAAAGTTCACATACTGATAGGTTGCATAACCGGCAAACTCATTGCGTGAAAAAATGTCGACCACGCCCTCGGTAAGTCGGTGATAACCATTCAGGGTATCCAAAATAATCGTTGTATTCTTCAGGGTTTCAATTCGGGCGTTTTCAAGAATGAGCACTTCTCCATTCTCTGGTGTGATGCGAGCATCCGCCACCGTAATGTATGGAATTCCGCTTACGCGCATCTCCTGCGTCTTCAAATCGTATACGGCCTTTTCTGCATTGAACGCAAGTGAATCCAGATCGGCACGGGTGGTGTAGAAGTAAGAGTTCTCGATCGGGACATCAGGATTTTTCGTCATCGTGATTTTTTGCGTATTCAAATCCCATTGTGCTTTTGGAATGGATGTTTTGAACTGTGCGAACGGAAAATCAATCGCGGCAACGCCCTCCACTTCCGGGCTGATGTCGGCATAGTTCTTCTCCAGGTTAAACTTCACGCGAACATCGGTACCGTCAATCAGCGGCTTCAGGGCATCGTCTGATTTGGCCTTGAAGCTTGCATGGCGTGCACTAAAATCATTTCCGGTAAAACTCATTTGCCGCGAGCGCAATTCTGAACCGCGCGTTTCAAGTTTACCAATTGCTGCCACACCGCTTTTTGAAATGGTAAGGGTGCCGGTAAACTGTGCTGTGCTATCATAGAAATTAAAAGGCACATCGGTGTTCCGGATCTTCATTTGATCCTGTTTCGGGAACCACTTCATCTGATATTTTGGAAGTGAAGCCTCGGGGAACAAGACAGCGCCAAATTGCTTCTGGGAGATTGTTGCCCGCGCTCCTTTCGAAGAAACCGAATCGGGGTAGAACACAAAGTCATCAGAGTATACTGTCGCTGCGAGATACTCGATTTTACCCGGTGACCGGAGGCCCTTCTTATCGAGGCGAATGGTTCCGAAGAGTTTTCCATCACCCTTATATAATTGGTATCCGCTTTTTGGAACATTGTGTTCAAAACCCAGCGACTTATCGGGCATGGAATGCAGTTTCTCTTTGAAGCTCGGGAACATCCCGCTCGACACAAAGGATCCATCGAAGTTTAGTGAGGCCGGATCGGCATCATTCAAGCTGTCGAGTTTGAAGGGCGGTACGACAAAAAATACAGACCGGTCATATACACCATTCAATATTTCCGGTCGATCGAAATAGATTACTCCACCTGCGGCTGCATCCAACCGGGGATAGTTTGGGATCTTTTCTTTGCCAGACCGGTTATTCGGGCGATTGATATACAGGGTACCCGATGTTTTGGCAGCATTGCTCATCCCGCCTGCGGCAGCAGCCGTTGAATCTGCGCCTACCATCGAGTTGTTAATTTTCTTGCGCACCATTTGTCCGCGCGCATTTTTTTCCATGGAATAAAAATTGATCGAATCAATTTTATCCAGGCTGATAAAGAAGCTGTCGTATTTAAGTGTGAATTGCTTTCCGGTTATTTCAAAGTTCCCGGCTGTAATCGTTCCATCGAATTTGATATCGCGATTTTGTAAAACCGTGATGGTACTGCTGTCGGGCTTGATGTAAACGTTGAGTGAATCGCTCACGTTAAAACCCTCCACACCGCGCACTACCATGTTTCGCTTTTTGAAATTCAGCGAAGCGTTCGGATAAACCGGAGCCTTGAGGTCGGTTTGAACGTACGATCCGGAAACGGACTGAATTTTCAAATTGTCGTAGTCGATCTCTCCTTTGTATGCCAGGTATTGCGTGATGGTTTTTTCCTTCACAAGTACCCGGTCGCCATGTGGCCAATATTCCAATAGTCCCTTCTGTGACAGAAACTCAACGGCCTTTTGAATAGCAAAAATGTCGTAACCGGATTGCTGCGCCAGGTCGCCGGTATGCAACTCACGCGTATTGTTTCGGATACAAAAGTTTGCCACCAGTGCCAGCGGGTGAAAATCAAATCCCATCCCTTCCAGCGCTTTAAAATCATCAGGCCCATAATAATCAACCGACTCCAGAATCATCGGCACGGTAGCACGCGCACCGCGGGTGGAAATGTCAAGACTGTCGGACTTCAAATCCCAGCGGATGGAGTGCGCAGAAAAATCCATGTTGAAGAAAGAAGATGAATACGGGGCATTACGCATCAATCCTTTTTCACTCTGCAACAACAGCTTTTGCTTACCGTAGTCATATTTCATCTGCACCGAATGGTGCGTGAGTGAGTCGTTACCGTGATAGATCGTGAACTGGGCATGGTCAGACAAAACCGTTGAATCTTTGAAGTTAAACTCGGTGGAGATGGCTTTGAATTTCTTTTCGCTCTCATCGGAAATGATCAGTGTTGACGGATCATTGTTAACGGATACACTCTTGATCTGATTTCCCCAGAGAGAAAAACCGCCCGAGTAATGCATTTTTTCATCGCCGAACCCCTGGATTTCGAGATTGTTTTGATACGATGTGAACCGGGGGTAGCTGGATGCTACGGAATCTTTCCGCGCCTGTGATTTAAACTCAAACTTTCCGGCGATGTAGCCCGGTGTTTTCCCTGCATAGTTCAGGTTAACGAGATCAGCCTTAAGCTCCGGCCGCTTTGTATTGAAATTGTATACAGTAAAATTGCAGTTAACATCCTGAGGATTCAGCAACGCTGACGACCAGTCGAACTTACCTTCTTCTCCAACAAAGAGATTATCCGTTAATGAAAAGACTCCTTTGGTGTTACTTAGGAATACGGAGTCATAGGGCGTAACAAAGTTGAGGTTGGTTCCGGTAAACCGGATCACGGCTCCCTCCACATTCGGTTGCGGGGCGGGCGTTAGCCAGTAGGGAGGCGGTTCGTGGTAGACAGTATCCACCGGTTCATCAACCCATGTATCATTATTGTATTGATCATCCGAAGTGGTTGTATCGGGTGGTGGCGGAATAAACTCCAGGTATTCGAAGGTGTAGCTGCCCTCCCGCGCATAGAGCCGGTACGATTTATCCGCGAAGAGCGTGTGGCGCTCAAAAAAATCGCGCGATGTGTTAAAGAACGTAAGGGCACGTGCGGGTTTATAGTTTTCGATAACCTTACCTGACACTTTCAAAAAATCGCCAAGTTGTGTGGCGTCCGACCCTTCAATATTTATCGCTGCCGAAATCGCTCCGAAATACGGCACCAGGTACGGCCGAAGCTTATAACCCTTCTTGCGCATGATGGTCGTTTGGCGTTTGATAAGCTGCTGCTGATCGAGGCTTATATTATTCCAGGCAGTCGAGAAGCCCGCGCCAACGGCAGTGGCATCCAGATTCCGCGTGTTTTCCATCACAATCCGGACACTGTCGGCAAAGCTCATGCTTACCGGGGTATCGTTTTGCCCGAAGCAAACCGATGTAGTTAGCAGTACCGAGAGAATATGAAAAACAGTCTTTTTCACGCAGTCAAAAACCCCTGAAATTCGCAAATAATGCCGAAATAAGCTAAAACCGGGTATCCCGTTAATTATTAATGACTATAACGTGAAATTCATCACCATGTGTTGGTTCCGGTCATAAGAATTCCGCTGGCATCGCATCGGCCTAATGTGTATTCTTATAGTACGTTATCTCAACCACATGCTTGCAAAAACAGTACAGGTAAACTCAGGGGGCAAAGAAAAAAATACATACGATGCCATTGTGATCGGTTCGGGTATTTCGGGCGGCTGGGCGGCAAAGGAATTGTGTGAACTTGGATTGAAAACGCTAGTGCTTGAGCGCGGACGGGATGTTCAGCACCTGAAAGATTACCCGACCATGATGAAAAAGCCGTGGGAACTTCCGCACCGCGGCCGCATGTCGAACCAGTTTCTGAAAGAAAATCCGCTCATCAGCAAAGCGGCTGGCTTTGGGGAAGATACCGCACACTTCTTTATTCAGGATAAGGATCATCCTTATGTGCAGGATAAACCGTTTGATTGGATTCGCGGCTATCAGGTTGGTGGCAAATCTCTGATCTGGGGACGCGCCTGCCAGCGCTGGAGCAAGCATGAGTTTGAAGCGCCCGCCAAACTCGGGTACGGAATCGATTGGCCGATCCGCTATGAAGATGTTGCGCCCTGGTATTCGCATGTTGAAAAGTTTATCGGTGTTTGCGGAAATAAAGACGGCATCGAATCGATGCCCGATGGTGAATTTCTTCCGCCTTTCGAATTCAATTGTGTGGAGAATCACATGAAGCAAACGCTTTTAAAAGAGTATAAAAACAGATTTTTGGTTCAGGGACGGTGGGCACATTTGTCGCAACCCAACGAAATCCATCTCAAGCAAGGTCGGGGTCAGTGCCAGGCACGCAACCTGTGCATGCGGGGCTGTCCGTACGGATCGTATTTCAGCTCCAACTCTACTACATTGCCATGGGCCGCAAAAACCGGTAATCTTACCGTGCGGCCGTTTTCGGTTGTTCATTCTATTATATACGATGACCAAAAAGGGAACGCTGCCGGTGTACGCATCATCGACTCGAACACCAAAGAAATAACAGAATATTTTTCACGGATTACTTTTCTGAACGCATCTGCCCTAAACAGTAATCTTGTTTTGCTGAACTCAACCAGCAACCGATTCCCCAATGGGTTGGGTAACGACAGCGATACACTCGGCAAATACATAGGCTTTCATCTTTATCGTGGATTTGTTAACGCATCGTTCGAAGGTTTCACCGACAAATACTATTACGTTCGAAATCCAACGGAAGGAATTCTTGCCAACTACCGCAACCTCGGCAAACAGGAAATGGACTATGTTGGCGGGTTCACCACATTCTCGGCAGCGTATCGCACGCGCGCATCGCAGCCGGCCGACAAGCCGCAGTTGGGTGCCGACTACAAAGATGCCATCAGCAAACCAGGCCCGTGGGAAATGTATATGTACATGCAGGGCGAAACGGTTCCCAAGAAGACCAATCACGTCCGCCTAAGCGAAACAGAAAAAGATCAGTGGGGCATTCCTCTTCTGGTGACTTCCGTAGGATATGACGACAACGATGAGAAGATGGTTAAAGACTTTCTGGAGCAAAGTCAGGAGATGCTTACCAAAGCCGGCGGAAAAATTCTGAATGCGATTGACAACAAACAACCGCCCGGACTTGATATTCATGAGATGGGTGGCGTACGGATGGGCCGCGATCCTAAAACTTCGATGCTTAACGAGTGGAATCAGCTTCATCATTGCAAAAACGTTTTTGTTACGGATGGCGCGTGCATGACCAGCACAGGAAATCAAAGCCCCTCTATTTTATACATGACATTAACCGCACGGGCAGCTAACCACGCGGTGGAAGAAATGAAAAAAGGAAATTTATGAACCGGAGAGAAGCACTTGCGGCAACGGCGACCTTGTTAGGTGTAACGATTACCGGTGCGCAGATTTTTCTAAGCGGTTGCACGCCCGCAGAAAAGAACATTGGCTCACTGAACGACATCGATTCCGATCTCCTCGATGAAATTGGCGACACCATTCTTCCGGAATCGGCCTCTTCGCCCGGCGCAAAGGCGGCCCGCATCGGTGCGTTCATGAAAACCATCGTGGCAGATTGTTATTCTGAAATCGAACAAAAAACATTTGTAGATGGTGTGAACAAGTTGATCGCGTTGTGTCGCGAAACGTATCGCGATAGCTTCCTGAATCTCTCTGCTGATAAAAAGCTGGAGCTACTCACAAAACTCGACCACGAAGCATCGGCTTTCAACCAATCAAAAAAAGAAGAAGAGCCTGATCATTATTTTTCCATGGTGAAGCAGTTGACCTTATGGGGATATTTCACTTCAGAGCCTGGCGCAACACAGGCACTTCGGTATGTTCCGATTCCGGGAAGGTATGACGGATGTGTTGATTACACAGGCGAGCCTGCGTGGCTGTACTAAGATTTCTTCAGCAGCAACGAAACCCACTTTTCGCGTTCGTGCGATTTTACCTGCATGAGTGTGTATTGATTGGCCGACTTCAACAAATCAGGAATATCCTGATCGTAAAATCCGCTTAGCAATAACAATCCGTCCGGCTTCAGATAGGCTGCATACTGATGCATTTCCTGGAGCAGGATGTTTTTATTGATGTTGGCGAGAATAATATCGAAGTCATCTTCGAATGTGAGGTCACTGATTTTACCCTGACGGATGTTGATGTTGTCGCAGTTATTGACTTCAGCGTTCTCCTTCCCATTGATTACACTCCACTCATCAATATCAAACGCTTCAATCTTTTTTGCGCCAAGCTTCGAGGCCATGATGGCCAGCACTGCAGTTCCACACCCGGCATCCATCACAACTTTATTCGCGTGATCCATTTCGAGTTGTGTTTTTACCATCAAATGGGTTGTCTGGTGATGGCCTGTTCCAAACGACATCTTCGGGGTAATGATAATATCGTGCGGATAGTTTTTGGCGGGTTGATGAAAGCCCGCACGAATGATTACGCGGTCGTCAACAATAACGGGTTCATAGTTTTTCTCCCACTCCTCATTCCAGTTCTTCTTTTCAATCTTATCCTGATAAAATGTGAGGGGAGTAAGGGCGCTGTATCGTTGCTGGATTTCGTGAAGGATATTTTTGTCGAAGTTTTCCTGTTCGGCATACGCCTCAAAGCCATTCTCAATTTCCATGAACGTATCGAACCCGGCTTCGGAAATTTCAGCCTGAAGGATTTCAGAAAATTCAGAATCGCAGATTACCTGCAGCCGCGTGTAATACATGGGGTGGCCGGTATTGATTAAATCGCTTTTACGATTTCTGTAAACTCGCGCGACTTGAGAGAAGCTCCGCCCACCAGGCCGCCATCCACATCAGGATTCGCAAATAATTCTTTTGCATTTGCTGCATTCACACTGCCGCCATAAAGAATGGAAATATCGTCTGCGGTTGACTGGCCGTACTTGCCGGCAATATGTTTACGAATTACTGCGTGCATTTCCTGCGCCTGTTGTGCAGTAGCCGTTTTTCCGGTGCCGATCGCCCAAACGGGTTCGTAGGCAATTACCACTTTCCTAAGGTCATCGGCCGATAAATGAAACAGGCTTTCTTCAACCTGCTGCTTCACCAGTTGTTCATGAGTTCCCTTTTCGCGGATTTCCAAAAGTTCGCCACAGCAAAAAATGGGTGACAGGCCGTTCTTCAGGGCTACATCAACCTTCTTCGCGAGCAGTTTTCCATCTTCTCCAAAATATTGTCTGCGCTCGCTGTGACCGAGGATCACATACGGAATATCCATCGACTTCAACATGACGGCCGATGTTTCACCGGTATAAGCCCCCGATTCGTGCTCACTGCAATTCTGTGCAGCAACCGATATGCGGGTATTGTTTCCAACAATTGTTTTAACCGACTGGAGATACGGGAACGGAGTACAGAAAATTACCTTTACGTCTCCGTTAACTTCATCGTTAACCATGCCCAGTACTTCCGAAGCAAGTGTATTCGCTTCCTGAAGTGTTTTGTTCATTTTCCAGTTTCCGGCTACAATCTTTTTACGCATATCTTATTTTTTAGAGAGCGCAAAGATACGCTGCCGGGTGAAAAAATCACTTTCGCACGGGCTTGTATTTGGATTCTTCAAAGATCTTATCCGGATTTCCGCTTTTCATCAGTTCCGGTAACGTTTGATCGGGGTTGTTTTTCATGTAGCTCTTTACAATCTGCCAGCCAACCCATTGTCCGATCCGGCCCGGGCACTCCGTTCCAACCTCCGTTGTTTTCGGCCGCTCGCCCAGATAGCGTTGTTTCAGCAAATGACTGGTGGAGTACAATAGTTTGTCTTCAATAAATCGCGCCCAGATCAGATCCTGATTGTCCCGCGCACCTTCAATTTCCTGCGATGAATACCAAATGAACACACTGTCGGGTGTGCAGGGAACAATTTGCTTGGCGAAGTAAAACGATTTGCCATACGCAATCATGTCGGCTAACGCTGTTTTGTTAGCTTCATCAATTACGTTGATGCGTGCATCGATGCCGAAAAGCAACATCGTTGACGGAACAATACTTTCAGGGTTGTATTGCCGCAGCATGTACTCGTACATGTTTGGTCGGAACCGTGCGCCTTTGCCAAGATAATAGTCGAGCCCCACGATAATCAGTGAGTCGCTTACATACATATCGGTCTCGAAACCACTGATCGCTGTTTCGATACGCGGAATATAAATTTCGGGGAAATAGTATTTCAGATTTTTAAATGCCTGCGTGAATTCCTCCTTCAGCTTCTCCTCATTGCCAAACACGCGCTTTACCTCCATCGCCAGTGTATCGAACGACTTGTGGGTGAACCTTCGGTACAGTTCATTAATAAAAGCTGAGTCGTTGGGATACTGCTGACGCTTGAAGAATAGCTCGCGCAAGGCTTTATGATTGTCGAGAATCTTTACCAGCTCTGCTTTCGATTTGACCCCGGTAAGGGAGTCGGACAATGACGTCAGCGACAACTGTACATTGATGGTTGACGTTTCCGGCACAAAGGCACAGCCTTGCTCGTCATCTTCACTTCCGCATGACGAGAGAAAAAGCGAACCAAGCAACAAAAAAGGCAGAACGTATTTCATGAGGGTATTTGTATGAGTTACTCGAACGTCAATTTGCCGGAAGGATTGCTCCGCATCAGCCGTAAACTTTTGGTGGTTTCCCCGAGCGTTACATTGATGAGGTTCGACTGATCATCGTAGAGTTCGGTGATGATGCTGTTGGTGACGCTGATTGCTTCAAATTTCTGCATGGGCTGAACCTGAATGTAAAACACCGTTACATCTTCGTCTTTTTCGTGGCCCAGGTATTTCAGGTTCAACACTTCTCCGCCTGACGTGAGTTTAAACTTGGGCTGAAGATACTCCCACGCAAGTTTATCGGTTGTTGTTTTGCCCGGGCTCCACAGATTCAGGTCGGGATTCTTTCTTTCGCTCCGGATTGCTTGTTCCAGGTCGTCCGTGAAAACGCGGATCATAATCTCAAGCTCGTTCTCTTTCTCGTCAAGCGATATTTCCGTAACCGAAATATGCAGCGGATGAACTACCGTTAGAACCGTGATTAAAAAAAACGACAGAAATGGCATCTCGCGTTATCAGTTGAATATTCGGGTCATAAAATTAGCTAATAAAACCCGTATACTTGTAAATTGGATTTACCGAACTGACTCTATGAGCCAATTTGAGTTGTACTTTAAAATCGGCAAGGAACATATTCTGGATTACAAAGATGGGTATGATCACATTCTGTTCATTGTAGCGCTTTGTGCAGTTTACCTGATGCGCGACTGGAAAAAAATCCTGATCCTGGTAACGGCTTTTACGATTGGTCACTCCATAACCCTCGCGCTTGCTACGCTTGAAATCATATCGGTCAATCAGAAGCTGATTGAATTCCTGATTCCGGTGACCATTTTTATTACCGCTACCTCCAACATTTTCCGGTCAACGGAGCTCTCCGACCGAACCACCTATGTTAATTATGGCTATGCGTTGTTTTTCGGACTGATTCACGGGCTGGGGTTTTCTAACAATTTAAAAGCGATACTCAGCGAGCGAAGCAACATTGCAAAACCGCTATTTGCCTTTAATGTAGGATTGGAGTTAGGTCAGATAATTATCGTTAGCATCTTCCTGATTATATCCTTTATTTTAGTTGATCTTTTTACCGTAAACCGAAGAGACTGGAAAATGGTCCTGTCGGCCGTAATTGCCGGGATGGCGCTGCTGCTGATCAAAGACAGAATTTTCTGGTGATTCAAAACCTGTTACTATGAAAAATGTTCTCTTACTGATTTGTGTTTTTGTTACTGGCGCAGCCTTCGCGCAGGAAAAAAACTGGCAGGGCAAGTTTGAACAGCTTGACCAAATGCTGCCCACACCAAATGAATACCGGAGCGCTTCCGGGGCTCCAGGCCCAAAGTACTGGCAACAGCAGGCCGATTATGTGATCAACGCGGAACTGAACGATGAAAACCAAAGCATCACCGGCTCTGAAGTTATCACCTACACCAACAACTCGCCTGATCCGCTGCGATACCTGTGGGTGCAACTGGATCAAAACATCAACGAGCGTGATAACAATACGCAAAAAACCTCGACCAACTCGGTAACCAATAACATCAACACCAAGGCCATTGCCGGCAATGCAGGCCTTTACGATTTTGATGGCGGCTTTAAAATCAAATCCGTGGCAGATGCTTCGGGTAAGGCGCTGCCTTACTT
The DNA here is from genome assembly GCA_016786495.1 of Cyclobacteriaceae bacterium. Lineage (GTDB taxonomy): Bacteria > Bacteroidota > Bacteroidia > Cytophagales > Cyclobacteriaceae > UBA2336. The sequence goes on from JAEUUJ010000082.1 coordinate 51,472, forward strand.
CATCAACCAAACGATGATGCGTGTGGATCTGCCTCAGCCGTTAAAAACCGGGCAGAAAGTTTCCTTCTCCATCGATTGGTCGTTCAACATTAACGATCGCGTACGCGGTGCAACACCGAATGATGGCCGCAGTGGTATGGAATATTTCCCGAAGGATGGCAACTACCTGTACATCATCGCGCAGTGGTTCCCCCGCATGTGTGTGTACGATGACCTGGTGGGTTGGCAGAACAAACAGTTCCTGGGACAGGGTGAGTTTACGCTGTCGTTCGGAAATTATCAGGTTAATCTTACCGTGCCGGCCGACCACGTAGTTGCCGCAACCGGAATGGTGCAAAACCTGAAAGAGGTTCTCACTCCGGATCAGTACGCACGCTTTGAACGGGCAAAGACTTCGTTCGACAAGCCTGTGATCATTTGCAATCAACAGGAAGCCGTTCAGCGCGAGAAAACAAAATCGAAACAAAAGAAAACCTGGAAGTTTACTGCAGACAATGTTCGTGACTTCGCTTTTGCAACTTCCCGCAAGTTTATCTGGGACGCGCAGGCCGTGAAGATTGCCGACAAAACTGTGCTGGCCATGTCGTACTATCCGAAAGAGGGCAATCCGCTTTGGGAAAAGGAATCAACGCAAGCTGTTAAGAACACAATCCTTGGCTATTCGCGCTTCAGCATCAACTATCCGTATCCGCAGGCAACCTCCGTACACGCAGCATCTTTAGGGATGGAATATCCTATGATTTGCTTCAATCACGGTCGCCCGAAAGACGATGGCACGTATAGCGACCAATTGAAGTGGGGCATGATTGGTGTAATCGTGCATGAAGTGGGGCACAACTTTTTCCCGATGATCATCAACAGCGATGAGCGCCAAACCACCTGGATGGATGAAGGTCTGAATACATTCGTTCAGCACCTCACACAAACTATCTACTATCCTGATATGCCGGCACGCAGGGGTCCGGCTTCGATGATTGTTCCTTACATGAAAAGTGATCCGGATCTTCAGCGTCCCTTGATGGTTAATTCGGAAAGCGTTGTGCGTGCGAATTTTGGAAACGAGCAATACGCCAAGTGTGCAACCGCACTGAACATTTTGCGCGAGACAGTCATGGGCCCGGAGTTATTCGATAAGTCTTTCAAAGAATATTGCGAGCGTTGGGCATTCAAGCATCCAAAGCCGGGCGACTTGTTCAGAACGCTGGAAGATGCTTCGGCTGTTGACCTTGACTGGTTCTGGCGCGGGTGGTTCTACACCACTGACAACAACAATCAGTCAATTGAAAAAGTAAAGTGGTTTAAGACCAATACAGAAACAAAAACCATCGAAAAGAAAAACATTACTGCCAAAGAGGGCGACCTCAGCGCCAACGGTTCCGGAAGCCTCGACTTCAGCGCTGGTCCGCAGCCGTTAACAGTCGCAAATACTCCCGAAGGATCATATGGCGATTTCAGAAGCCGTGTAGATGATAAGGCAATCCTCGCAAAACTTGACGGCAAAAATATTTACGAAGTTACCTTCGTAAACAAAGGCGGCCTGGTGATGCCAGTTATTATCGAGTGGACGTACAAGGATGGTACGAAGGAGATCGAACGAATTCCTGCCGAGATTTGGAGATTGAACGAGCAGGTGGCAACCAAAACGTTTGTAAAAGACAAGGAAGTGGTCAACATCTTGCTGGACCCGAAGGGTGAAACGGCAGATGTCAGCATGGAAGACAACGTTTTTCCACGTAAAGCTGAGGCCTCACAATTTGATAAATTCAAAAAATCAGGAGGCAATTGATTTTGGTTTTTGCTTGTTGAAGAAGAACTTAGTCGCCCGGAAACCCCCGGGCGACTTTATTTTATGACTACCTGTAAGAACTGCGCGAACTCCTTCGAAGGAAATTATTGCCCGAATTGTTCGCAAAAAGCCGAAACTCATCGTTTTACCCTCAAGCATTTCGCACACGACTTCTTTCATGCTTTTACGCATGCCGACAAGGGGATTTTCTTTTTGGGCAAGGAGTTGTTTATACGACCGGGTAAGGTTGCGCGGGAATTCAATGAAGGGAAGCGGAAAAAATATTTTAATCCGATTACATACTTATTGCTTGTGTTGGCACTGCAGGTGTACCTGGCAAACCTTTCGGGCATTAATACCTTCTATGCAGACCGGATATATGAAATGAATCAATCAAAGGAAGTTGCCGCGAACAGCGCGGAGTTTCATAAGATCATGGAGGTTTGGAACACCGTTCAGAGAAAAATGTATGAACATGGAAAACTTGTCAACATTACGCTCATTCCGATCCTGAGCTTTTTTGTATGGCTGATGTACAGAAAGTCGGAAAGCAACTATGCTGAAGTACTGGTGATGAACGTAATGTATACCGGGCAGGCATTACTCATTTTTATATTGATGTGTATTCTACCGTTCGTGTTGTATAAGGACAGCATTTTGATAACTACAAATTTGTACATGCTAACCTCCGTTGTGTTCATGGCGGTGTTGCTGAAACAATTCTATCAGCAATCCTGGTGGAAAACAATTCTGAAGACCATAGTCGCTCAACTCCTATACTACATAGTCGTTTTCTTGTTGATGGCTGCCGTTACCGTAGCGGTGTTATTGCAGTAACCTTAGTCTTCGTCTACATGCATCTTGTGCAAAAAGCGATGTGCAATGGGCGAAAGAAAAACAGCAACGGTGCTTAAGAACACTACTCCGCTAAAAATCGAATAGAACGAGGCAAAGAGTTTGGCGGCATCGTTCTTCATGGGATCAACGGGGCCCATGCCCGTTAAAATCATGGAAGCATTTAATAGCGCATCCAGCCACGGCAATTCGTTGATATAGTGATAGCCGGCAACACCAATGCCGAGCGAAACGCCAATTAAGACCATTGAAAAAAATGTATACCGAAGTATGCGCTTGATAAATTTATCAAACGGCAGGATCGGCTGCGAACGATGTTCAAAGTTCATGACGGATTGCTGAAAAGTTTCAGCGCTTTTTCAAGGTCGACATTCCCACCGGAAAGAATAATACCTACTTTCCTTCCTGCGAAGGACTTCTTTTCTTTCAGTAATCCCGCAAACGGCACCGCACATGACGGCTCAATAATCATTTTCATGCGTTCCCAGATCAGCCGCATGGCCTGCACAATTTCGGCATCCGTTACCGTGATCACCCGGGTTACGTTTTCGTGAATGATTGGAAATGTTTTGTCGCCTAACGTTGTCAGTAATCCATCGGCAATGGTATTCGATTGCGACTGCTCGATTTTTCCACTTTGCATAGACCGGTACGCATCATCGGCTCCGGCCGGTTCACCTGCAATCACTTTTGTTTTCGGGCTGAAGTATTTCGCTGCCATCAACGTTCCGCTGAGCAACCCACCCCCGCCAACCGGTGCCATTAAAAAATCAAGATCATTCACATCTTCGATCAACTCTTTGCCAGCGGTAGCCTGCCCGGTCATCACTTCATAATTATTGAACGGGTGAATTTCCGCTGCCCCGGTTTTGGCAATCACTTCGGCCAGTGTGGTTTCGCGCGCTTTAAGATTCGGTTCGCATTCAAAGATTTGTCCGCCATACCCCTTAACCCCTTCTTTTTTGATTAAGGGTGCATTGTTCGGCATCACGATGTATGCAGGCACCGCCAGAATTTTACCCGCACGTGCAATGGCCTGCGCATGGTTGCCGGAAGAATGTGTAGCAATGCCCTTCGAACGCTGATCGGCCGGCAATTGCAGGGCAGCGTTCATGGCTCCGCGGGCTTTGAACGCACCAACGTTTTGTAAGTTCTCGCATTTAAAATAAATGCTGCACCCTGCGATATCGTTGATACTTTGTGAAGTCAACACAGGCGTGCGATGAACGTACGGTCTGATACGGTCATGTGCCTGTTCAATATCCTGTTTGGTAATCATAGTTGCTGTTAATGCGCGTCAAGCCAGTTATCGGCCACGCCTACCTCCACTTCCATTGGTACATCCAGAATTACGGCGTGCTCCATCAGCTTGCGTACGTTTTCTTTCACCGTATCCACTTCGCTTTTGTGTACATCAAAAACCAATTCATCGTGCACTTGCATAATCATTTTGGTTTTCAGGTTTTCTTTGGTGAGCCAGCGCTGAATATTAATCATGGCCAGCTTGATGATGTCGGCTGCGCTCCCCTGGATCGGAGCATTAATTGCATTTCGTTCGGCAAAGCCGCGCGTGGTGACATTCCGGGAGTTGATGTCGCGCAGGTACCGTCTCCGTCCTAAAATCGTCTCCACAAATTCGGTATCGCGTGCCTGAATGATCGAGTTGTCCATGTAGCGTTTGATGGCATGGAATTCCTTGAAATAGGAATCAATAATTTCAGAAGCCTCTGTTCGTGAGATGCCCAGATTCTGCGAAAGCCCGAATGCCGTACTGCCGTACAAAATCCCAAAGTTAACCTCCTTGGCTTTCCGTCTCATATCAGGCGTTACCTTGTCGAGCGACACTTTAAATACTTTTGCGGCTGTAGTTGTGTGGATGTCACGCTTATTCTTAAAGGCATCAATCATGATTTCATCTTTCGCGAACGATGCGGCAATGCGCAACTCGATCTGCGAATAGTCGGCTGACATGAACAAGTAATCCTTATCACGCGCCACAAACGCCTTCCGGATCTGGCGGCCCTTTTCGGTGCGGATCGGAATGTTCTGAAGATTCGGATTGTTTGAGCTCAATCGTCCCGTTGCCGCAACTGCTTGGCGGTAATCGGTGTGCACCCGTCCATCACGCGGGCTGATCAATCGCGGTAACGCATCTACATACGTTGATCTTAATTTTTCATATTCGCGATAGTCAAGAATTTTTTTCGCGACTGGATTATCTTCCGCCAGTTTCAACAACACTTCTTCGCCCGTTGCATACTGACCTGTCTTTGTTTTTTTGATTTTACCTTCGCCCAGCTTCAGCTTATCGAACAAGATTTCGCCCAATTGCTTTGGTGAACCAATGTTGAATTCCTGACCGGCAATTTTGTAAATCTCCTTTTGAACTTTCTCACTTTCTTTCCGGAGATCCTGCGACATCACGGCCAGCGCTTTTTCATCAATCCGTACACCTTCATATTCCATGGTGGCGAGCACCTTCATCAGCGGCATCTCCACCTCTTTCATCAACTTTACATGGCGTCTCTTTTCAAGTTCTTTCGAAAGCTTCTGTCGAAGTTGCAACACCTGGTCGGCCCGCTCACACGCGAGGTACAACTGACTTTGCCCCCCTTCATCCATTAACTGGTAGCCGAGATATAACGAGCAAAGTGTATTCAGGTCATGCGAGGCCTCCGGTTCAATCAAATAGTGTGCAACCGTTGTGTCAAACAAAGTTCCGCATAAATCGATCGCGTATTCTTTCAGCGCCAGTATTACGGCCTTCAGGTTATGACCAATCTTCTCATTTCGCTCATCCGAGAGAACACTCGCAAATTCCGACAGTGCAGTTTTAGCATCCCCGGAGTCAAACGAAAGCAATGCTGCCTCTCCGAGCCCCCACGCAAACGCGAAACCAATCAGGGCGGATTCCTTGTAAACTGCCTCCACCGAAAAACCCGACTGCAGCTTGAGTTTTTCAAGAAGCTCCTTACGCAGCGAGGAGGTATCGATCAGCTTGTAATTAACCTTATCGGAAGAAAACGTTCTCGCTTGAACAACCGGTGCATCCGTTTCGCTGGCCTCGGGTGCTCCGCCAAACATGGATAGTTGCGCAGCCTTGGGTGATACGATAGCTGCAGCGGCCTGCTGTGCGGCCGTACCTCCTCCAAAAATCCGCGGCATCATGGTTTTGAACTCAAGCTCTTCAATGATCGGCTTCAGCTTCGCTTCGTCCGGGCCAGTATATAAGAGTGCTGCTTCATCAAAGTGAACCGGCACGTCCAGTGAAATGGTGGCAAGTTGTTTTGATAAAATTGCCTGCTGGCCAAATTCTTCAACACGCTCCTTTTGCTTTCCTTTCAGCTGGTGCGCGTTGGCAACAATATTTTCAACCGTTCCGAATTTTTTGATTAGCTCGGCTGCTGTTTTCGGGCCGATGCCCGGAATGCCCGGAATGTTATCGGATGAATCGCCTTGCAACCCGAGTATGTCAATCACCTGCGACACGTTTTCGATGTCCCATTTTTCACAAACCTCCTTCGGCCCCATAATATCAACCGCATTACCCATGTAAGCCGGCTTGTATAAATGAATGTGCTCCGTTACCAACTGACCAAAGTCCTTATCGGGCGTCATCATGAATACTTCAAAGCCCAGTTTTTCGGCCTGTTTAGCCAGTGTTCCGATAATATCATCTGCTTCGTAGCCGTCCATTTCCAACACCGGAATATTAAAGCCGCGAATAATCTCTTTCACTTTTGGGACACCGTAACGGATGTCTTCCGGAGTTTCCTGCCGGTTGGCTTTGTATTCCTTATAAATTTCATCACGAAACGTTTTTGCAGATGTGTCGAATGCAACGCCAATGTGTGTCGGCTTTTGTTTCGTCAGAACTTCAAGCAGTGTATTCGTAAATCCGAAAGGGACAGAAGTGTTGATTCCTTTTGAGTTAATTCGGGGTGTTTTGGTAAATGCAAAGTGTGCGCGGTACACAAGCGCGTAAGCATCAAGAAGAAAAAGTCGTTTTGTTTCGGCCATGGGGGCTAAGGTAGAAAAAGAAGACCTTTTGTTTTTACTCTTTTCTGAGTAAATCGTAATACCCTAAACACTCCTTCGGCATGCCATCCAGTCCATTAGCCCAGTTTCTCAAATGGGAAAAAGAAATTCCCAACCAGATTTTTCTTCGTCAGCCGATTTCCGGACAATGGCGAACGTGGACCTATAAACAAGCCGGTGATGAAGTCCGCAGAATTGCTGCCGGTATTCAAGCCAGCGGACTTCCGGAAAAAAGCAACATTGCGATTCTTTCGAAAAACTGTGCCCATTGGCCGATGGCGGATCTCGCCATTATGATGTGCGGACATATTTCTGTTCCGCTATACGCCACCCTTTCTGCTCACGCGATCCAGCAAATTCTGGAACACAGCGAAAGCAAAATGGTGATTATTGGCAAACTCGATGATTATGCCGGGCAGCAAGCAGGAATTCCAAAAGAAACTATTCGGCTGGGTATTGATTTGTATAGTATTAAAGAAAGCAACACCTGGGAAGAATGGCTGAAGAAATATGAGCCCGTTCACACTACGGCTACCTGGAAACCAGACGATCTGCTTACAATCATTTACACCTCGGGCACTACCGGTAAACCGAAAGGTGTTATGCATACCGTTAATGCGTTTGATGCAACGGTAAGGCAAGCTACCAAGGAACTTAATCTTCGCATTCATCCAAACCTGTTTTCATTCCTGCCCATGTCGCACATTGCCGAGCGCGTGGGAATCGAAATGATCGCCATTTATGATGGAGGTACGTTGTCGTTCGCGGAATCGCTTGAGTTGTTTCCAAAAAATCTGATGGATACGCAGCCGACAGCGTTTTTTGCCGTGCCCCGCATTTGGGGAAAGTTCAAGGAAAAGATTCTCGAAAAACTTCCGCAAAAGAAACTCAATACCCTGTTGTCGATCCCGATCGTTAAATCCATTATTCAAAAGAGCATTAAAAAGAAATTAGGGGTAGCGAAAGCTGAATACATCGTGAGTGGTGCCGCGCCTTTATCGCCCGATTTGATCCATTGGTTTAGTAAACTCGGCATTAACATTTTGCAGGCGTACGGAATGACCGAAGATTGTGTTTACGCACACTTCAACCGGCCCTACGCAAACCGTCCGGGAACGGTGGGTAAGCCGCTAAATGGTTTGACGGTCAAGATTGCTGCCGATGGTGAGATCCGGCTTAAAAGTCCGGGTAACACGATTGGTTATTACAAAGAACCTGAGCTTACCAAAAGCTTATTCGATGAAGAAGGGTTTCTGCGTACGGGCGACATGGGTGAAATCTCAGCCGATGGCTTTCTCACAATCACCGGCCGCACGAAAGATCAATTCAAAACCGACAAAGGGAAATACATTGCGCCTGCGCCTATTGAAATGAAGCTGGCGCTCAATACCGACATTGAGCAAGTTTGTGTTGTAGGTATGGGCGTTCCGCAACCCATGGCGTTGATTGTATTGTCGGCAGCAGGTAAAAGCAAATCGAAGGATGAGTTGATCACCAGCATCAGCAAGTCGATTCAGGAGTTGAATCCGTCATTAGAGTCGTACGAGGCAATCGAAAAAGCCGTGATTATGAAAGACGACTGGACTATTGAAAACGGGTTGATGACTCCTTCGATGAAACTCAAGCGCAACGAGCTGGAAAAAATTCATCTTCCCAAGTACCCGAGGTGGTATCAGCTTCCGGGAAAAGTAGTTTGGGAAAACTAACGCGTGACAGCCGAGATATCCGTCACGCGCTTGCTCATTATTTCAGCCTTGCTTTAAAGAAGTCGACTGTGTTTTTCCACGCATCGAGATCAGCCGCCTGATCATAAATCGGGTTGCTCGGGTTGGCGAAGCCGTGATCGGCATCATAATTTTTCAGAATCAGTGTTTTACCGGCTGCTTTCATGGCATCGGCAAATTTGTTAACCACTTCCGTGGTGATGTAGCGGTCTTTCGTGGCAAAAATCCCCAGTACATCGGAGTTTATGGTTTTCAGCTTCTCGACATCGGTCTCCGGCATTCCGTAAAAAATAACACAGGCCGCATTCTGCTTACCGAGGCTTAACGCTGCCTGAATAGAAACCGCTCCGCCAAAGCACCAGCCGATCGTTCCGATTTTAGCTTTTGGCCCTGCATAGGTTTGTGCACCTCCGATAATCTGTAGTCCGCGTTCGAACTTGAATTCGGTCATATATTTCGAGGCCTCCTCGCGGGAAGTAGTCACTTTGCCATCATACATATCGAGCGCGAGTACGTTCACATTACCGAGCTCTTTGTAAAGTTTTTCGGCCTGACGTTTTATGTTGTCATTTAGCCCCCACCATTCCTGGAAAACGAAAATCCAGTTTTCGGTTTGTGTTTTTGCTTTGATCAGGTATCCGTTAGCAGACGTACCGTCCGCACATTTGAAAGTAATCATGGTGCCGCCTTCTGTACTTCGGTGAACGTAGGTACGCGGTACCGGATGTTCCCGGTTAAAATCTTTGTTGGACGCAAACAACGCGAACTTGTCGATCGCGGTGGTATGGCATACGGTAATATTGTCTTTTGTTTGTGCGAAGCCGAATGCAGCAATCAGCACACCGGCAAGTAGTGTGAATAGCTTTTTCATGAATGTGTTTTAGCGGATCAAGATCAATGTTTGACGAATATAAGGTAATCACCCGACATGGAGGATTTTCTACTCCTTCCATTGGCCAGTAATAACACGGTCGTAGGTGATGAAGTCGGTATTGATCGGCTCAAAGCCTTTTTGACGCATCAGCATCGCCACCTGCGCGCGGTGGTACGATGAATGATTCACCAGGTGGATCATGATATTTTCGACATTGTTGGTGTACGGATCGTTGGTATAATTTCGGTAGGTGAGTTCACGATCAAAATTGTCTGTTACCTCCACAAATTCAATCCACTGCTTTCCCACGTCTTCCGCCATGTGCAACAGACGTTCAAGCGTATAGTCGCCCCAAAGTTTTACGTCCGGTGCGGGAAGGCCCTTGATGCGGTGAAGCCATAAATACTGTGCCGCCAGCACGTGGCCCATCAGTTGCAGAATTTTCGGATCGCTTACCTGTTGCTTTTGAATCTCACCAAGCACACGCTTGTTCGACCAATAGTTGTAATTGTAGAGTTTTAAAAAGTACTTTTTCACAATGCTTATATATGTTTCAATTCCGCCAGCCGGTCGAGCACCCAGCCGGTAATACTTAATCTTTCGCGTGTGGCAGGCAACACTTCATGTTCAATTTCATCGCTTCGGAAAATTACCAACCGTCCCGCCAGGGGGAGAATGTCTTTTGTTTGATCGGGCAAATACATGCGTAACTGGCCACCGTGTTGTTCCCCCCACTGATTATTCAAATACAGGATAACCGAAAGCTTGCGGTGATCGTCCTTTTTGAACTGATCGAGGTGACGTTTGTAAAACGAGCCGACCGGATAAACGGTCATGTGCACCTCAAAGTCTTTCATACTTAAAAACAGCGCGCGGTTGAGATATTGAATCAGTTCCTCCAGTCGTTGGAGGTATACGCGCACAGCTTCGGGTGATTCTCTCCGGTCGAGCCATTTAATATAGTCTCCGCGAATGGCTTCCTGGATTTGCAGGGATTGTTTATTTCCGATGCCGGCCTTTTTAAAATCTGTATCGGTTCCGAAACCTCCGCCTTGATGAATTGCCTCGACTTCCGGTTGGCTTAAAAATTGATCTGCTACGGCATATCCGTTGGTCGCCAATCCATCTGCAATTGCATCAAATACCGGATTCATGTAACAAATTTATGAATAGATTGTCTATACTTACTGAAATGAGAAAAGTTAATGCACTTTTAGGGATTGCCATCGTTTGCATGCTGGCTACAAGCTGTGGCCCGAAGCAGGATATTGAATTCAAATACGTTAAAGATGTAATCGTTGACGCCAACACCCAACCACTGCTGAAGGGTAATGCCGTTCTGTATAACCCCAACAAGCAGCGGATGAAGCTTCGCAAAATAAATGTCGATGTTTATATAAACGACAAAAAAACTGCACGCGTGGATCAGGAGCCGTCTTTGCTCATCCCTGCGGAAGCAGAATTTACCGTGCCGCTGGAAGTGAAGCTCAACATCAAAGAAGTAGGGTTTCTGGACACTGTATTTGGTATGCTGGGTGGTAAAAAAATGAAAATTCGATATAAAGGCACCATCAGCATTACATATAAGGGAATACCGGTACGCGTGCCCGTTGACTACGAGAGCTCCGTTAATTTCAGATTTTGATTAATTTATCTCAGAATTAATCAAAGAAGTGAGCGAAAACCCCCATTCTTCAACCGAGAACATTGACGATTTGAAGCAGCAGATTGAATCGCTGAATGCTGAAAAGCAACAGTTGATTAGTTTGGTCTCGCACGATCTTCGTTCTCCCCTGAATCGCGCCTTCGCGCTTTCAGAGTTGCTGTTGATGGACGCCGACACGCTCACCAATTTTCAAAAGGACTACCTCGAACGGATGCGGTTGGTCATTGCTGACGGACTGGCGATGATGCGGAATATGGTTGATTATCGCAACCTCGAGTTCCGAAGTGTTGATGTAATGATGGAGAAAATCAAGGTTGTTGATTTTGTGAATCGGCTTGTCCGGGACTTTCAATCTGTCGCCACAAAAAAGGAATTGATCCTGGAGGTCGCGCATCAAACTCCGGAAGCGGTAGTAACTACCGACCGGCAATGCCTCGATCGGGTGGTTGGCAACCTGCTTTCCAATGCATGTAAATTCTCGAAACCCGGTCAGAAGATTCAGCTGAGAACACAGCGAAGTGGTTCGAGTGTGCTAATAGAAATTCAGGATGAGATTGGAGGCTTCTCGCCGGAAGAGTATAAAACGCTCTTCACGAAGTTTAAAAAATATAGCGCACAACCCACCGGGAATGAAAGTTCCACCGGGCTGGGGTTATTCATTGCCAAATCAATGGCCACACGAATGGGAGCAACACTTGAATGCAACACCACTGCGGGTGTTGGCAGCACGTTTCGGATAACGTTGCCCGAAAGCAATTAATCAAACAGGTAGTATTCGTCTTCCTTACCTTCGAGAATTGCAGTAAGGGAATCAATGATGGTGTTATCTTTAATAACGTAGTCGCGCACACCGCGCTTGATAAAACTCAGCACCATGTTACCATCATCGATGGCACTCATCATGATCAGTTTATTGTTTTCCTTGAGCTTGCTTTTAATGGCTTCGTAAAACTCGATGCCTGATTTTCCGGGGAGGTTGTAATCTACTATGTACGCATCGGCCACAGGCTGGCTGCTCGTCAGGCAGTCTTCAGCCGACTTAAAGATTTTGATCTGGTATTTTGGGTTCTTGCTCAGGGAACGCAAAATAAACTCAGCATAAATTTCATCGTCCTCAATGAGGTACACCATCATGGCAGCACAATTAACCGGTACGCAATATAAAAATATTAGCGGAAATGCGCATTTCAATCTTTACATGCCACCCACAACACCAAACGCGCGGTATTAACCGGCGTTTACTTGTAAATACGCATTATTATAGCGCAAATCGCTGCTTGGGAATCAGTTCAGGGGGCGGCTTGCAATAATTGATATCCTCGTAAATGAAGTGTTGCCTATAGAGGCACTTGAGTGGATTTCTTTGGGTAGTGCATATCTTAACTCCACATTAAATCTTCGGTGTGAAAATCCAGCTCCAATAACAACATTTGTTTTAACAAGCAAATCCGGCGTGTATGCGGGAATGAAAACATCTGACTCGTAATCCAGCTTCAGCTTGATCGGTTTGTTTACGACGATCATTGCATTCACAAAAATTCTATTTTCATTCCCGAGGAAGTGGTAATATCTTGGCCCGAAGGCGAGGTCAATTGATGAATAGTTGGCCGTGAACTTACCCTTGGAAGGATTTTCAAACTGACCAGTATTCTTACTTGCTTGGTAGTACAAATCTGCCACCAAGCTCCATTTGCTGTTGTTAAAGGGTAAAATCATTTCAAGCTCGGCCCCGACACGATATGTAAAACCATTTTTCATTACCAGCTCGTCATACACTTCGCTATAAGTATACCGCATATTTGTTGAGCCTATCCCAACGGTCGGTTTAACAAAAAAATTCTGACGCGAGTACTGCGTCATATCCGGACTTGTACTAGATTTACCCAAGCAAGCATTGTAGCGTGCAAAGTAGATCTCAAGATCATTTCTTTTATAGGCAACTTTTTTGATCTCATCTTGCGGAACGTTGCCACAAGCCATCTTCGTTAATAGCTCTTGTTGATACTCATTGTTTTTTAAAACCTTACCTGTTGACGAGTGATACATTTTGTACACCAGTTGCCGAATTTCATTCTCATTAACGGAATAAAAAAAGCGGACTACATTTTGGCTCTCATGCACGTATAACGTTGCTGGTCCTTCTATCAAAACTTTCAATGCTAAAGTTTTGTTTTCAAATTCTGCATTGCGTTGGCGACTTAGCGCAGTGAGTGATACCGGTGACTTGTCAATTTGAACGGTAGCGACCTTGTATTTCAGTTTATCGTAGACTGCAAACTCAATCACTTTTCCGATCGGCATGAGTGAAATGCTGTCCCCGATCCTATATTCAAATTCGGATGGATTGTTTCTCCAGTCCCTGTTCTTTATCTCACATTCGGTGCGCTGATTTAATGTATCTATAAAATAACCCTTTTCGAACGTTATTTGTGCAACCGAAACGTGGCCGCAAAGAAGGATGATAAGGAGCAGGGCTGGAGTTCTCATTGCAAAAAAGTTGTTCGCATGTAAAGATAATCTAATAACGATTTGAGGTCATACATGACTCGCTTTTTAGGTATACTTTTTGTCCGTTTTGTCGTATCCCACAGCTCACCTATGAAAAAAATTCTTGCCACGGGCGTACTCACGCTGCTTTCTCTAGTCCTTCAGGCGCAGAGTTTTGACGACATAATTTACAAAAGACAGTACGTCAGCTGCGATGATGTAAGTTATAATGCACCGGAACTTATCCATTCCTTGCATAGCAAGGGAGAAACCGACAGTCTTTATCAATTCTTAGATTACTGGGAAAGTAAATGCGGATCCGTAGAATACATCACTGCGATTCGCACAGTACTGGATATAAAAACGGCAAATTTCGATTCGGCCGCGGTAACCGAAGAGTTGCTTGCAAGCCTGGTGCAGTATAAAGAAAACGGAGCGCTTGTGGATTATCCGGGCTACCGAAATGAACTGGCGCAACTGCATCAGAATCTGCAAAAAGAAACGCGCGCAATTGCTGCGGATGTTCAGCAAACGTATTCCGCTGACGAAGCTCTGCTGATCGATTTCTTCAAGTCAGACCAAGCCAGCTTTGCCAACATGAAGCAGGCCACCGCACGCGACAGCAAGTTGAAAAAGCTGTACGACAAAAAGATAACTGAAACCTTACGGATCCCGCAGATGCACGTAGCCGGATTTGCAAGCTACTACCAACCTTTCGGGAAGCTTGACGTATTCGGCCCGCATGCCGGAATTGGGGGTTTGTTTGGCATAAATCAGCTCAGGCACACGCTTGATCTGGCGTTCGATATCCGCTTCGGTCGCTCGGCCAGTGAATATCAATTTGTTTATCAAGGAAATTTGATGCAAGATGACCGATGGACCAGTGCCTACATCGGTCTGGAATACACGTACGATTTTTACTCCGGTAAAAAGTTTAAGGCAGGTATTTCTCCAGGTGTGGCGTATAATGGTATTACCGCTGTTCCTGCCGATGATGATGACGATGATGCGCGGATTTTGCCTGCACTGGATGTAAATGCCGGCCTTTCCTTCAAATACACGGTAAGCAAGCGCGGTGCATACGCGGGATTACAAACTCGTTATCACTGGGTTGATCATCGAAATGCAGGCGGAACTGAGTTAACCGGAAGTTACCTCAGTGTGCGATTGATTTTCGGGTCGATATTTAAGTATCAACGCGAGTATTATCTTTCACAACTCGAGTACTAAACGATTTTATGGCCGCGATATCCGTAGTATGCGATAAACATGTAGCATAATACCGGAATAAAGAATGCGTGTTGAATACCAATCTTATCGGCAATAAATCCCTGCAGCAAAGGAATCAACGCACCACCCACAATTGCCATACACAAAATTCCAGATCCCTGGCCGGTGTGTTTGCCGAGACCGGCAACGCCCAGGGAGAAAATGCTTGGGAACATGATGGAATTAAATAATCCAACAGAGAGTATCAGCCACATGGCGATCGGTCCGGATGAAAGCATCGTAATAACAACAAGCAATGCTGCTATGATGGCCGCTACTGCAAGTACCTTTCCCGCCTTCAGCTTTTGCATGACAGCCGCACCAATGAATCGTCCGATCATCGCTCCGCCCCAATAGAAAGACACGTATTTGCCTGCTTCAGCCTCAGCAAGCCCTGCAATATTTTTCTCTCCCAAAAAATTTACCAGGAAGCTTCCAATGGAAACTTCGGCGCCCACGTAAACGAAGATGCCTATCGCGCCCAGCACCAGGTGAGGATACTTCCAGGCCGATTCCCGCTCGCCTGCAGCACCTCCCGAAATTTCGGTTGGCGCAGCCGCTTCAATGATAGGAAGCTTGATAACTGCGAATACCCCGGCAATAACAAATAGCACGATCGCCAGAATTACATACGGGTTTTGAACCGCAGCGGCCTCCGCTAACTGATAGGAGGCCAAATCCTCCGGACTTAAACCACTGAGTGCTTCGGCTGACTTTACAGCTACAGATAAAATCAACATTGATCCGAAAATCGGAGCAATGGTTGTTCCAAGTGAATTAAATGCCTGCGTTAAATTCAACCGGCTGGATGCCGTTGCCGGAGGTCCAAGAATAGTGACATAAGGGTTAGCGGCTACCTGAAGCAATGTTATGCCGGATGCAAGAACAAAAAATGCTGTAAGAAACAACCCGTATGACCGCATGCTGGCCGAAGGATAAAACATCAGACAGCCGATGCCCGCTATGATCAACCCGAGAACAATACCTTTTTTATAGCCGATTTTTTCAACGATGTATCCGCTCGGCAACGACATCACAAAATATGCTGTAAAGAAACAGAACTGAATGAGCATTGCCTGTGTGTAGTTGAGCGTAAACACAGCTTTCAAATGCGGAATTAAAATGTCGTTGAGGCAGGTTATGAAACCCCACATGAAAAAAAGCGATGTCAGGATAGACAGCGCGAATGTGTAGTTTTTATTTTCACCGCTCGTGTTGAGGGGTGCGTTAGACGAGACGAATCCTCCTGCCATACAGAAATAGAGTTAGGTAATGCTGATATCAGCTTCTAAAGCTGTAAAAATAAATTCGCTTGAGCAAGCCCCGGCGGCTCCTACAACGCTCTGCTGTAAAACACGTCACAGGCAAAATGCCCGGTGCTGCCACACGGACCGGCAATTTTTTTGAATGCATTACGCTCGTACAGTTTCATGGCCTGGTTCATGGTATTAAACGTTTCCAGATAACAGGTTTTGTAGCCGTGTTCGCGCGCGGCTTCCAGGCAGGCGGTCAACACTTTTTGTCCGAGGCCCTTGCCCCGGCCTTTACTCAGGAAGTACATTTTCTTCAATTCGCACGTATCGCCATCACCGCCCTTCAATGGCCCGATACCGCCTCCGCCCAGAATTTTGCCATCCTCCTCGTACACAAAATACGCATGTCGCTTTTGCGTATAAGCGTTATACATATCTTCAACTTCCGCATCGTGAATGGCAAAGCCCTGGCCGCTGGCGCCAAACTCAGGCATTACCGTTCGTATGATGTTCTTAATCGCTGAATTATCAGCCGCTTCAATTGCTCTTACTGTACCCATCGTTCATGTAAAAATAAGAATGCACCTCTCAAATGTTGATTAACTTGACTGAAATTTTGCAAGATGCGTCACTCGTTACTCGTTCTTATCGCCGTTCTCTTACTCGTTTCCGAAACTGTATTCAGTCAGACCTTAGGGGAACTTACGGTCGAAAAAATCATGCGCGACCCCAAATGGATCGGCTCGTCACCTTCCGGTTTAAGTTGGTCGCCCGACAGCAAAACAATTTATTTTTCCTGGAATCCCGATAAAGCCCCGGCCGATTCATTATATAAAATCACGCTTCAGAATCGCGTTCCACAAAAGGTGTCGAAAAAGGAAAGGCTCGCGCTTCCGCCCTTCAATGGTGTATACAACCGGGCTTTCTCGAAGATGGTTTACGAAAAAAACGGTGATCTATACTTGTATGACGTGGCAAACAGTAAATCCACGCAACTCACCAACACCGTATCCCGCGAAAGCGGAGTATCCTTTTCGGGCGATGAGAAAAAAATAATCTATTCGTTCGATCAAAATCTCTACGCGTGGGAAATCGCGACCGGACATGTCACACAATTAACCGATTTTAGAAAAGGCAAGAAGGCAACTTCACCCACGCTCAACGACCAGGAGAAATGGTTGCGGCAGGATCAACTTACTACCCTGCAGGTTATTAAAGAACGTAACGACCGGCAAAATGCTGTTCGGAAACTGCAGAAAGAGGAACAACCCAAGCGTCCAAAAGAAATTTACATCGATGATAAGTCGGTTGATTTGTCGCGCCTGACACCCGATGGCAATTTTGTGGTATTCCGCCTTTCAAAAAGTGCAACTGCTAAAAACACCATTGTTCCCAACTACGTGACTGCATCCGGCTTTACAGAAGATATCTCCGGCCGCACAAAAGTTGGCGCCCCGCTCGGCACCTCCGAGTTGTTTGTCTACGACATCAAACGTGACACGGTTTTACAAGTAAAAACTGACAGCATTCCCGGAATCACGGATGCACCTGCGTTTGCGAAAGACTATTCCAAAAAAGAAAGTAAAAAAGACGGAAAGGATAAGAAGCCTTCTCTTCGTCAAGTATCATTCTCTGGTCCGGCTTGGTCAGACGATGGTTCGTATGCGGTACTCCAGCTTCGTGCTGCTGATAACAAAGACCGGTGGATTGCTTTATTGGATGTTGCCACTCAAAAATTAACTGTGGTTGATCGGCAACATGATGATGCCTGGGTTGGCGGGCCAGGAGGATTCTACCTTGGCTGGATCAGCAACTCCCGGCTTTGGTTTGTCTCGGAAGAGTCGGGCTACGCACATCTGTACTCATATGATGTTTCAACGCACACAAAGAAAGCACTCACATCGGGTAAATATGAAGTGCAGCAGGCCGAACTCAGCCGAAGCAAGAAGTTCTTTTACATCACCACCAATGAAGTCCATCCCGGTGAGAAGCATTTCTACAAGCTTTCGGTTGATGGTGGAAAAGCAGAACGAATTACCACACTCTCGGGGGCGCATGAAGTTGAGTTGTCGCCCGATGAGAAGATGCTTGCCTTCCGCTACTCCTACACAAACAAGCCCTGGGAGTTGTACCTCATGGAAAACAAGGCTCGCGCAAAACCGCAGCAAATCACGAATTCAATCTCCTCAGAATTTAAGTCTTATCCCTGGCGCGATCCGGTTGTTACAGCGTTCAAAGCCCGTGACGGGCAGGATGTTTACACACGCGTTTACAAACCCGCAAAACCCAATGGTGCTGCAGTGATTTTTGTTCACGGTGCCGGTTATCTGCAAAACGCACATAAATGGTGGAGCAGCTACTTCCGCGAGTACATGTTTAACAACTTGCTGGCCGATAAAGGTTATACCGTTCTGGATATAGATTATCGGGCAAGCGCAGGGTACGGACGCGACTGGCGAACGGGCATTTATCAGTTCATGGGTGGTAAGGACTTAACCGATCATGTGGATGGTGCCGCGTGGCTCGTGAAAGAATATGGTGTTGATCCAAAACGAATCGGAATTTACGGAGGTTCGTATGGAGGCTTCATCACACTGATGGGACTGTTTACAACCCCCGATGTATTTGCAGCGGGTGCCGCACTTCGACCCGTTACCGATTGGGCGCATTATAATCATGGCTATACGTCCGCGATATTGAACACGCCGGTGGCTGACAGTATTGCCTACGCGAAAAGTTCACCGATCTATCACGCAGCAGGATTAAAAGGCGCGCTGCTAATCTGCCACGGCATGGTGGATGTGAATGTTCATTTTCAGGACGTGGTTAGGCTATCGCAACGACTGATTGAACTCGGAAAAGACAATTGGGAACTCGCGGTATATCCGATGGAAGACCACGCCTTTGTTGAACCGAGCAGCTGGACTGACGAATACAAACGGATCTTGAAGCTATTTGAAGAAAACCTGAATCAGAAAAAATAGCAACATTTATCGTGTTTTCATTTCCCGAATGGCCTTGGAGAAGGCCATTTTTATTTCATGGCCATTGGTATGATGCTGGTTTTTAACCACCCACTTGCCGTTCACGATGGTACCGAGGCTTCTGCTTGAGTCGGATGTGTAAATAATGGACGCAAGCCGATTCCGTTCGGAAGTGTCGGCCAGTAAATGCGTGCCGGCATTGATAACCAGCGCATCAAACGGCTGGCCAATTTCAAAGTGATCGTTTGTTATGCGGCCCATCGCCTGCCGGCCTTGCGTAACGGCTTCGTTAACAAGATATCCGGCTGCATTGCCTTCGAACGTATTTCGCAGATTCGTGACCAACCGCTGGCGATAATCAATCATTCTGAATTCCTCAAACGGATTTAGTCCAATATGACTGTCGGTGCCGATTGTCCAGTGGCCGCCCAGCTTCACATACTCTTTCATCCGAAAAATTCCGTCACCTAAGTTTCCTTCTGTTGAAGGACACAACACTACATTGGCCTTCGAGCCAGCGAGCTTTCTTACTTCATCATCGTTCAAATGCGTGGAGTGTACCAGATGAAATCTTTCGTTCACGGGCAGGTTTTCAAGCATCCATTGCATCGGGCGCATGTTGCAATACGCCAGACAGTCTTCCACTTCTTTTTTCTGTTCCGATACATGAACATGAAACGGGATATCTTTTGGTCCGTTCGTGTAGGTTGTGATAATGTCGTTCAATTCAACTGCGCGCAACGAATGCACGCTAAATCCAAGCGATGCTTGCGGGTGATTCAGAATTGCATGCGCCGAATCATCCAGCAAGTGAAAATACTCATCTACAGTTTTTGAAATAAAGCGCCTTTGTCTGGGCTGAGGATTGTTGCCGAACCCACCCTTCTGGTAAAAAACAGGGACGAGGGTAATTTTTATGCCGGCGATTTTAGCAGCTTCTACCATACGCAAGCCCATCTCCGCCAGGTTGGCGTAGGGCTTACCGTCTTTATCGTGATGCAGGTAATGAAATTCGGCCACGTGTGTATAGCCATGCCGGGCCATCTCAGCATACAGCATTGCAGCAATTGCCTGCGCCTGATCAGGGTCAACGCTCAATGCACATTTGTACATCTCTTCACGCCACGTCCAGAAATCGTCATCGGTTCCGACCGCATGTGTTTCGGCCAGTCCGGCCATTGCGTATTGGAACGCGTGTGAATGTGCATTCTGAAATCCAGGCAAGGCAAAACCATTGACTGATTCAACGGCAGTCGGTCGCTGAGGAGCATCGGCAGATAAATACTGTATAATTCCGGTAGTATCAACGCCAACAAACGCAGGCGTTAACCAACCGCCTTTCTGAAGCAGCGATTGAAAATGGAAGTATTTAACTCCCTCACCCCTACCCCGGGAGAGTAGGGAGTTTTTTTGGTTATTATGGTTGATGTCTTTCAAAATGGTTATCCCAAGGTATCCGCCAAATTACTCAATGTTTTTTGTAACAGCGTACGCATTTCATTTGCGCGCGGCTCATCATACCGGGTTTCGGAATCATCCATGTAGTTGACTTTGCTCATTTCCAGCTGTAACGCGTGTTCGTTATTTTTTGGATCACAAAACTGGCGCGTGATATAGCCACCTTTAAAAGGATAATTGTGACTCAGCTGATAGTGGGAACTACCAAGCGTATTCATTGCCGCATCAATTATCGATGCCGATGCAGAGGCTCCATCCACATCACCTAAAATCAAATCAGGAAATGCTTCCTTGTTAATTGTTGGGACGGCCTGACGGATTGAATGACACTCCCACAACAACACCTTTCCAAACTCACGTTTAATATCCGATAGCAACTCCCTGAGCTTATGATGATACGGAGTGTAATATTTCTCGGTTCGTCTTTGCACTTCATCTGGCTGAACTTCTTTACGTTCATCATTATAAATCGGGGCTCCGAAAAAATCGGTTGCCGGACATAGTGCAGTAATAATTCTGCCATCCGTATACAGCGGTTTGCTTTGCGGATCACGGTTTAAGTCAATCACCCAGCGACTATAAACTGCATGAATAATGGTAATGCCCATGGCCGGTGCAAAGTCGTACAGGCGATGAACGAACCAGTCGGTATCGTCCGGGGCATTGATCATGTTCTGTTTATAAGTCGATCTTATTTCATCCGGGAAGTCAACGCCGCAATGGGGAATGCTTAATAGAATGGGAATTCGCTTCGCAGTCGGCTGAATTATGTGGTAAGGTAACAATGCTTACTGGGTTTATTTTTTTGGTATTCGGGTGCGCGCAAGGCATCAGTTAACTGTTCGTTCGTCACGCGACAACTGTCCCGTTGGTGGTGATGACGTGTTTTTACCAGCTCCAGGTTCCGTTCAATCTTTTTTTTAGCAGCTCAAAAATTGCAAACATAATAGTCAACACAGCAACGGTTAATAGTATGGCAGCAATGCTGCGCGTTTTTTTAACGTATGATCTAGTGTATTTTCTTCTGACATTCCTCTAGTGCTTTCTTTGCAGCTGCTTCGTTTTGCCTTGCAAGATTTTCCATTTGGCGTGCTCGCTTCTCATTTTCAGCAGCCATAGCTTGATTCTGTTGGGCAAGCCTCCGTTGACTTTCAAGTTCTTTTTTCAACTGGTCGATGATAGCCTGTTGTTCGCTGGTTTGCTGACTTTGCTTTTGAGCAGCCTCATGATTGTTCATGGCTGTTTTCATCTCTTGTATGGCAATCGCTCGTTGTTGCTCAGCAACCATCCGTTGTTTGTCAGCTTCCGCCTGGGCCCGCTGCGCAATAAACAGGTTTCTGTCAGCCTCAAGCTTTTGAACATAGGCATAGACCAAAAACAGACCACAAAAAATACAAACAACAAATGCTACGATTCGCATGCGTTTTAACTGCTTGCGCAGTTGATTTATCTGTTCCATAAAAAGGATAGGTTAGTCATTCTTACGTTTGCGCTTCTTTTCTTTTTTTGCCTGCTCTGCCATGGCCTGAACCCTCTTCAATTCCGCCTCAGCTTTCTCAGCCATAGCCTGGGCAGTTCTCAGCGCTTGCTCGTTTTGATCTTTGAGTGTGTTGATTTCCAACTGCTTTTCTGCCAATGCCTCACGATAGTACTCCGCGCGACCACCATTCAGTTGCCGCTTGAGGTTCATGATCCTTTTGTATGACTGATCTATCCTTTCTTTACTGATCGTTCCGTTCAGTACAAATCTCTTTATGATCTCATGCACTTTATCGACGGTACGCTCCTGGCTGCCCGAAATGTTGTTTGAAAAAGTCAGGATGTCTACCCCGGCATTGATCGCCATGCGGATGGCCTCGTCCAACCCGTAGTGTTTGGTAATGGCATGCATCTGCATGTCGTCCGAAAAGATAACGCCATCATAGTGAAACTGCTTGCGCAACAAACTATCAATTACTTTTTTCGACAGCGTGCCCGGATTTCCTTTGGGATCTAATTTTTTATTAACGATGTGGGCCGTCATGATGGCATCTACTTCGCCTGAATCAATCAACGATCGGTACGGATACAGTTCCCGAATATTCCATGTGTTGGTAACATCCGCTATGCCAAGATGCGTATCATCTTTCGAACTGCCGTGTCCGGGAAAATGCTTGAGCACAGAAATTACTCCGAGTTTTCGGTGTTGCCGGATTACTTCCCGTGCAAACACGGTAACGGAATCCTCCTGTGATGAAAATGCGCGTTCGGGTTTCACAATCGCCGGATTGGTTGGGTCTACTGCCAGATCCACTACCGGCGCGAAATTCACATTGATACCCAGGCCTGCCAGCGTTGCTGCGGTTGTCTCGGCATAAAACTGAACTGAGTCAGGCGTAAACTTGCCAAGGCGTGCGGCCGTTACCGATCGGGGAAATCCATACTTCTCTTTTAAGCGATTAACCTTGCCGCCCTCCTGATCGATGGAGATGAATAAGGGTATCGGGGCGGCATGTTGATAAGTCCACGTAATCTTTTTCAATTCCGCATAAGAATTTTTTGCAGGAATATTCTTTTCGAAGATGATAATCGAACCCACCTTACCCTGACGGATTTCGTCCAGCACCTTGTCATCTACTTTTGATCCCGGAAACCCGATCAAAATCATCTGCCCGATTTTCACATCCAGGCTGTCTGTTGTTTGGGCAAACCCTTGCGCACATCCAAACAGGAGGATGAACGTGATCAGATTGACATATTTCTTGTTCAAATTCATTAGTAGTGCAGGTAAAGGTCCTTTAAAATTTTCTCCATTTCTGCCCGAACCGTACTGGCGGGTGCGGGGTGGTTATTGCTCATGAAACTGAAGATAAGCGTTCGTCCCTTTTTTGTAATCAGGTAGCCGCTTAAACAATGATTATTACTTAACGTGCCTGTTTTGCCGTACAGGTAGGGTGGTTCGTTTTTATAGGCGCGTTTCACCGTACCTGTTTTTCCACCGATCGCAAGTAACGGTAGCAGTCGTTCGCGCGGCACCTTGAGATAAATCTTTTCCCACAATCCAACAATGCTGCGGGGCGTAAACAGGTTATATCGCGAAAGTCCCGAACCATCTACCCAAACCGGTTCATCCGGTAAATCGGCCAGATGATTCTTCTTCATGTAGTTAATGACTATCTCGGGTTTCAGTGAATCGCTTAACACGCCTGCGCAGGTCAGCAACAGTTGTTCCGCAATAAAATTATCGCTCTCCTGCATCATCTCCTTATACAACGTGTCGGCCGGAATGCTGTAAAGTTTTTTTGCAGCAGAAGGAAGTCTTCGATTAATTACCGTCACCTCTTTCTTAAGCGTGTCCGACAATAGCTTGGCCGTTAATGCCGGACTTGTTTTAAACGGAGCTTTCCACTCGTTGAGTAAATCAGTCTTGCCCGGATACAAGTCTATTTTGTTCGACCCGATTTCCCGCGCAAGCGAAGATTTGCCGGCACTATCACGCACGGTAACATCAAATGAAAAGTATGAAGGTTGAGTTTTAATCGTGTTGGCCGATTGCTGCAGCGTGAAGTAATTTCCATAAACCGGCAAGGCCGATCGTTCTGATGAATACGTAAACGGCAAGTCGTCCCACGCCCAGCCCGAGCCAAGTGCATCGGTGTAGAAGTTACCCTCTGCCAGGAATAGCTTTTTAGAAGTGTTCCTTAAAAACGCAAAGGTGCGGCCAGGATCGTAAATATTTTCATACAAGAGCGATGGATCTCCCGTGCCCGCAAAAATCAGCGAGTCATTTGTCTCGATGTAGCGAAGGCCCGGAACAGAATCGCCCAGGATCATCAGCGATGTATAAAACGTGAAAATTTTTGTGTTAGATGCCGGGGTAAAATACCGGTCGGACTGGAATGAATACAGCTCCTTCTTTTGAGCGGGATCGTAAAGCATGAATCCGGTGTGATCATGAAGCCGGCTTTCGAGGGAGTGGAAACGTTTCGTTAATACATGCCGGGATACTGGTGAGCAGCCAGCGGCCAACAAGCTAACCAGAATAAAAAAATAGGTTCTCATGCCTTGAGGTAACGTTCTTTAAGAACATTCAGGTGATGTGTCTCGTGTCCGGCAATGATGTATCCGATGTTCAATACCGATACAAGATTTTTATTAGCCGTACCCTTGCGCTGAAGCATTTCAGGTGTAAAACTTGCAAACAAGTCGAGTGTGGTTTTTCGTAAACGTTGCGCTTCCGCCAGCAGTTGCTCCATGGAGCGGGCATGTGCGTTCGCTTCCGGTGCATAATTGTTTTCTTCGAATCCCGGAAGGTCCGTTGAATCGTTTCGCCCGAACCGCAGCGCACGATATGCAAAAATTCGTTCGGCATCAATCATATGACAAATCAACTCTTTGATGCTCCACTTGCCGGGTTCATACCGGTACTCCCCCATGCTTTCAGGCACCGCGCCCAGCAGACTCACTAAATTCTTTCCGGATTGTTCAAGCGCATCGAGCAAGCTTCCGTTCTGAACAAGCATCACGTAGTGATGATAATACTTTGGTAAAACAGAAAAATCGGGAGTTGTTTTCATACCGCCAAAGTACTGAAGAAAAAGGGGTTACGAAACGCTAATTATTCGGGATAACGATTTTTATCTCGGTGCCCTTGCCGAACGCACTTTTCAATTCAATGGTGCCTTTTAATTTATCAACGGCTTGCTTCACGATGTACATGCCCAGGCCTGACCCTTGCGACTTCTCGGTAGCACGATAAAACATGTCAAAAATTTTCCGAAGATGTTCGCGCTTGATTCCAATGCCATTATCGCTGAAGATAATTTGCGCGGATGATGCCGTAACGGAAGCTTTAATTTTTAAACGGCTTTTCACACCCGGGTTATAATACTTATAGGCGTTGGAAATAATGTTTCCGATGATGATTTTGATTCGCAGCAGATCGCTCCTGAAAATCCGTCCGCCCTTTACCCGAACTTCTGTTTTTACTGCGGCAAAATTTTCAAGATGATCAAGTTCCCGGACACATTCATTGATCAGTTTTTCAAGCGCAATTTCTTCAAAATGAATTTCACCCCGGTTCACCCTTCCGTAATTAAGCATCGACCGGATAAATTCATCCAGTTTCTTAATGCGTCCTTCTATTTTATTGAGGTAATCCAGGCTATTATCCGGATCAAGATTCGCCAGATTCACCAATCCTAAAATTGAACTCAGTGGCGACCGAAGATCGTGTGATGTTTTGTACATCAACTGGTCGAGCTCAAAGTTGCGCTCTGAAAGTTCTTCCAGTGTTGACGTTAGATTCTGCTCCTGAATGGCAAGTTTCCGGTTTTGCTCTGCCAGGTTGTCGTTCAGCACACGTAGCTTTTCTTCCGACTTTCTGCGCTGCGTAACGTCACGCACAAACACGGCAACTCCGGTTACGATATTCCCGGAGCCGAAAATGGGATTGTACGTGGTTTCGATATATCGGTCGCGATACCGGGTTTGATTGATACGCTGTTCCGAAACAAAGTGCTCGCCCTTCAATGCCCGCTTCAATTCGGCAACCAGCCAGGTTTCTTCTTTCGTTCCTTTCAGATAGTCTACCGAGCTACCGCCAATTTTCAATGTGGCTCCGTAGATGAGTTTGGCCATTCGCGCATGATTTCGGTTAAATGCGACATACCGGAATCGTGTATCAATGGCATAGATTGATTCCTGCGTGCTCTCCATCACACCCATCAGGTTCGCGTTAAGCACATTGATTTCTTCCTCGTGCTTCCGGATTTCCGTAATGTCGGTAATGAATCCGATCACAAACTTCTCGCCCTCATCATTAACGTACCGCGATTTCACGGTAAGCATGTGCTTGGTCTTTCCGTCCTGAAGTGTGATCTTCTCATGATTAAGGACTACTTTGCCCGTTCGAAGAACATGGCTGTCGATTTTCCAGTACTCATCACAATCTTCCTTCGAAAAGAAATCATAGTCGGTTTTACCCAGTAACTCACGCCGGGATAAATCGGTGAACCAGCAGAACGCGTCATTGAACATGACGTGGCGGTGTTTGCTGTCTTTCACAAAAATAGGTGCGGCCACCGTGCGCATTACGTTATCCAAAAAGTTGCGCGACTCGTGAAGTTGTTTCTCCGCGATCTTCTGGCGGGTTATATCCTGAACGGAACCCACAAAATATTCGCGGCCGTTATCGGTAAAGGCGGTTAGCGAAATGGTACCCCAAAAACTTTTAGCGCCCTTGCGATTGAAAAGCGCCTGCTCATTACGAACACTTTTGTTTCGCTTCAGCAGGTTTTTAATCTCGCTCCATCGTCGTGTTTGAACAAACAGGTGATACGGCTTCACCTGGCGCATTTGTTCGAGCGTGTCGTAGCCGCTTAGTTTGAGAAACGCACGGTTCACATATTGAAATGATCCGCCCATGACGCCCAGAAAAATTCCGTCAGCAATATTGTCACTGATGATGCTAAGCAATTGTCGGCTTTTTGCATCGCTGTCGTGAGCCGATTTCGGTTGCAGTATTCGGATATTGATGAGAATACCTCCAACATCATCATGATCCAACAGGTTAGTTAACGTGAACGTGGTCCAAAGCAGGTTTGCATTCTTATGAACCGACCGGAACGTGCAAACCGTATGGTTTGATTGATCAAAAATTGAATTAATCTTATCCTGAAGAAGTGAAGCATCCTCTGGATAAACAAGGGTTGATGCAGGCTTACCCAGAAGCTCTTTTGCGGTGTGCCCAAGCAACGTTTTTAGTGATGCGTTTGCATAGTGAATGATGCCGCGTGAATCCGTGAGTAAAATGCCGTCCGGAGCCTGGTCAATTATTGCTGCAAACCTGGCGGCTTTAACTGAGGGCGTCTTTTTTAAGCTTTTTGATTTGACCGGCTTACCCATCGCGCCTGATGCTTACGATAGGAAATTAGGGAAAATAGTTCAGACTGCCTGTATCAGGAGGTTTTATTTCTTGCCGCCTTGTTCTTTTCGATTGATTGAAGCATAAAGTTTCGAAGGAACCCTTCTACCGGAAGAACGAGGAACGCGACAAAAACCTGAAGAATGAAGTCGAGCACCGGGCCGCTGTTCAGCGAAATAATAGATCCTGCAAAGGTCTGGATAAACTCGATCAGAATAATGATCGATAACAACGACAACAATCTGCTGACAAGATTGTACCGATGGCTCAAGCGGAATGACAGCAACACCAGCGAAGCAAAAAGGGCAAATTCAAGTGCGTAGAACCAAACGCGTTTCCAATACGGAGGCAGCACCTCTACCTTAACAGGCTCCATGTCACTTTCCTTTCCGAAAATGTCTTTTGATTGAACCTTCAGTGTGTATTCACCCGGAGGCAGGTAAGGAAACACGAATTCATAATCCTTGTTCGACCAGGCCGACCATTCGGTATGAAGTCCTTCCAGGAAATACCTGTACTCCACAGCATTCGCGCCAATGTAATCGGGTTTCACCACGCTTACTTTCAGGGAACTGTTTTCCTGATCCACCTCTATGCTGCTTCTGCGCAGGCTGGTTGCATCATTTTGCGAAATGGCTTTTAAAAATAGCGGGTATACGGTTTCGATTGGTTTTGCTTTGTCGCTGTTAAAGCGAAGCAGCTCGTTATTCCCCGTAATGATCCATACGTTGCCTGATTTAGCATCAGACGATATGTACCGGATATCCGAAAAAAGATTCAGTAACTGGAGATTGGTTTTATTGCCGCTGTTGCCCGCGATATACCATTGATGTTCATCGCGAAACCAAAGATTCGAGTTATTGGCAAAAAACGCTTTTGGAGTCGCAAGTGTGTCTGACTTAATCAGCGTTTTCTTACTCTTGTCATAAAAGTAGAATCCTGCCGAGGTTGCGATAATTACCTGACCGTTCAGGCTTACGCCTACCGTTTTCTCGAAGCTGGGATTCAGTACATCCAGGCTTTGTGCGCTTCGGTTTGCATCATCTCCGTTTTCGAGTCGATAAATTTTGTCGAAGCTGCAAAACCAAATTGCGTCTGCGCCTTCTTCAAAAATATAATTGATAGGGTCATCAATGTTTTGGATCAGGCTTTCATCATCCCATTTGTTTTTGTTGAACGTCAGGTGATGAAGCTTGTCATCGTACGTAGAAACGTACAAAGTTTTGGTTCGCTCCGAAGCCAGTAAGAAACGTACCGGATCTTCCAGCACAGAGGTTGATGACAGCTGATTGATTTCGAATGCGCCCTCTAATCCTGCTGCCAGCAGTTTATTTTGCCAAAGCACAAGCTGAGCGATTTTGGCGTTTATTCCCTTTACCTTTTTATAGCTGTAATAACGCGAGCGAAGAATCTTTTTTGTTTGCTTTTCTTTTTTGTAACGAACCTTCTTTTGCGATGTACTTGGTTCTTCTTTCGCTGGCGTAGCAGATGTGGTCTGATTCTTTTTCCGTCTCAGGAACGAGAAGAGACCTTTCTTTTCGGGTTGTTCTTTACCGGTTTTTGCAGCCTCCTCTTTCTCCTTTTCTTTTTTCGATTTGATCGGAACATCTACGTAGAATGTAATCTCATCGTACGAATCTTCCTTTTCAAGTTTGTATAAACCAAGCGAGGTTCCTACATAAACATTCCCCTGAAAATTGGCTGCACACAATAAGTTACCCTGCAAGCCCGGATAATGCTTGAATGACCGGAACGGCAGGTTGGGTGCGATGCGGGTATATCCATACGTGTGTGCAACCCACACGTTTCGGTCCATGTCGCTGGTGATCGCATAGATCTCATTATCGGGTAAGCCGGTGTCGTAATTAACCGTTTCGATTGTTGTTCCGGTGGCCGGATCCACAAAAATCACTCCGCCACGCAACGTACCCAGGGCAATAAGATTTTTAGAAACCCACGTTGCATTAATGATAACGCTTGCATTGGCATATCCCGGCTCTTTCAGTTGAAGCTCACGCAACCGCATCTTATCATTAAACAAATACAATTTGTTTTCGGATGTGCCCAATAAATAACTGTTCTCAAACCGCGATGTAAAAACAATCTGAGTACTGTCGGGCAACGCGAGCTTTGACTTCGTGAGTTGATTACCACTTTGCCGGAAAAGGCCCTGGCTTTCTGTGCTGATATAAACGGAACCAAACAGTTCGGTTGCGCCAACGAAAGGGCCTGTTACTGCACTGGAAGAAAACGTAGTGGTGCTATCGGTGGCAGGAGCGTAGACAAATAAATTTCGTTCGTTCAGAAAATATATTTTGTCCTTAACCGCAGTGATTTGAAAAATATACTCCGCCCCTGGTTTGTCGTACAGCAATTGAAAACTTTCCAGTCCATTCTTATCGGGCGCTATCTTTCCAAAACCTTTCGGCCCGGCAACGTAAAGCTCACCGCCTTCTGCCAGCTCAACCGCGTAGGCTGCTCCATTCGTATGAATCAAATCCCAACTGCGGCCATCGTATACCAGAATGCCCGCCTGTGTGGCGAAATAAAAAACACCGCGACTATCCTGAGCAATATCGAAGCAAACATTTTCAGCAAGATCTGCGTTGGGTGAAAAGTTCGAGAGAAAATAATTTCCCTGCTGCGCAAAGCCGGCAACAGCAATGAGCAGATAAAGCAAAAGGATACCGGGCTTCTTCATAGAGGGAAGGTAAATTTAATAAATCCGGTCACATCAACTGATCTTACTCCAGTTAACGGCCGACTTTTTTGTTCGCTCAACCTGAGTGAGTATTACTGTGTTTTCAGGTTTTTTCAACTCCGGGTCATCTTCGAGCAATCGAATTGCCGTTTCGCGTGCGGCCTGCAAAATCTTCCCGTCCTTTCCCAAATCCGCGATCATCAGGTCAAGCGCACCACTCTGTTGTGTACCCATCAAATCGCCCGGACCGCGCAGTTTTAAATCCGTTTCTGAAATTTCAAATCCGTTGTTCGTACGCACCATCGTATCGATTCGGATTTTTGAATCAGCGGAAAGTTTGAAGCTCGTCATCAGAAGACAAAACGATTGCTCAGCCCCGCGACCCACGCGTCCGCGCAACTGATGAAGTTGTGATAGTCCAAACCGTTCGGCATTTTCAATTACCATTACCGAGGCGTTCGGAACATCTACGCCAACTTCGATTACGGTGGTCGCCACCATGATACTCGTTTCCTTTTTCAGAAACCGTTTCATTTCATATTCCTTTGCATCCGGTTTCATCTGGCCGTGCACAATGCTGATGGCCTCATCGGGAAATGCACGACTAATGCTCTCATAACCGTCCATCAGATGTTTCAAGTCCAGCTTTTCTGATTCTTCGATCAGCGGATAAACAATATAAACCTGCCGGCCGGCAGCAATCTGCTCTTTTAAAAACTGGTTGACTTGTAACCGGTGAGAATCGTATTTGTGAATTGTTTTGATGGGCTTACGTCCTGCAGGTAACTGATCAATGACGGAAATGTCAAGATCGCCATACAACGTCATGGCCAGCGTACGCGGAATGGGTGTGGCCGTCATCACCAAAACGTGCGGATAAAGGCCTGCGTTCTTATTCCAGAGTTTTGACCGTTGGGCAACACCAAACCGATGCTGCTCATCAATGATGGCGAGCCCCAGGTTCTGAAACTTAACCTCCTCCTCCAGCAACGCATGGGTGCCGATCAGAATCTTCAACACTCCGCTTTGCAACGCCTCATGAATTTGCTTGCGTTCACTTTTTTTAGTCGATCCGGTTAGCAACGCAATCGGGATTTTCATCAGCGATGCATACTTGCTCAGGTTATTAAAATGTTGCTGCGCCAAAATTTCCGTTGGCGCCATTAACGCACATTGTGCTCCGCCGCCAATGGAAAGCAGTGCGCAAACAAACGCAACAATAGTTTTCCCGCTTCCTACATCACCCTGAAGCAGACGATTCATTTGCTTGCCTGACTTCAGGTCGCCATAAATTTCTTTGATAACTTTTTTCTGTGCATCCGTCAATGGAAAGGGAAGGAACTCATTATAAAATTTCGTCAGCAGCGTGGCATCGTTAAACACCTGGCCTTTGAATGCATCCTGCCTGATTAATTTCATTTTCAGCAGGCGCAACTGAATGTAAAACAACTCCTCAAACTTTAACCGGTATTGAGCCGCGGCCATCAGATCGTGGCTTTGCGGAAAATGGATGTTGATCAGTGCCTGTTGCTTCGCGATGAGTTTAAACTGACCAATCATGCCTGACGGCAACGTCTCCCGGATTTTATCTTTGGCCAATACAAGCAACTCGCGCTGGAGTTTTGAAATTGCCTTACTATCAATATAGCGCGACTTGAGTTTTTCTGTTAGCGGATACACCGGATGGAGGTAGCCGCCTGCTGTACTGGCAACCGTTGCAGGTTCAATCTCGGGATGGGCAATGCTGAACTTCTTTCCAAACCGGTTCGGTTTGCCAAACACGACATACTCAACACCGGGTAATAATTTATCCTGCGCCCACTTTATTCCCTGAAACCATACAAGCTCCATTTCACCCGTTGCGTCCCGGAATATGGCAACCAGCCTCTTCTTGGCTCCGGCTCCGACAAGTTCTTTTCTGGTGATAACACCCTTTACCTGTACATGAGGCATCTCATCGTTGATCTCTTGGATCGTGTAAAATTTAGTCCGATCCTCGTACCGGAATGGATAGTATTGGATCAGGTCACCGAAGGTGAAAATTCTCAGTTCCTTGTTCAGCAGGGAGGATCGCTCCGGGCCAACGCCTTTCAGAAATTCAACGGGAGTATCAAAAAAACCTGACATCACTAGTTAAAAAAATGCGAATCCTTTAAAAATACTTACATTTTCCACAACCTGACACTAAACCCTTCGTAAACTTGCGAGTCAAATGGCCCAAGGTTACCATTTTTTTGTTCAGACCATTAACTACCGATGAAAGTTCAGGCCACAACATACAAGGGAATTGAGTTCGTCAGTTTACAGGACTTACCTGCCGACCAGCAATTGCTGCTACAGCACAACAACGAGGTTGAACGAATCAAGATCCTGATCGATGGGAAAGTGAGCAATCACTGCATTCAGTATAAAGACTATTCTGCGTGGTACGCTAACGTGTTTAGCAAATCTGTTCCTTCCGTGAAGGAATCCGTAGAAGTATCGGTGCAACTGGAAGAAATAGCCATCGCAAAAATCTAATCCCAGATTCCGCCCTCCGGAACAATTTCCAACACGTTTCCTTCGGGATCTTCAAAGTAGAACGATTCTGCACCACTTTTCCAGATAACCGTATCGGTGATCCGAATTCCTTTGCTGCTGATCCATGCTTTCGCAGTGTGATACTCGGCCTGATGCACTTCAAAAGCAAAATGCTGCTTGCCTCCTCCATAGTGTGCCGGCGGACTATGCTTTAGTTTGGAATCGTCAGGATTAAAACAGAGCAGCACAGACGTTCCCGCTCTGAAAAAGATGTGCTTGCCTTCAGCATAGCCGATGATCGGGAGCTCGAGTGTTTCATGATAGAATTTCCTTGCGCGCTCCAGATCGTGGATATACAGGCAGGTTTCTTTAATCCTGGTAAAATTCATCGGCAGAGTTTGGCTTTGGTAGTCAAATAATCCTGCCAAAGATGATTCAGGATTTCAGCTGCCGGACGAATTTTTTTGATCATTGCCGAAACTTGCCCGATTTCCAGTTCACCTTCCTCCAAATCACCTTCAAACATTCCCTTCTTGGCCCGCGCACGCCCCAGCAGCTTCATCATTTCTTCGTTGCTGGCTCCGCGCTGTTCGGCCGCAATGACATCGTGAAAGAATTTGTTCTTCATGAGGCGCACCGGGGTAAGTTGTTTCATGGTGAGTTGTGTATCCCCTTCCGATGAGTTGACGATGCGTTGTTTGAAATTTTCGTGGCCCGAAGATTCTACCGCTGCCGCAAATGCACTTCCAACCTGAACACCTTCCGCACCCAGCGCTTCAACAGCTGCAATTGCGCGACCACTGGCAATACCGCCCGCAGCCAGCAGCGGAATGGAGATTGCATCACGAACCATCGGAATCAGCACCAGCGTAGTGGTTTCCTCCCGGCCATTGTGGCCACCGGCTTCAAAACCTTCTGCAACCACCGCATCCACGCCCGCCTGTTCCGATTTTTTGGCAAACTTCACGCTCGATACCACATGAACTACCGTGATGCCCTGTTCTTTGAGTTTGCCGGTCCACAGGCCGGGGTTTCCGGCTGAAGTGAACACGATCTTCACGCCTTCCTGGATGATGATATCCATGAGCACACTCATCTCAGGATACAACAGCGGCACGTTGACTCCGAACGGCCTGGAGGTGGCGGCCTTACATTTCTGAATGTGTTCACGGAAAACATCAGGGTACATCGAACCTGCCCCGATCAGCCCCAGCCCACCCGCGTTGCTCACGGCTGTTGCCAACCGCCAGCCACTACACCAAACCATACCTGCCTGAATAACAGGTATATCGATCCCAAAAAGTTTTTTTACCCGGTTTTCTGCGTGATTCATGGGCAAAAAATAGAAAAAGCGCGTCAGAATAGTACGCTATGAATCTGAATATCTGCCAATTGTAAAATCTGCGCTTTCGTGCACTGGGTTTTATCGCCTTAGAAGTTGTCCACAAAGAAACGATTGATTTTATGAGGTCTAATTGCTTGATAAACAGTTAGTTAAAGCTAAATATTACGGTAATGTGGACAAGTGGTGCATTTTGTGGGATTCTTTTCATGCGGTTTTTTGGTGAATTGCAAGTGCCTGAATTTTAGGCATTTTCGGGCAATGAGCGATAAATCTTACAGTCCGTTTATAGAAATTTAGGAACTACATTTGCTATACCCCGGTATAAGTACGTATGACCCGATTCATTGCCATTTTACTTTTTGCCTGTTCAACAGCTGCCATAGCGCAGGACCAGGCAAAAATTGTTAAGCTGCCCGAATTACAGGAGCTGATTTCTTCCAAGGGAGACAAGATTAAAGTGATCAATTTTTGGGCAACCTGGTGTGCCCCTTGCGTGAAAGAGATGCCGTTGTTTGAAAAGCTTGGTCAGGACCGGCAGGATGTACAGGTCACACTGGTGAGCATGGACCTGGATCTTGATCCCGATCCCGCGAAGGTTTACAAGTTTGTTACCCGCAAAAAGTTGCAGTCGCAGGTAGTTATCTTAGACGAGAAGAATCCGAATTCCTACATCGAATTGATCGACAAATCGTGGTCGGGTGCACTGCCGGCTACCATTGTTGTTAACAGCCGAACCGGTCAAAGAAAATTTGTTGAAAAAGAGCTTCACGAAGGTGATCTTGAGAAGCTGATTGCCGAAGTGCAATAATGCTGAAGTCCGTTCGGGTTTATTGCCCGTGGAACGATAAAACTTGAAACTTTGAATTTTAACTATAAGAATATGATCCGATCAATGTTAGTGATGGCTGCCTGCATGTTTGTGCTGGTAGCAGCGAGTCCTGTGCGCGTGGGCTATGAAGTAGGTGATACCGTTGCCGACTTCAAGCTGAAGAATACCAACGG
>JAEUUJ010000041.1 GCA_016786495.1 Cyclobacteriaceae bacterium
ATCATTTCCCTGAGGTCGATTTCAATAGCTCTTGAGATAGAAGTAATCGGCACATCATTATACGTGCCTTCAAAGGGATTTTCAGAATAGTCGCCTATCTTCTCCATCAAAAAGAAAACCCAGATCACAAGACCTGACAGGAATGGGCACAACAGAAAAACGCGGATGTCTATTGTGGTAAAGATGTCCAGCAATCCAAACGGAACGAATACCGAGAAAACAACTGTCATCCACAAGGCGGTAGAAGCATACTGTCGCGGAAACGGGAAGTTTTTAATTCGCTCACACATTCCCTGGTCTGCGTAAAAATTCATTACTAACTGGTGGAATTCCATGTGCCGGAAATCTTCGTAATATCCCTGGTCTTTTAATTCCTGGAACCGCCGGGCCTGGTTCTTCATGATCTGAGTCGCCTTGTTCGTTTTTCCCGAGAGTGCCTTGATTTCTTCTGCGAAAATGAACCTGGCCATTTCTTTATCTAACTGGTCGTTGGATACTTCACTAAAGTTGGGCGCGTTGAATCCCTGTGCTCTGTCGTTAACATGTTCCCAGGGTCTTGTTAACCGCAATTGATACCGGAGTGCAGTAAGCCAGGCAATATGTCTGTAAATCAACTCTTTTTGAATTTTGGGAGCGTCTTCTCCTTTGACGAAGGATGTAGTGGCGGCCCCCAGGGTTCTGCTGTTGTTAACGATACTGCCCCAAATTTTACGAGCCTCCCACGTTCTATCGTAACTGCTGTTGTTTTTAAAACCCAAATAGAATGCTACCGCAATACCAATGACACCAATTGGATTCCAGGGAATGGAAAGATGTATTTTAAATAAATAGCAAACCACACAAACGAAAAGCCCGTAGACCATGCCCCACAGGAATGGCCGGATCGACCAAACAAAGGTCATCCAGAATCCATAGTTCTTTTTTATGTACATAGCAGATTCGCTTTTTAACTTAGATCATTTAATTGACTGCTCAGTAATACGAAGGCGGGTTTACTGATTCTAATGTTTGCAAGAGCCTTTAATTGCTGATCAGTCGTTGAAGACGTTGTTATTAGGTTTTGGTCATAAGGCGTCGCCGAACAGAAATAATTGTATTCTTTTCGAGCCTAAGCATGCGCGCGAGATTGCTCCGGTATTAGCTTCCCGGGCAGAATGTTACAGTGAAGTTTCCGTTTACATAATTATCGCTATTGTTACGCGCGTCTACCCTGCCGGTTAACCCGGTTTCGGAGATTGATAATATCTCGACCGCGCCCTTTTCGGCTATCGCCGTAAACGGGTTGCTGCCAATAGTTACTCCGTTGTCGCGAAGGAATACCAAAAGTCCGGGAATATCGGTGTTATTCAGTTTGTACAGACCAACCTCTGCAGGCACCGCAATTTCTACGATTCTGAGTTCTTCGGCTGAACATACAGGATTGTCGCTGGTTGGATACAGTGTGATGTAAATGAATTGCTGGTCATTTGAGTAGCGAAATTTACCCGAGGTGTACGACCACGCGGTTTCAGCAATCTTGCCTTTTACATCCTGATCTTTGAATGAATAAGGTTTGCTGTCGCTCTCGCTGCACGAGGCGCACACGGTGACAACGAACACCAACAACATTATTGATTTAACTCTAGACATACGCGCGAGATTGTTCCAGTACTAGCTTCCCGGACAGAATGATACGGTGAAGTTTCCGTTTACAAAGTTGTCTTTGTCGGCACGAGCATCGATGCGGCCGGTAACTTCAGTGTCTGTAATGGTCAGGATTTCAATCGCGCCTTTGGTGGCGATGGTATTCAATACAGTTTCGGTATCGAACAAGGTTACGGTTTGGCCGCTGAACGACCCCAAATTGAAGCTGAGTTTATAAAGACCCACCTCGTTTGGTACGGTGAAGAATACCTGGTCGCCTTCTATCGAAAAGGTTTCGCACGCTCCGCTGGTTTGTGTGAGCATGAGGTTAACGCTTAATGACTCTACTCCTTCCAGCGTGGTGGTTTCCACATATCCGTCAGCATATGTCCACCTGCCGCCTTCAATCTCTCCCTGGAGATCCTGTTCCTTAAACGAATAAGAGCTTCCTTTTTCATCGTCATCGCTGCAGGCCAGTGTTAAACAGGTTAACAAAACAAACAGTGGGGAAAGAATTGATCGTGTTTTCATGGTGTGGTTAATTTATCTGAAGGTGATGTCAAAAATATGGGTAATCGCGCTGGGGAGCAAATCGGGTTGCCATGGGGGATCCTTCGGTCGTGGCGACCTCAGGATGACGGCAGTAAATGGATTGCCGCTATCGCAATGACCGGATTGCTTCGCTCCTGCCTGGCGGCAGGCTGTGCAATGACGGAGCGCACGAAGGGATTGCTTCGGTCGCCTGTGCCAGGCTCCCTCGCAATGACGGGGTTGCCATGGGGGATCCTTCGGTCGCAGCGACCTCAGGATGACAACAGTAAATGGATTGCCCCTATCGTAATGACCAGATGGCTTCGCTGCGCTCCTGCCTGACGGCAGGCATGCGCAATGACGAGATTGCTTCGGTCGCCTGTGCCAGGCTCCCTCGCAATGACGGGGTTGCCATGGGGGATCCTTCGGTCGTGGCGACCTCAGAACAAAACCGGGTTGCCGGCTGTTTACGTATATGACTTTTATGAAGCCTGCATCCTTAAAAATCGCATTCATAGGCATCTTTGCGTTATCGATCGCGGCACATGCGCAGGTTCGGACCATGGAAAAAGTCAGATTTTTAGCACTGGGCGATTCGTACACCATCGGCCAAAGTGTAACCGTTTCGGAACGCTGGCCGGTACAACTGATCGACTCGCTGCGGGCAAAAGGCATTGCGTGCTACGACCCCGTGATCGTTGCCACCACGGGCTGGCGTACGGATAATCTCAGCAACGCCATTCAGAATTCGGGCCGAACGGATTATAATCTCGTATCACTGCTGATTGGCGTGAATAACCAATACCAGGGCAAGACTCCCGAAAGTTACGCGCCTGAATTTTATAGTCTGCTTGACGAGGCCATCAGGCTGGCAGACGGCAACCCGAATCATGTGTTTGTTGTATCGATTCCCGACTACGGCTATACGCCATTCGGCAAGGGTAATCAGCCCTCCATCACCGCTGGCATCAATGCTTTCAACAGCGTGAATAAATCAATCACCGAAGCGAGGGGCATCACGTACATTGACATCACGGAAATCTCGCGGCAAGGTCTCGACAAACCTGAGCTGGTGGCCAGCGATGGTCTTCATCCATCCGGTAAAATGTACACGGAGTGGGTGAAGTTAATCCTGGACAATCTGATTGTTGAGAAGATGATCACCGGCACCGAACCAAAACCATCCCCTGCGTTAACGCTTTTCCCGAATCCAACGCACTCGAGCATCACACTGGAGAATCTTCCACGCACCACAACACATTACCAGCTTACGCTACGGGATACAACGGGTAAATCCGTACTGCAAAAAACACTTACCGTAACGGATGGCCGTGCCGTGGTGGATATTCAAACGCTTGCCGCGGGTGCGTACTTCTATGAACTGTCGGGTAACGGCATCCGGTTAACGACCGGAAACTTTGTTAAGCGGTAGGATTCTCAAACAAATCGAGCTGATCGCGTCCAGTCTGCCGCGAGGGCTTTGATTCATGCCCCGGGAAATTTGACAACGAAATCCCCAACAAACGCACTTTTGCATCCGCTGTGATTGAAGCAGTCAAGAGATTCCGCGCAGTTTCCA
Organism: Cyclobacteriaceae bacterium; assembly: GCA_016786495.1. Taxonomy (GTDB): domain Bacteria; phylum Bacteroidota; class Bacteroidia; order Cytophagales; family Cyclobacteriaceae; genus UBA2336. The sequence continues at coordinate 3,734 of JAEUUJ010000041.1, forward strand.
GAATGGTTTCGAAATCACCCACCGGCTCGGCAAATGACTGACTTCTTGTGCTGAGTTTAAAATCGTGGTATTTGATTTTCAATGTAACGGTACGGCCTTTGATATTCTGGCGCTTCAGCCGCGTATATACTACATCGGCAATGGCGTCCAATTCTTTATACATCTCGTCCAGCGTGGTGAGGTCGTACCGAAACGTATCCTCTGCTCCCACGGATTTGATCTCGCGGTTTGGTTTCACTTCGCGGTCGTCAATTCCGCGCACGATTTTGTAATAGAACTTTCCGGGTTTGCCGAAGTGCCGGATCATCTCGGCTTCCGAAAGCTTTTTCAAGTCGGCACCGGTATGCAAGCCCATGTTTTTCATTTTGTCGGCCGTTACCTTCCCCACTCCAAAGAATTTTTCCACCGAAAGTTTCTCGATAAAGCCATTGATTTTTGACGGCCCGATAAAGGCGAGTCCATCGGGTTTGTTGATGTCGGATGCAATTTTAGCAATGAACTTGTTAATCGAAACTCCCGCGGATGCGGTTAGCTGTAACTCTTCGCGTATGGCTTTGCGAATCAACTTTGCAATTTCAATAGCGGAGCCAATGTTTTGCTTGTCATCAGTAACATCGAGATACGCCTCATCCAGCGAAAGCGGTTCGATGATGTCGGTGTAGCGCTGAAATATTTCCCGGATCTGCATCGACACTTGTTTGTACACCTCAAACCGCGGGCGTACAAAAATCAGCTCTTTACACAGCTGACGCGCTTTTTTGGAAGGCATGGCCGAACGAACTCCAAACTTCCGGGCTTCATAACTCGCGGTAGCCACCACTCCGCCCCTGCCTTCGGGCGAACCCCCCACGGCAATGGGCTTTCCGCGATACTCCGGGTTATCGCGCTGCTCAACAGACGCATAAAATGCATCCATGTCGATGTGAATGATTTTTCGATGCCGCTTCCCGGTGTCCATGTGCTTCGCAAAGATAGGTTTCCTGACGATTTGCGGTGTTTTTATAGCACAAGGACATTACCGAATGATTTGTATTTTTACTAGACACTAACTCCCGGAGTATGCTACAATCGAAACAGCTTGCCGATAACGCTTCCTTATATGTTTTTCTCCCGATCTTCTATACGGTTTGGTCGGACGCGGTATTAACACCGAGTGAAAGCGCTACGCTTGAAGAACTGGTAAACAGTCAATCGTGGCTTACCACGGAAGAGCGTAAATTCCTGTTGTCGCAACTTGATCCGAAGAATCCGCCCTCGCCCGATGAACTGATGAACTGGCGCCAGGCGATTCAACAGGTGGCCGATCGTTCTACGGAACGTGACAGCCTGGTAGACCTCGGTATTAAACTTGCCCAGGCACATGGCAACGGTTCAGTAAATAAAGAAGCCTTAACCCAGGCGAGACCCTCGCTTACGCGGATTGAATCCACGCTCGGGTTGATCAGTCATGAAGCGGCGTCTGCATTTCTTTCGGGAAGCCGCAAGACAATTACGTCTGAGCAAACCACTCAATACACCTTTGATGTAAAGGCACTCACTGCCCTGCTCGATGGTGATCAGGCCGAAATCATCCGCAAGGTAAAAACGGTAGTGGCCGATCCGCAATTCAAGTACACCGATCCGGGCGATCTGGCAGCTTACCGCGAGAAAGTATTAAGCTGGTGCCGCCATCTTGCCGCACAGGGTTTTGGCGCTATGGCATATCCAAAGGAATATGGCGGTCAGGCCGATATGCAAAAGTACTTCGCCATCATGGAGGCACTGAGTTATCATGACCTCAGCATGGTGATCAAGTTCGGAGTGCAGTTCGGGCTTTGGGGCATGAGCGTGTATTTCCTGGGAACAGAAAAGCATCACAAGAAATATCTGAAAGACATTGGTACGCTTGAGCTGCCCGGCTGTTTCGCGATGACGGAAACCAATCACGGATCGAACGTGAAGGGAATTGAAACGACCGCGACGTATAACCACAGTAATAAAACGTTCACCATCCATACCCCGAACGAATTAGCGCGTAAAGAATACATCGGCAACGCAGCGCGACACGGGCAAGCCGCAACGGTGTTTGCTAAACTTATCTTGGACGGAAAAGATTATGGCGTGAGCGCCTTTGTTGTTCCGCTGCGCGACAAGTCGGGCAACACGGTAAAGGGTGTGACCATTAAAGACTGTGGCCGCAAGATGGGACTTAACGGTGTCGACAACGGTGTGATCTATTTTGACCACGTGGTTATTCCCGCCGACAACATGCTCGACCGGTATGCACGCGTGAATGAAGCAGGAAAATTTGAAAGTCCGATCTCCAGCGACAATAAACGGTTCTTTACGATGCTGGGCACGCTTGTAGGCGGACGGATTGGCATTCCGCGTTCGGGATTGTCGGCCTCCAAATCAGGATTAACGATTGCTATCCGCTATGGCGACCAGCGCAGGCAGTTCGGTCCGGAAGGCGGCACTGAAGTTCCGATTCTGAATTATCGCACGCACCAGCGCAGGCTGATGCCGTTGCTCGCGAATGCATACGCACTTCACTTCTCGCTTCAGTACCTCACGAACCGGTTCATCAACCGGAAGGAAGAAGAAATGCAGGAGATTGAAGCGCTCGCAGCGGGTATGAAATCGTTCGCCACGTGGAATGCCACGGCAACCTTGCAAGAGTGTCGCGAGTGCTGTGGTGGCAAAGGCTATCTGTCGGAGAACCGGATTGACGCGCTGAAGAACGACACAGAGATTTACACCACGTTTGAAGGCGACAACACCGTGCTGATGCAACTGGTGGCTAAAAGCAGGCTAAGTGAATTCCGGCAGGAGTTTAGCAACATGAACGTGTTTACCATGCTGAACTATGTGACGGACAAAGCCAAGACTTCGATCACCGAACTCAATCCGATCATTGTCCGGAATACCGATGACGATCATCTGATGGACCCGGAGTTTCACCTGAACGCCTTTAAGTATCGCGAACGCGACATTTTAACGTCAGCCGCGAAGCGGTTGAAACGCCATATCGATTCAGGAATGGATTCGTTTGATGCGTTTAACGTAAGCCAGCACCACCTTGTGCAGGTTGGTCATGCGTACATTGAGCGTGTGATCCTCGAACAATTCATCAAGCAGGTAGAGCAAACCCGCGATGCAGGCTGCAAGGCTATTCTGAGAAAGTTGTGTGCGCTGTTTGCGCTTTCGCAGATTGAAAAAAACAAAGGCTGGTACCTGGAGCAGGGATACCTGGAAGGCGTTAAAACAAAAGCCATTCGCAAACTGATGAATCAGCTCTGCTGGGATATTCGCCAGGAAGCTGTGCCGCTGGTCGATGCCTTTAACATTCCGAATGAATTGCTGAGCGCACCGATTGCCGTAAAGGCTTAAGGAACAGCGATCCGGATGATCTTCACACCCTTGTGGGTTTTGATCAGGCCGATGTATACTCCGCTGGCCGGGAATCCCGGTGCGAGCGTAATCTTGTTGTATCCGGCCGTTAGCTCAAACGACTCCGACTTCAGTGTAACGCCCCTCAGGTCCACATACGTGATCGTAGCGGTTTCTTCTATCGGGCTGTAGCACTCCAGGTAGAGTTCGTCACGGTTGATAACCGGGTTCGGGAAAATGCGTGTCTCGGTTTCAATGGCTTGCACTTTTACCGCAATGATGCTGGAATATGTTTTCGTTCCGTCAAAGTCTTGCTGCAACAGGCGGTAGTATGAATATCCCGTGTACGGATAGTTGTCCACGGCTGTGTATGTATGAGCTTCCTTCGTGGTACCGGCACCATCCACTTTTACGAGCGGAGTAAATTCACGTCCGTCAAATGATTTTTCAACGATGAAGAAATCGTTGTTGAGTTCTGAGGCTGTTTCCCACACGAGTTGCACTATACCTGATTCTTCGATACCCGTAAAGGATACCAATTCAACCGGCAACGGAATGTTCAGCACCGTTGTAACACTGAATCCATCGCTGCTGCCACCGGCATAGAACAAGCAACTGGTTGCACTTACCACGAGCGATACCGGTACTGATTCACATTCATTGGCAATGGTTACGGAAACATTTCCGCCCGAACTACCGAAACGAACCAACACAGTAGCTGTACCCTGACCGCTTAAGATGCTTGCACCGGCCGGAACCGACCATGTGTAGGTTGTTGTGGCGTTCGCTCCTGCCACCACAATTGAATACGACTCACTCGCAGCCGCACAGAACGATGCTGGTCCGGTAATGGGTCCGGGAATAAAGGCTGAACTTCCATCGAGCGCGCTGATACAATTGCGCGCAGTGCTGAAACCATCGTTTGATCCGCCAGCAAAAAACTGACACGTAGTAACGGCAACCGGCAAGGCAACATTAATGGTCTCGCATTCGTTGCTCACGTTCACGCTTACGTTACCGGAGGTGTTGCCAAAGGCTACGAGAATGGTGTTTGTACCCTGGCCACTGGTAATGGTGGCTCCGGCCGGAACACTCCAGGTATACACGGTATTTGATAATGCACCAGCCACGGTGATCGAATATGATTCAGAAGCAAACGGACAGAACGTTGAAGAGCCAACCACCGGTCCGGGGATAAAGGTTGATCCCCCATTCAGATTGGTAGCACACTGCTGAAGCGTAGCAAAGCCATCGTTGGAACCACCACTGAAGAATGTACAGCTTACCGGACTCACGGGAAGATTCAGGTTCAGGCTTTCGCACTCATTTGCTACCACCACGCTGATCGAACCCGCTGATCCGCCAAAGGTTACCAGAATGGTGTTGGTACCCTGGCCACTGGAAATTGTTGCCCCTGCGGGAACACTCCACGTGTACGTAGTGGTGGGTGTTGTGCCCGTTACACTCACCGAATATGATTCCGTTGCAAAGTTACAGAACGTTGCAGAGCCCACGATCGGACTCGCTACGAAGACCGAGCCACCATCGAGGTTGGTTGCGCAATTGCGTGCCGTTGAGAAACCATCGCTTGCACCGCCCGAGAAGAACTGACACACGGTTGATGAAACAGGTGTTGAGACCGATTGTGTTTCACATTCGTTGGCGACATCCACACTCACGTTTCCACTTGTGGTTCCAAAAGTCACCAGAATGGTTGTTGTGCCCTGGCCACTCGTAATCGTGGCACCTACAGGCACCGACCAGGTGTACGTTGTAGTAGGTGTCGCTCCGGTAACAACAATAGAATAAGACTCTGTCGCGAAATTGCAGAAGGTGGCCGAGCCTGAAATGGCGCTCACGGTAAATACCGAGCCACCGTTCAGGTTGGTTGCGCAGTTGCGATTGGTTGAGAACCCGTCAGCCAAACCGCCTGCGAACATGGTGCAACTGGTTACGGAAACGGGAAGTGAAGAAGAAAGTGTTTGACAGGCATTCGCCAGATCAACCGAAACATTGCCGTTGCTATTGCCGAAAGAAACCAAGATGGTGTTGGTTCCCTGACCGCTTACAATGGTTGCTCCCGCAGGAACTGTCCACGTATAGGTTGTTTCCTGAGTGGTTCCGCCTGCCGTTACGGTATAACTCTCAGTTGAAAATGCACAGAAGGTTGACGGGCCTGATACTGCGCTGAGTGTGAATACGGATGCTCCGTTGAGATCAATCGCGCACGCCCTTGAAACCGCGTGACCGTCATTGCTGCCGCCACTAAATTGGGCATAGAGGTTTTGACCCGCCAGGCAGGCAATAAACCCGATCAGCAATACGCGCAACGACCTCAAGGAATAGCAGTTTTAGGAAATGCCCTGAAGTAGTTACGGTGCTGTTCTAACGCCTCGTCCGCCCTGGCGAACCTCACGTCCGTTTACACCTGTCCATGCAGGATAGGAACGGTCAGACGTTTCGAGCCAGTTGTTATCGTTCCACGTGCCTGCCCGGAAACCGAGACCTGCAGCCTGCGTAGATCCATTGTTTGTTCCGGCATTGGAAACCGTCCAGGTAGCGTTACCATTTGCGCCCGGCCAGTTGTCTACGTTAGCGAAGCCTGTTGTGGTCAGTGCACCATTTCCATGAAGACCTGTGTACGACCGGCCTGCTACGTTTCCCACGCCCACCGGAACTTCCCACAAGTTTCCGGTCATTTCCATAATTCCATAATAACTCGCCCCTGCTTCCACACGCGAAGAAGTTGCTGTTGCGAAAAGGCCAACGCGTAACGGTCCTGTCAAGGTACCAGCTGTAGCAAAGTATGCGGCATTACCAGCGGTGGTGCTGGGGGATGTCGGGAGTTCGCTTCCTGAACCCGCACTGATCAGGGGTGCATACGATACGTTGTAAATAGAAGTTGATCCCCAGGCATACTCTCCGGGAAGTGCGGGCAAGGTGCCGCGCATCATTTTCTCGAGTTCCAATTCAGTCATGATCCGCAAGGCAGACCAGTCGTAGTACGCCATCAGATCCATTGCGCTTAAGTAGTTGCAGGCGATGTTCTGACCGTCATCGGTTTCGTTGAATACGCCATCGTTGTCGAGGTCAGAAGCATAAACCCCTACAATATTCGTTGCAATTACCGGCAACGTACGACACTTGATTCCATTTCTGTTGGGAGGAGTTCCTCCGTTTGTGATATACCGGTTAACCACGGTTGCGCCATGCCGCGCGAGTTGTTGTGTAGGTGTTAATACATTGAGGAACTCAGCATACTGTTCCTGGCTGATCTCGTATTTCATGGCATATATCGCTGCGAATCCTTTCGGGAAAGCAGCCGGCAGTGATTGAGAAACCGCATCGTTGAAGTCATCCGGGGTGTTCATGTTGCTGGCATTGTTATTTCCCAACGAACCAACTCCCGAACCGCCTAATGTCAATGCACCCTCGCTTGTCACCAGAAACGCTGCACTGGTATTGCCTGCTTCAAATTGTCCGTTCAAACTTGCCACCGAGTTGTCCCCTGCGTAGAAATTTCCCTGCGGCACATAAACCATCTCGATCGCAAATACCTTTACGGATACGTTACAATTGTCGAGTACGCCATCGGCACCATAATTCCAGCGAAGCAGAACCTGATCCCAGTCGATGTTACCCGATCCGTTCGCAGCGCGGTACAGGAAAACACCTTTCCCGTCTGCCGAAGGTGTGATCGCGGGAACCACACCGTTGTTGGTTGTTACCGAGTGATCTCCGGGCGTAGCACTGAGCGTGGCATGCTGCCAGCTTCCGGCCGTACAGCCTGTTCCGCCTTCTATTCTAAACTTTACAAAAACCCAGGCCGCGTCCCAGTTTGACGGTCCGGAACTAACCCGCCAGGAGTTACTCCAGCTGATATCAAACCGAACCAGGGTAAAATCCGATGCTGCGTTCTGACCGGTGAGGGTTGCGTTACTGACAGCGATGTCGTTGCTGTAAGCGCCAAAGGACATCAGGCATAGAACCGCCATGATGAGGTAGTAGGGGTATCTCATAAGGATAGATAGTTGGAGACGTTAGACAATTCCCGTAAAGAACTGAAAATACCGGTAAAAATTTACCTTTTAGGGATACTTTTTTCACAAAAAATGGCATTGTGGCCCAAAAAGTCAGTTGCCGCGCTGGACGTTTTTTCCCTATTTTTGGCATCACCTAAAATTTTATCCGCTATGGCAAAAGGACAAGACAAACGCAAAGAGGACAAGAAGAAGCCTCTCAAAACCCTGAAGGAGAAACGTGCCGAAAAGAAGGCTAAAAAAGGGTAAGAAGTATACGGGCGCATTATGCGCCCTTTTTGTTGCCGCTTCATCATGAAACATTTGATTGCCCTTCTCTTACTCGCCCCCCTCGCAGTCGTTGCACAAAAGACTGAGGGAATACAAGCGGAGTTTGAAAAGCTGTACTGGCTGAACGGCAGCTGGAATCAGGTAAACATTACCAAGCCCGGTCAGGCACTCGTGGAGCAATGGACAAAATCAGGAGACTACGAGATGAAGGGCCACGCAACCACCACGCAAAACGGAGACACGGTGTTCGTTGAGCGCACCACGCTGTTACTGAAAGATAACGCGATCTACTATGTGGCAGACGTTCCGCAGAATAAGCAACCGGTTTATTTCAAACTCACCGCGATCACACCCAACAGTTTCACCTGCGAAAATACGCAACATGATTTTCCAAAGAGAATCACTTACGTTCTTTCAGGCACGCAACTAAAAGCTACGATCTCCGGAAACGGAAAATCGTTTGATTACCTCTACGAGAAGAAGAACTAACTACTTATTCCAATCGCACACTCTCAATGGCTATACCGTGCTTGTCCTGCAATTGCGCGGACGGAATTCCGGGGCCGATTGAAATCTGAAGTGCTTCAACGTTTGCCTGATCGGGTTTGCCTTCTCCTCCGAAATAATATGGTAGAAATGTCGGGTATGGCCTGGGAAGCGTTACCTGCTTAACCGGCTTCAGATCGGATATGTTCAGTGCGTAGTCAGCGCTTCCGGGCTTCAGGGTAATTAACCCTCCGAATGCAGTTCCGTCAGGGCCAAGCAATGCTACCTGAACGATGCACTCTTTGTTGTTGAGGGAATGGCCTCTCACAACCAGCTTTTGCTTTGCCGACAGGTCTCCTGCCCTTCCGGCAACTTTACGTCTGAAAAAATACCGGGCCGAGTAGTCATCGATCTTCTCCCCGTTTACATTCTCCGGATCTGCTGTGAAAAGTTTCTCAACATTGATCTGCAGTTCCGCCTTCCCGGGCTCCGGTAACGGAACCAGCGCGCTTGTTCTCACCCACTGCCGCGACAACTCGTCTGAATCAGTTGCCGCATTGAACAGGTAAACCGGATTCTCCGGCAATACAGCGCGAACGGTATAAGGCTTGTTGTCATAGAAATCCCAACCCCACGGTCGGCCTTCTGCACCGGACGGATACGTGTGATACTTCCCCGACTTGTCTTTCACCACAAAATGATACGTGATGAATCCGGGTTGAATAAAACGGGCCGGAATGGTGGCTGTGAAGTCGTATTTGTTGGTGCTCTGCATGGTGATGAACTCTGACCGCCAGCCTTCTCCTGCAACAAATAATTCCACCGGCAATTCAAGTGACGGCGATGCCACGGTGACTTTAAGTTGATAGTCCCGGGCAACCGTAATTTCTTCTACGGGTTGGTGGATCACGGAAACATGTTGAAGGGTTGATGCAGGCGCGGCAAACTCCTTCAGTGTGATCGTATTCCATTTGCTGTCGCGTGTAAATTTGGTCGTCACCCCGGCCCTCTTCACAAGATAGCTGCCGGGCATAATCTCAAACGACCGACCGTCTACTTGTGGCCGATGCTGATTGCCATCATTAAGCGCAACCAGTGTAAAGCCTTCGCCCAGATCAGGCAGGTTTATGTTCATGGCGTGAAGTTTCCAGTTGATGACTGCCACCTTTTTATTGGGACTGGTTCGGGTGAACGGATCATCAATCCAGATAGCATCGGGCATCACCTCCAGTCGCCAGACACCATTTTCGAGCCGGTCGAGAAAGTATGCACCTTTTCCATCGTACCGCACAACTTCTGAATCGCCATATCCGGCAATCTGCGAAAGCTTATCAGACGCAGCGGGTTTGACGTCAGTGGAATTGGTGTACAGAAATTTCTCCGGAGTATTCATCACCGCCAAATCTTTTTCATAGCTCACGTGAAAGGGTCCAAAGGAGGTATTGCCGGGAAATTTACCGTAGTCTTTATACATCGGCATCTCGTGAAAAACCTCCCCTGCTATTTTCAGGCTCAGCGCTTTTTGTGGTGCATATGCGAGGTTCATGTAGTGTGTACCGTACTCGGTATTCACATCGGCCATATAGGTAGGATCGTATGCAAAATGATTGGCGATTTGCATTCCGGCCGTACGAAAACTTCTGGCCATGGCAGGATAGATATAGGATCGCCCGACATCGGCCGCATCAAACTCATAGACCATCCTGGCCATTGATTTGAATTTAGGATTGGATGCAAACGGAATGGTGTACGCGTCTACGTTGGGCAACAGGTTACCGCCCAACTCATGCCGCGAACCCAGGCCGGTGGGATACCACTGAAACGTGCCACCCTGAATGTCGGCATCGAAGTATGCATCGGCCAACTGAATGCTGTGTGTGATGTTATAAAAGATGGGCTTTTTTGACCCGGTACTTCGCATGGATTTTACCATCCGGTTGATAAAGGTTGTTACTTTCTCCGGTGACTCGCGATGGTGTGGCTCATTGCAGATTTCAAACGCGATGATATCGGGATCATTCTTATATGCAACACCGGTGTATTCATTAACATGGTTTAAAAACTGCGCGAGGTAATTCTCCTGAGCTTTAATAGCAGCTTCGTTGGTCAGGCACGCGTCCTTACCATATTTGGTTGAAAATCCGGGAGTTTTTTCATCCGGTGCGGGCCAGCCGTTTCCCCAATAGGCAATGGGCGTAATAACGAACTTCATCCCCCGCTCTTTCATCTTCATCACAGTGAAATCAAACAGGCGCAGATGATCGTTGGTAAGAAGATTACCGACTGTGTCGCTGATCTCACAATCCCACACGTGCACGCGGTACAAATCCAGGCCCAGTCTTGAAAAATGATAGACGTCATCTGAGATAGCTTTCTCCAGGTTAACCCCCAGTTTCTTCGCGGTTGAATATGCATGCGCGAACGGTGCTGTGTAGTTCACGCCAAAACCTTCAACTTCGGCATTACCCTTCGACCACCGGATTACTCCGCTTTTATCCACGTATACATCAGACGTACGGGCCGAACGTTGTGAGAACACCGGCACCGTAACCAACATCAACAAGAAGAAAAACCACTTCATTTTCATCACTCCTTATTTTCGAATCTTTTTACATTCTACCAGCCAATCCCACGGATACGGGTCTTTCAGCCAACGAGGCGGATTAGATAGTTCAGTATCCCAGTTGTACTCCACTTTTTCCACGGCCGTAAGTTTGAAACCAGCCTTGGAAAATACAACGTCCAGTTCGGGACGCATATAATGTTTCGTGGGTACGTTGTCGATATAGATAATTCCTTCCACCAATCTGCGCTTGTCGGCTTTCAGGTAATCAAACTCCGATTCGGGTATGTTTGCGATGTCAATGCCTTCCCGTTCATAAACTTCAATCAATCGCCACACGGCATAGAACACCGAATCAAGGGACGGTAATACAAACAATGCCGTTGCCCCCGGCTTCAGCGAACGCTGAACACTTCGAATCATGGCATGCGTCCGCTTGATCTCGGGAAGCATCGCCACGTTACAACAAAATGCAAAATCTGCTTTTGATACGTTAAGCCCGGGCTTTGTCAGGTCGGCTTGTTTAAACGTGATGTTATTGAACGGCCGTTTCTTTGCCTGAACTAACAGTTCGTTGGAAATATCAACTGCGATAATGTTTTTGAAAAGCGGTGAAAGGTATTCGAACGACTTACCCGTACCGCACCCAAAGTCTATTGCCAGGCCTGACTTCTTCGCGTGTTTTCTGAAAAACTGCGGCAGTATTTTGCGCCTGTCGCTTTTGAACACATCAAATATCTGGCTGTCATATTCCTTCCCGATCGTATCCCAGTGCGTTTCTTCGTTCATGCCTGCGTTTTTTTGGCCTGATCATATTCGCGGGTAAGCGTCTGTACAATTTCGGCCATCGGGCGAATACGCTTGACATGTTCAATGGCAGGGCCTGCGCACCAAACGGTTTTATAGGTTGCACCAAAGGCTGCTTTCTCTACGGCTTTCATTCCGCGGAACGCGAGCAACATTTTTACATACTTTTTCAGACGCTTGTTTTTATTCAGCAGGCGTTCCAGAAAATTAGCCTTCGTTCCCAGTTGCTGGACATAGGGTGTGTTAATCACGGTAAGCGCAGACCCCGAAAGCTTGGTTGTGCGAACAATATCTTTTTCGCCATAGTCGACCATGGCTTGTTTGTATTCCTGTGTGATATCCGCCTCGTTACATGCGATGAAGATCGTTCCCACCGAAACACCGGAAGCCCCCCATTCCATGGCCTGACGGATGTCGGATCCAAACGCTACTCCGCCAGCAGAGATAATCGGGATGGAGCAATTCGCCTTCAGGGTTTTAACGAGTTGCTCGGGTGATGTATTTCCGGCATGACCGCCCGCGCGGTTATTCACCGCGATCAACGCATCCGCGCCCTGGGCTTCAACTTTCTTAGCGTACTCCAGATCAACCACATCGCAGAACACTTTTATACCGAGCGGCTTACATGTATCGATTACCTCTTGAGGGCTGCCAAGTGAGGTAATGATGAATGCCACCCGCAGTTCTGCAAGGGTTTCGAGCTGGCCCTTGTATTTGAGGTTTGATTTATTCACGATCAGGTTAACTCCGAACGGCTTTGAGGTCGCGGCCCGGATTTCGGCAATGGCTGCTCTCAATTCTGCATCCGTTCGATAGTTCAGCGCAGGGAATGCAGCCGTAATGCCGTTCTGCAATGCCGCGATGATCATCTTGGTGTTCGATATCAGGAACATAGGAGCGGCAATAACGGGGTATTCAATCCCCAACATTTTATCAAGTAATACGGCAGACATTCCTGATTCGGTTTTTGGTACGATTTATAAAGTTAGAGGTTTATTGTAACCCTGCAACTTTATTTACCTGCCAATTGTCGTAACTTGCAACCTCTTTCGGATTCTTTCGTAAGAGCGAGTGTAGTGTTGAAATTTTTTGATTGCAGGCAGGATTAAAATATTTTTTAGGACACCATAAACTCTCGGGTTTATTCTGCAACACAACACAAACACAAAATAAAAATCGGCAGCAAGGCTGGGAGAAGGATTAACTATGGGCTGGAGCACATTATACGTACACGGAAAACCCGGATTTGAACGCGAAGTTTTAGACGAATTGGAACGCTCACACATCGGATTTATGCCCGGATCGATGTCGGAGGAAGAGAATATCGCCCTGTACTGGGTTGATGACCGCACAACCCTCCGCGACTTCAAAAAAGCGATCGGGCACGAGACGGTTTTTAAATACCGGTTACGGGTTTTCAAAAGTCTCGAGGAAGTTCATGCCTTTCAGGATGAACGACTTGCGAGCCAATTCTTTACGCCTCAGGAAGAGGCGCTTATCCGCGAGATGAAGCATTGGGATGAAACCCATCCGCACCATCAGCATTATAAACACAGCGCTTAACCTTTCGGTCTTGGATGCGGCTTTCCTTTATATCCGCCTGACTTCTTACCGGTAAAGCGTTTCTTCTTTTTACTCTTTCCTGCAATCATCGGACTGTAAGCCGGACCCTCCCCTAAAAAATCAGGCAGGGTCACTTTTGGAATTTCCTTTCCGATCAGCGACTCGATGCTGTAGAATTTCCGCTGATCCAGTTGATTGATAAATGTGATTGCTGTACCGGTTGTTTCTGCGCGTGCCGTTCGCCCAATGCGGTGTATATAATCTTCCGGATCGGGTGGAACATCGTAGTTAATCACCAGACCAATCCCCTCCACATCAATCCCGCGTGAAAGCACATCGGTTCCAATCAGGATCGACAGTTGCTTGTTTTTGAATTCGCGAAGAATGTTCTCGCGCTCGTTTTGTTCAAGGTCGGAGTGAATTGCCTTTGCCGGGATTCCCAGACGGTGCAATGTATTATCAAGTTTCTTTACATTTTCTTTGGTAGATGCAAAGATGATCATGCTTTTGTAGTTACCCGTTTTCACGATATGCTTGAGTAACTCAATCTTTTGCGGTTCATGCACCACGTATGCCTGCTGCAAAATTCCTTCGGCCGGCTTCGAGATGGCGATGTTAACCGTTGACGGATTTTTCAGAATCTTATCGGCCAGTGTGCGGATTCTGGGCGGCATGGTTGCGGAAAACAACAACGTTTGCCGGTTCTTCGGAAGCTGATTGATAATCTTAATGATATCATCGTAAAAGCCCATGTCGAGCATGCGGTCGGCTTCATCGAGTACGAGATGTTGCAGGTGACCGAGTTTGATCGCTCCTGTTGCCAGGAGTGAAATTAAACGGCCCGGTGTTGCGATCACGATATCGGCTCCTTCTTCAAGTGCTTTCTTTTGGATATCCCACGTAGCCCCATCGCCCCCTCCGTAAACGGGGATAGAGCTGACTCCTAAAAAGTAGGCGAACCCTTCTATCTGCTGATCGATCTGCTGGGCAAGTTCGCGCGTTGGAGCAATCACCAGCGTATTCAAATGCCGGGTTTCGGCATGAATGATATTGTTCAGGATGGGAAGAATGTACGCGGCTGTTTTACCGGTGCCGGTTTGGGCACAGGCAATCAGATCCTTCTTCTCGAGGATAATCGGAATCGCCTGCTCCTGGATTGGTGTAGGCTTTGTGTAGCCCATCGAGGACAGCCCATCCAACAGGCGTTCGTCAAAATTAAATTGTTGAAATAACAAGGTGGTATGGTTTAGAAACTAAAAAGCCAGACTGGATAGCCTGGCTTTTCATGCATGCAAAGAGAATTATCTTACAACGCGAACGTTAACCGCGTTTAATCCTTTCTTTCCTTCCTTAAGCTCGAACGTAATCTTGTCGTTCTCACGGATTTTGTCAACAAGACCTGATACGTGTACAAAGTACTCCTTGTCTGTGCCTGCTTCCTTTACGAAACCGAAACCTTTGGCTTCGTTAAAGAATTTTACTGTTCCTTCCATTGTAATAATTGTGATAATTGAATTAATAATT
>JAEUUJ010000011.1 GCA_016786495.1 Cyclobacteriaceae bacterium
CTTACCTGTTTGAAAACATCGGATGACAGGGTTGATTTCATCTGGCTAAGTCCGAATGTATTCTCGCCAAAGAAGTCGGAAGCTTTAGCCGAGGGAAATTCAACATGAATTTTCGGCCGGTTACTGAGCTGCTCCAAAGCCCGGAAGCGTAAATGCGCCATAATAGTGGTTGTTTGGAAGAAATTACGGACGCAAATCTATCGATTTTTACTATGAATGGGTCAAAAATGACCCTGTTTTTGAAAAAAATATATTCATTTTTCCAAAATCACGTAAAATTTTAACCGGTATGTCCCGAAAACGTGAACTCCTCTCGCATCGGTTGACGCTGCCTGACTGAATATGTTTCACCTGATCAACACGATTTCCAAAATCTCTTATTTTTGCTTTACCTCATGAAGCATCAAAAAATTGACATCCGGAACGGCACATTGTTCCCGTGGCATTTTCAGTTTATCGCTGCACTTATCCTGTTGGCAGGGTTGGCACTCATTGTGGAAAAACCGGTAATGGGCTCGGTGCTCATATTTGCTGCAGGATTTATTCTGAGTGCCGCTGATGGGACGGAAATTAACCTCGCAAGCAACCGATACCGCGAGTACACGTCATTCTACTTTTTTATCCGGGGCGGTAAATGGAAGAAATACCCGGGTGCCGAAAAGATTTATATCAACAGCGCAAAGTCCGCCACGCAGGCGTACTCGGCATTCACCAATCGCTCGGCGGTCTTTGAAAACCTCGAATACAATGCCTACCTCAAGCTGAACACCGGTGATAAGATTCATCTGGTCAACAGCCGCAAAAAAGAAAAGCTGACAACTACGCTTCAGAAAGTTGCCAGCTCCTTAAACTGTCCCTTGCAGGACAATACGTTAGTTTGATTTCTTTACCGAGCCACCACTCGATGATGTCGTGTTGCTTTGTTCAGGATTTCCGCGGTAGCGAATCGAACCTCCACTAACCGCCCGCGCCTTTATTGACTTGACCGCATTTACCTTGGCGGATCCGGCACTTACGGCACTTACTTCCACGTTATCGGCTGAAAGCTCGTATGCATCAACGTCTGCAGCGCTTACCGCATTGATCGAGATTGATCCCGCTTTACCCTTTAGTTCAATTTCTGCCGCACTGGAGGCGCTCACTTCCATTGTTCCGGCATCCACCTGGATATCGATCGTTCCGGCACTGGAAGCACTTAAGGAAAGCACGTCAGACTTAACCACATTTTCTGCAAAGATGCTGCCGGCCGAACTGGCCGAGATTTTTGTGAGCTCCGTATAGGTTACATAAACCTTAACAGAATGTTCATTTCGGTAATTGCCTTGTCTCATTTGAATCTTCAGGTATTCACCTGAAACTTCCGTTACCACATCACTCAGCTCAACTCCGGTAACTTCCACACGCACAGCCTCTCTGGAGCCCTTCTTCAGATACACGTCAATCCCCTGCAGGGCCTTAACACCCTTAAATGAATCCACCGCGCGAGTCTCGGATTTCTGACCGTACGCGACTGCGGTTGTCAATATCAGGACGAAGATTATAAGCCTTTTCATATTTACCTCTTTACACCTAAAGACCCGCCCGTATCCGGAAGGTTGCGCGGGTGTCTATTTTTGTTCATTTGCCAAAACATCGTAATTTTCCCTATATTTCAAAGCTTATTCAAAAATTTTAGGATCCAAAACAACTTTCAACCTATGGCATTTAATAAAAAAGCTGAGCTCAACATCCTGATTAATCTGGCGGCAAGTGACAGCAAGATTGAGGACCGCGAAGCAAAGCTTATTCACATGGTAGGACAAGCTAACGGCATGAGCAAAGAAGAGGTTACGGAGATGATTAAAAACCCTCAGCCTATCGGAGCAATGAATGCATTAACGTCAGACGAAAAGTTTGAGCATTTGTATTACCTGATCCAGATGATGAAAATGGATGGCCAGGTGTTTAAAAGCGAAGTCACCTTCTGCGAGCAGATAGCAGAAAAGATGGGGTATAAGAAGGGCGTGGTGCGCGAGCTTTCTCAACATATCTACAGCGATCCGTCAATCACAGCCGACCGCGAGATGCTGCGCAAGAAAGCAGAAAAGTTTATCGTGTTTTAATCAACCTAACCTATAAACCAAAAAAGAAGGGAACCGAAAGGCTCCCTTTTTTATTTTCTTTTAATCTCCGTCCGGATTATTTCTTCTCGTAGACCACCTTGCCCCCCACGATGGTCGTTACCACTTCGGTGTTCAGGATTTCCTTCTCGGGAACAGTCATGATGTTCTTAGACAGGATGGCAAAGTCAGCCAGCTTGCCCTTCTCAATCGAACCTTTAATCTTCTCTTCAAAAGCCCCATAGGCTGCATCAAGCGTGTAGGAGCGTAATGCCTGTTCGCGCGTCATTTTTTCTTCGGGCTCATACCCGCCTTCCGGCTCGCCCTTCAACGTCATCCTGCTAACCGAGGCATAGAAACTCGGAATCGGATTAACAGGCTCCACGGGAGCATCTGTTCCGTTGACAATCTTAGCTCCAGACTTCAGCAGCGACTGCCACATATACGCACCCTCTTTGATTCGCTTCTCTCCCAACCTGTCGATCGCCCAGGGCCGATCGCTCGACATATGAATGGCCTGCATGGCCGGAATCACGCCAAGTTTCGCGAAGCGCGGAATGTCGGTCGGGTTAAGATGCTGTGCGTGCTCGATTCGGAAACGTGCGTCTTTCACATCGGGATTTTCGTTCATGGCCATTTCATAGCGATCCAGAATCTCGCGGTTAGCACGATCGCCAATGGCGTGCGAACAAACCTGAAAACCAGCCTTCAACCCTTTCCGTGAAGTAGCCAATACAGTGTCCATCGAAAGCGTAGCCATGCCATAGAAATCCGGGCGATCGGTGTACGGTTCCAACAACCATGCTCCGCGTGAACCCAACGCACCATCGCAATTCAATTTGATCGACCGGATGGTTAGCCAACTCTTAGGATCAATCTCCGGACCTTTTCGCATCCACTCATGAACGAGGTCACGATCCCAGCCCGTTACCATCACATACATCCGCACACCGAGTTTGCCCAACGCATACTGGATTCTATAAAAATCGATAACCTCGCGCCCAACACCTGCATCGTGAAAACCGGTGATGCCGTTCTTCAAACAGGTTTGCGTTGCCAGGTCAAACGCCTTGCCCATCCGCTCAGCATCGTTGGCCGGAATGAATCGGGCAATTACATCTTCCGCGTTCTCATTGAACAGTCCGGTCGGGTTCCCGTTGGCATCGCGAATGATCTCACCCCCTTCGCCACTGAATTTGTTCAGGTTTTCTTTTGACAATTGATTAACGCCTGCAATCTCCATCGCTTTCGCATTCGCCAGACTCATATGTCCGCTGGCATGCGAAAGAAACACCGGATTATCAGGCGAAACCGCACTTAGCTGCGCATGCGATGGATAACCCTTTACCATATCGGCAGGTTTTGAATCCCACTTATCCTGGTGCCAGCCGCGACCGAGAATCCACTCGCCCGGCTTCGCCTTACTTGCGGCTATCCGAACGCGCTCTACGATTTCATCAAAGCTCTTAACGCCGGAAAGGTCAAGATCAAGTTCATTAAATCCTACACCCATGAAGTGACCATGCCCTTCAATAAATCCGGGAATCATGGTTTTCCCTGCGAGGTCAATAACGTTTGTGTTATCGCCAATCCACTCCTCCGCAGCCTTGGCCGTTCCTGCAAAAACGATGGTATCCGCATTAACCACTACCGCCTCCACAATGGGTTGTGCATCATCGAGCGTGTAGATGGTGCCTCCCGTGATGACCAGATCGGCCGGCTTCTTTCCGGAACATGAGATCAAAACAACAAAGAGTATAAGGGGTAAAAGCTTGTTCATTGTGCAATAAATTATTAGACCTAATTTTAGGGATATTTTAACTCAAAAACCAAGCTGTAGATGTTGCACGGCTGGTTAACCTGATATGCGCGAACGTTTTACCATCATGCTTCGGCTTGCCATCTTCTGGATGACGGTAATGGTTGCGTCCAGAATTTGCTTTTTGGTATACAATTCAGAACTCACTTCTCAACTAACCGCAGGCGATATCGCTAACGCGATGCTGTATGGTTCAAGAATGGATATGAGCATGACCGGATATATCCTGTTGCTTTCCGGACTATTTTTGACTGCATCGGTTTTCACGCAACGAAAGTGGGTACCCGTTGCGCTGAACACATTCAACGTCCTGATGCTGGTGGCGCTTTGCGCAGCCGTGGTTGCCGACCTTGAACTGTACCATCACTGGGGCTTCCGCCTCAACACCACGCCACTGTTTTATATGAGCTCGGAAGCTGCAGGAAGTGCAGGCAAGGGCGTAATTGCCATGCTGATCACCATCCTGATTGCCCTGCTGGCGGTTTTTACGTTTGGATATCTCCGGTTTGTGGCGCGGTACACATTCCGGCTAACTCCTGCCAATAGAAAAGCGGCCATTCCGTTGTTCGTGGTAACTGCATTGATGTTCATTCCGATTCGTGGTGGGTTTAGTGTAGCCACCATGAATGCAGGCCAGGTGTACTTTCATAAAACGAACAACTTCGCCAACCATGCGGGCATTAATGTGCTTTGGAATTTCCTCAGCAGCCTGCAAAGCGATGTAAACCTGCAATACCCGGAAGACTATTTTGATCGCTCCCTTACGGAAACATATTTCAAAAATCTGTATCCACAGAATGATTCAACAACGACTGTCCTTAAAACCAACCGACCAAACGTTATCCTGATAATCGTGGAAGGTTTTACGGCCAATGTGATTGAATCGCTTGGCGGAAGAAAGGGCATTACACCCAACTTTAACCAACTCAGCAAGGAGGGCATTCTGTTTACCAACTTCTACGCCAGCGGTGACCGCACCGATAAGGGACTGGTGAGCATTTTAAGTGCTTTCCCCGCACAAACCCAACGGTCCATCATCAAGTTTCCGGATAAAACCCAGAAGCTTTCGTACATCAGTCGCAAGCTTGAAGGGCTTGGCTATCAAACATCCTTTGTGTACGGAGGCGATGCCGACTTCGCCAACTACCGGTCGTTTCTCACTTACGCGGGATTTCGTCATATCACATCCGTGGATGATTTCGACAGTGAGTACAACACCTCAAAATGGGGCGTGCATGACCAATATCTTTTTGAACAGGCGCAAAAAGAACTCGATACCACGTCACTCGACAAACCGTTCTTCCAGGCGATGCTTACCTTGAGCAGTCATGAGCCGTTTGACGTTCCGTTAAAACAGATACCCGGTGAAGATGACGCTTCGTTGTTTCTGAACTCATGCTACTACACCGATAAATGCCTGGGCGACTTCATCGCATACTGCAAACAACAGCCGTGGTGGAACAATACACTGATCATCATCACGGCCGACCATGGTCATCGCTTGCCGGATAAAATCGATTCACGCATCCGTGAGAAGTTCCACACACCGATGCTCTGGCTGGGCGGGGCCATAAAAAAGGACACCGTGGTTAACCGGTTTGGCGGGCAAACAGATATTGCCAACACATTACTCGCACAGCTTGACAAGCCCTCCGCAGATTTTATCTTCAGCAAAGACTTGTTTGGCAACAACACCAAAAATTTTGCGATGTACCTGTTTATTGACGGGTATGGCTATGTTGAGCCGGAGCGTTATATCGTGTATGACAATCCCGGGAAACTGTACCTCCACCAGGCAGGCGTTACCCGCGAAGAAGATACTTATCCTGCCCGCGCCTACGTTCAGAAATTATTCCTCGACTATAACTCGAAAAAATGATCCGGAAAATAACGTTCATTGTATTGGCTTTCGTACTGACTACCTCTTTCGCGCAGGCGCAACAGTTCGGACTCTCATTCTCATACTTCCTCCCAAAAAACGGCTACCTGTCGACACCGATCAGTCCATTCTCGATTCGCGGAGTAGGCGTTAACCTGACCAACTTCCTTTCGCTGGAAACGGGCGGATCGTTGTACCGCATGAGCGGATTAAACCTGAAAGATCTCCCCTTCGACAGCAAAGATCCGCTGGTTGGACCCAACTTCACCGCGTTTGTGCCGGCCGAAATTGTGTTGATGCTCAAAGGCGGCAAGGTTGAACTCGACTTGAAAGGCGGAGGTTTTTTCTTTTACTGCTTTGGAAACAAAATCAACTACGGAAATTTCGATCGCGCACTGCGTACGTTCGAAAACCTGGAGGTCGTGAACTCCGATCTAACGTTTAACAGCAAGCCGGGCTTCGGGTATCATGCCGGCGCTGAACTAACGGTGTATGTGACAAGCCAGGTGGGCGTATCGTTTGAAACAAACTACCTGGTTGGCCAGGCTGGATTTCCACTCGAAGGATCGTACACTGGCAGTGATAATACCGGCACGTTAACAACAGCGGGGATTGATTATAAAGATGCAAAGATTGATTTCACCGGACTTGAATTCTCTATCAGTCTGATCTTCGATACCGGTGGCGGACCTGCTCCGGGTAAGAAGAGTGCCAAGCGAAGACGTTAATCAGCGTACAACCGACAGGCCCAGCCACGCAGCAAGCAATCCTGCAACAAGACTTACCACGGAATAAACAATCGCGGTAGACAGATTGCCGGAATTCATCAGTCGAACATTTTCAAGCGCAAAGGCAGAAAAGGTTGTAAAGCCACCACAGAAACCTGTCAGCAACAGAACTTTCAGGTTCTGCGCGTCTGCAGTTTCCTGCGTGATTGAGGCGAAGATCAGTCCTGCGAGAAAACAACCCACAACATTCACCACCAGCGTGGCCAACGGAAAGGACGCAGAGTAATACTTCAGCGTAACGACACTCGTGAGGTAGCGCAGCATGCTCCCCGCAGCACCGCCCAGACCAACAAAGAGAACTTGTTTCATTCTTCTTCCGGTTTTAACGCTTCGCCCGGTTGCACACGGCTCGTAATCTCACCCAGCGAAATGTTGTGTTTCCTAAAAAGCTTGCGCGAATCTTCGATAAACAACTTCAGCGCAGCAGCCGACATCGTATCATTAACGAAGCCTGTTGTATCCTGTTCAAAATCCTGCACAGGTAAAATGTAATAATGCTTCCGGGCATCAGCGGTCCGGTAAACCCATTCAAGCATGTATCCGGCCGAATCGATACGCGTAGTGGAAACACTATCGGTAGCGGTTTTCATCAAATCGACTTTCAACATCGTCCCGCCATTCTTATACCGGTCGCGCTGGCCGCTCACAAAGTTTCCGAGTGAATACGCGATCAATTGATCACTTTCCTTACGCCATTCCATTGGCTGGAGTACGTGCGGGTGTGCACCGATAACCAGCTTAGCGCCCGCGTCAAAACACACTGCAGCCACGTCACGCTGCCATTTGTTCGGAAGCGATTGATACTCCTGCCCCCAATGCAAGAACACGATAATGGCATCGGGCGATTGTGCTTTTGCGTTGGCGATATCGTTACGGATGGTGGTTGTATCAATTCGGTTGACCACATTGGGTTTGGTTACGGGGATGCCATTCGTTCCGTATGTGTAATTCAACAGTGCGAGTTTGAAACCGTTCTTCTCCACCAGTAACGGATAATCATTCATTCGTTCAACCGTATCGCGGAATGTTCCGGTATGCAGGATGTCGAGACTATCCAGCATCATGATCGTTCTTTCAAGACCTTTCTTACCCCGGTCAAGACAGTGATTGTTCGCAGTAACCAAGATATCCAGCCCGGCATCCTTCAGCGTAAGCGCCAGTTCATCCGGCGCACTGAATTGCGGGTAGCCTTTGTACGGTGAGCCGGCCAAGGTTACTTCGAGGTTGCCGATCGCAAGATCCGCGGATGCGAGATACGGCTTTACAAATTGAAAACATGCACTGTAGTCATATGCCTTGGCAGAAACATTATACGCAGCTTTCATCTGCGAGTCGTGCTGCATTACATCGCCAATAAATAATAATGAAATACGCGTAGTGTCCTGTGCAAACAGCGAATGCGCAGTGCCAAGCACGGTTAAAACAAAGGCCAGTCTGATCTTCACGTGCAGGATTTTTTTAATACCTTGTGGATAGTCTATCTCTCCATGACAAAATTATCATTTCTGCTCGCTTTTACAGCGTTCGCAATCAGTGTACACGCACAAGACTATCCGGAATTCGACAAACTTCAATTCGCGACTTCGAACGACACGCTACCCTATCGCCTGCTGAAGCCTGTTCAGCAACGGGAATCTGAAAAGTATCCGTTGGTGATTTTTCTGCATGGCTCCGGAGAGCGGGGCAATGACAATGCTGTTCAACTCAAATACATATCACCCCTTTTTCTGAACGCGGCTAACCGCGAACAATATCCATGCTTCCTGTTGGCTCCGCAGTGTCCAGCGAATGAAAACTGGAATTATCCCGACTGGTACCTGGAACCAAAAAAGCCGATGAGCACGCTGATCGCATTAATCGATTCGTTGATTGCGCTGCCTCACATCGACAAGTCACGGGTGTACATCACGGGGTTATCAATGGGCGGGTATGGAACCTGGTATCTGCTAACCAAGCGGCCTGAATTATTTGCCGCGGCCGTCCCGATTTGTGGTGGCGGGGATATGCATCAGGCGGAGAAGTTCAGCCATGTGCCCATCTGGAATTTTCATGGAGCTAAAGATGATGCCGTTCCGGTTGAGTTTTCGCGAAGCATGATCCGGGCGCTGAAAGCTGCAGGCGGATCGCCCCGGTACACCGAATACAAAAAAGTGGGCCACGATAGCTGGACAAACGCTTACTCCGAACCCGACCTGCTCCCATGGCTTTTCAGTAAAACCCTCGGCCGGTAAAGTTAGCACAGACTTAAAATACAACTTATTGATAATCAGAAATTTGTATTTTAAACATTACGACTCTTTACAAAAGTTAACATTGGCATAACACAGCAACCGTATTTAACGGTTAGATTGCGCCCGCAATTCTCATTGTCTATATGTTCGACCTTGACCTCTCCTACTCGATCCTTCTCATCGTCTGTCTTATTGCGGCTTGCGGATTTGAATTTGTGAACGGATTTCACGACACAGCCAACGCTGTCGCTACCGTGATCTATACGAATTCACTCAAGCCCTGGGTGGCTGTAATATGGTCGGGATTTTTCAACTTTCTGGGGGTTTTATTGGGGGGAATTACGGTTGCAGTTGGGATTATTAACCTGTTGCCGGTAGAAACACTGGTCGATCAAAATCTGGCGCATAGCATGTCGATGATTATGGCGTTGCTGATCAGTGCCATTACGTGGAACTTGCTGACATGGTATTTCGGTATCCCCTGCTCAAGCTCTCATACATTATTGGGATCGATCCTGGGTGTTGCGATTGCATACTCATTACTGCCCGGAGTAACAGAAGCACCGGTTAACTGGGAAAAGGCTTCTCAAACCGGCATGTCGTTGTTGATCTCTCCGTTGTTCGGATTTTCCATGACGATCATCCTGATGTTCATTATTAAGCGACTGACCCGCAGAACAGAATATGGCGACAGTCTCTTCAAGGAACCCAAAAAGAATGCTCCGCCTCCAACCTGGATTCGCGGAATTCTGATTCTTACGTGTACCAGCGTAAGCTTTTCCCATGGTTCAAACGATGGGCAAAAAGGTGTAGGCTTGGTCATGCTGATTCTGATTGGAATTGTGCCCGCTTATTTTGCGCTTGATTCAAAATTTTCACCTTCTGATCTGATGGCTCCTGTTACCAAAATTGAACAGGTTCTGAAATCGGTTGATGGCTCTCCGCTATCCGACCCGGATCAGCAGAAACTCGCGACAACAATTCAACTTAACGATGAATTAAAGGTGCTCGTGGCGACAACACCAACGGTGGCCGCAATCGCCAAAGAGCAGCGGTTTGAAGTTCGCAAAGATATTATGCTGATCGAACGCAACATCAAAGATTTGTTGAAGAAGCCTGAGTTGAGAATGAGCGATGTGGAACGTGCTGCGCTTGGCAATCAAACCAAGTCACTGCGCAAGATGATCGATTATTCACCTACCTGGGTAATTTTGATGATCGCCTTGTCGCTTGGAGTAGGAACGATGATCGGCTGGAAACGCATTGTTAAAACCATCGGTGAAAAAATCGGAAAGGAACATCTCACCTATGCTCAGGGTGCGAGTGCCGAACTTGTAGCCGCCAGTACCATCGGAGTATCAACCTATTTCGGGCTGCCGGTTAGCACCACGCACGTGCTGTCATCCGGAATTGCCGGAAGTATGGTGGCCAACAAAGGGATTAAAAACCTTCAGGCCGACACGGTGAGAAACATTCTGATTGCCTGGTTCCTTACGCTCCCGGTAGTGATGCTGATGGCAGGAGCCTTGTTCCTGTTGTTCCGGACAGTTTTCATTTAATTGCTTACGATTTTAGGGTTACGGGCGCATTTGGCGCTCCCAAACATTACTCCTAATTTTGGGGCCAGTTCTACCTGACCTCCATGAGACGACTTCTACCCGTAGCAGCACTATTGATGTTGCTTTCCATTCCCTCGTTCAGCCAAATCAACACACAGGTTCCCTATTTTACCTATGGTAAAGGGCTTGGCATTATGTCGCCCGACAGCCTGTTCCTGATGAACATCCGTTTCCGGATGCAAAATCGAATCGGACTTGAAACATCGAGTCCTACCGACTGGCAGCCCGAAGTTATTGAAGGCCGTGTTCGGAGGCTTCGCTTGCGCTTTGATGGTTACGTATACAATCCCAAACTTACGTACGTGCTTCAGCTTTCGTTTTCACGCGGGGATATCGATTATGAAGACAGTGGTTTTCCCAACATCATCCGCGATGCGATGGTGATCTATAACTTCAATAAACACTTCGCGTTGGGTATTGGCCAAACCAAACTTCCCGGAAACCGCCAACGGGTGAATTCATCAGGCGACTTGCAATTGCCCGACCGATCGATTGTAAACTCCGAGTTCAACATCGATCGTGACTTTGGGGTACAAGTATACTATCGCAATGCAATCAAAGGTTTCGCCTACGTTCTTCGCGGAGCCGTAAGTTCGGGTGATGGCCGAAATTTCAACAATGCCGGAACATCTTCGACCGTAAAAACCGACATCGCGGTAAACGGTTTGTGTTACACCGGACGAATCGAGTTGCTTCCGTTCGGAGAATTCACCAACAGTGGCGACTACTTTGAAGGTGATCTCGCGCGTGAGCCAAAACCCAAGGTTTCTATCGGTGGCGGATTCTCCAACAACGAAAACGCAAAACGCTCCGGAGGTCAGCTTGGAAAATACCTGTACGAATCACGTGATATTGAAACCACCATGTTTGATTTACTGTACAAGCACAACGGCTGGGCACTTGCGGGCGAATTCTTAAGGCGCTATGCCAAGAATCCCGTCACCCTCAACCCCGATGATGCCACCAAAGAACAGCATGTGTTTGCAGGACACGGACAGAACTACCAGGGCAGTTATCTATTCCGCAGCAACTATGAGCTTGTTGGCCGGTATTCAATTGTCAAGCCTGATAGTGACATCAAACTTCTGGAACCGATGCTGGAACAGTATACGCTCGGGGCCACCAAATACCTGCGGGGTCATCGCGTGAAGCTGCAAACCGAATTCACCTACGCCAAAGATACCTGGCTTGAAGGGCCTGAAGACGATCACGAATACTTCATCATGCGCTTCCAGGTTGAAGTAGGTATTTAGTCCGTTTTAGGACACCGTTTGCTGCATCAAATTTCGCGCGAATCCGTTAAGGCTTGCTAAAGCCCCGGATTTGAAAAGACTTCTACCCTTGCTTTTGCTGGCCATATGCTCGTTAGGGGCATTTGCGCGCGCATCCGGGCCGGGCGTTGATCGCACGCGCGACCACTCCGTTGTCAACCTGTCGATCTTCTACTCAGGAAACGCGTCCGATGATTTCAAAACGCTGGTGATTCCGATTAAGCGTGTCCAGAACCTGATCATCATCGAAGCGCAAATTGATACGATCATGGGTAACTTCATTCTGGATACCGGGTCCCCGATTCTCGTCCTGAACAAAACCTACTTCCGCAAAGGCTGGGACGCAAATTTATCGGCGGCCAATGCAGGCGGAACAGTAACCCCGGTGATGCGTACCAAAGTTGATGACTTTGCCATCCGCGAATTATTTTTTGAAAATCTTCCGGCTGATCTGAACGACCTCGGTCACATTGAAAATCATCGGGGTATAAAAATTCTCGGACTCCTCGGAGTTAGTTTGTTCACCTCATTTGAGATGGTGATTGATGTGAACAAAAGTGTTTTATACCTGCACCGGGTGGATAAAAACGGACTCGTTCCGGAGAGCGAGAAGATCGTTACATCTGAGCCCACGTTAGCCATACCGTTCAAACTCATCCGTAACACGATCACGGTTGATGTGATGGTAGGTGGAAAAAAGCTCGTGTTTTGTGTAGACACCGGTGCCGAGGCGAATGCCCTGAGTAACCGGTTGCCGGATAAAATTCTCGAAACATTTCAGGTTTCGAAACGCATGGTGCTGGTAGGCACGGGCGGAGCGCAAACGGAAGTCCTGCTGGGCACCGTTGACGATATGATTATCGGAAACCGGTCGTTTAAGAATATGTATGCGACTATCACGCGGTTAGACGGCCTGGGAGAGGCCTATGGGCGCTCGATTGACGGGATATTGGGCAGCAACTTTTTGGTGAAAGGAATAATTAGCATCAACTTTGTTAAGAAGGAACTACGGATGCATCCGTTTGACCTCAGTAAACCATGAAATTCAGGGTAACGATATTGCTTCAGCTGATAACCGTTCTGAGCGGCTATGCGCAGTTGCCTGACCTGAAAGAATACAAAATTGAAGGTCACAACATCGTGCTTCATCTTGAAAGCAAAATGCCCCGCGAAGAGCAGGAGAAATTGCTGTTGAAGACAGGCATGGAGGGTTTGTCGCTCGATACACTCTGGACGTTCAATAGCCTCGGTCAGTGGGCTAAAGATGGCTGGAAGCTCGCCAAGACCGATACCGGATATAAAATCTACAAATCGATCACCGATCTGACAGGCGACATCAAGTGGAACAAGGCGATCATTCACTATAAAAGCGACCTCACCATGACCATCCGGTCGCAGGTAGCCGCGAACTTTGGAGTCAATGCGATAAGAAACCGCGCGGTGGTAACAGATGCTTCCGGTACGCGATTCTTCCTGAAAGGATATCGCTCAGCCGGTGACGTTTATTTGTCGGGCACATTTAACGAATGGAGCACATTAAAAACGAGGATGATCAAGAGTGACTCCGGCTGGCACGTTACCGTTCCGTTACAACCGGGCAAGCATCAATACAAATACATCATCGACAGTCACTGGAAGGAAGATCCGTTTAACGACCAACGCGAAGATGATGGCCAGGGCGGATACAATTCGGTTTATTTCGTAACGAATTATGTATTTACACTGAGCGGACGCCCAGGCGCCAAACGAGTTATTGTTTCAGGAACGTTCAACAACTGGAATGAGCGCGACTTGAAAATGAAACAAACGTCAACCGGATGGGCATTGCCGGTTTATCTCAAAGACGGAACGTTCGAGTATAAATTCATTGCTGACGGCGAGTGGATTGTTGATCCCGGCAATCCGAACAGGCGTGATGATGGTAAAGGAAACTATAATTCATTCATCGAAAAAGGTGAAGCTGCTGTGTTCAAACTCAATGGATTTCCGGATGCGCACCGCGTTATTGTGGCAGGCGAGTTCAACAACTGGAATGAAGAGCAGCTTGTGATGAAAAAAACCGCTACCGGATGGGAACTTCCCTATGTGCTCGGGCCGGGAAATTACCAGTACAAATTTATCGTTGATGGCCAGTGGATGACCGACCCGGCCAATCCACATTTGGCTAGTTTGTACGGCCATACAAACTCGGTTTTAACCGTAAAGCCCAATCATACCTTTATCCTGAAGCAGTATTTGAACGCTACCAGTGTTGCCGTTGCCGGAACCTTTAACGACTGGGGTGTCGGGTATACTATGAAAAAGACTCCGGAAGGATGGATTTATCAAGCCTTCCTGCCTCCGGGCAAACATTTATACAAGTTCATTGTCGATGGCAAATGGATTATTGATCCGGGCAATGAACAATGGGAACAGAATGAGTTCCGGAACGGCAATTCTGTTTTGTGGATTACTCCGGAAGAGGAATAATTTATCCAGGAATACCCCGTTGCGGGTGAGGCTTCCCTCCTATCTTTACATCGATTAATTTCTAATTTCACGTCTTCATGGAATTCAATTTTACTATTGCCATCATTGTTATCACTTCTGCGATAAGCCTGTACGCCATGAATAGTCGCGAGGTGCTTTCGCGATTCATGATGAACCCGTACATGGTTACCCAGCGTGGTCAATATTACCGGCTGCTAACATCCGGACTGATCCATAAAGACTTCACGCACCTGATCTTCAACATGTTTTCGTTGTTTTTCTTTGGCCCAAACCTGGAATCCATCTTTGGTATGATCTTCGGCTCGTTAGGCCCTGTATACTTTATCGCACTTTACGTTCTGGGCATCATTGTCTCTGATCTACCCACCGTACTTAAGCACAAAAGCAATCCAGGCTATAATTCACTTGGAGCATCGGGTGCAGTTTCATCGGTAATCTTTGCCTGTATTCTATTCGACCCGCTTTCGAACCTTTACCTCTATTTTGCCATACCCATCAAAGGTTTCATATTCGCAGCCATCTATTTAATCTACTCTTACATGAGTGCGAAAAACTCGCGTGACGGAATCAATCACGATGCGCACCTCTACGGAGCATTGTTTGGAATTCTGTTCTGCATTGTACTCTACCCGGATTCCATCCGGATATTTATCGAACAGATTTCGCACTGGAAAATGATTTAACGCATGACAGAACTTGCCTCCACGATAACCCAAAAACAACGGCTCGCCTCAATTGACCTCGTGCGGGGAATTGTGATGATCATCATGGCACTCGATCACACGCGGGAGTTCTTTCACGTTGATGCGAGTCTGTTTAATCCCACCGATCTGACCAAGACAACTACCGTTCTCTTCTTCACCCGGTGGATCACCCATTTCTGCGCACCAACGTTTGTTTTCTTATCAGGCTTGTCGGCCGGTCTTTCGCTGCAGCGAAAATCAAAAAAAGAGCTGTCGTGGTTTTTATTCACCCGCGGACTTTGGCTCGTACTGATTGAAATTGTTGTGATGCGCTTCGGCTTTACGTTTCAATTCTACTACGACATCACCTTCTTTGAAGTTATTTATACCATCGGAGTATCCATGATCACACTTTCCGTTTTGGTGTATTTACCGCAACAACTTGTTTTGGTGATTGGATTAGTGCTGATTTTCGGACACGATGCGCTTACTGCCGTTCGCCTCGCTCCCGGAGATTCCGGTTATACACTTTGGACGCTCACGGTGCAGCCCGGCTTTATTCCCCTTGCCGAAGGGAGCGGAATCTTTGTCAGCTACCCGCTGATTCCCTGGTTAGGCATCATGCTGGCGGGTTATGGCGCAGCCCGGCTTTACACACACATGGAGTCCGGCAGGCGAAAAAAGATTTTGCGCTTGAGCGGAATTGCCGCAATCCTCCTGTTCGTATTCATCCGATATACCAACGTTCTGGCACCCCTGGACGCATGGGCTGTACAGGACAGTGCGTGGTTTACCTTCCTGAGCTTTATCAATTGTACCAAGTATCCGGTAACGGTCTTGTTCACCTTAATGATTCTCGGACCGATCATGATTTTGCTGTCGTTCACTGAAAATGCGCGTGGATGGTTTACCGAAAAAGCGACAGTATTCGGGCGTGTCCCGCTGTTCTATTTCATAGTTCATTTTTATGTACTTCATGTGGCTGCGCTGGCTACCCACCTGATTGTTTCAGGCAAATCGCTGAAGGACATTGACCTCCACGTAAATGCGGGGTTAGGCGGCATCGGCCCGGGAGTTGGCTATCCGCTCATCTGGACCTACATCGTGTGGGCCGTGGTGGTAATCGCCTTGTATCCGTTATGCCGGTGGTACAACCGTTTCAAAAGCACGCACACCTATCCCTGGCTCAGCTATTTGTAGTGAGAATTATTTTCCACAATTAATCGACCAATGGTAACCTGAACGCGCGTCAATCCCGGTTGGCACACCGATTGACAAACCCGAGCGTAGGTTAACCCCTGTTCATTTGAAAACATATTTACAACGCTCGTTACTTATTCTGCTCACCACTGCGCTACTGGTTGTGGCCGGCTTTAGTGCCTATCAGGTTTATGATCTCTCCAGACAACGGGCCGAGATCAAGCGCGATTACAGTCTGCTGAACAACATCACCTATGGATTATTGTCCGTCAATGCCTGGCGTGATCACATGGTACGCGTGGTGACGCACCGGATTGATGACTTTGAGTTCACACCGGAGCAGGAAGTAGCCCTGAAGGCCGAAATTTCAGAAGTACTCCATGCTGTGATCAACAAGGCCGACAGCATGATCAACGCGAAGCAGAAGACGTTTAAAGGGAAAATCCGCAAAGTAGCCGTTAAGGCGCTCTACAACGAAGACAAGCTTCACAAGCGTGTGCCGCAGTTTTCTGAAACCATTGTGAAGGAAATTACCAATCAGAAGAATAAAGAACGACTCAAATTCCTGATTCAAAGTAAACTCGAGCAATTCGGTTCCATCACGTACGACAGCGTAAACGATGTTGACCGGGTTCAGACTATCCTGTCGAAATATCAGGCGGCAAGTCTGGAGGAATTTAACGCCCGAAGCGAGATCGTACTGGACGGTTTACAAGACTCGGCCTATTTCTTCATGTTTGTCATTCTGGGCGTTTTGATTTCGTTTCTGATTCTCTGGTGGTTGGTGAAAGACACAAAAGTCTATCATACTCCGCTGTTCGTGATGTCGGTGTTGCTCGCGCTGATTGTTTTGTTTGCCGGACTTACCGCACCGATGATTGAAATTGACGCACGCATCAAGGAGTTAACCTTTCATCTCAT
Source organism: Cyclobacteriaceae bacterium (assembly GCA_016786495.1). GTDB lineage: Bacteria > Bacteroidota > Bacteroidia > Cytophagales > Cyclobacteriaceae > UBA2336. Next base: position 17,001 of record JAEUUJ010000011.1, read on the forward strand.
CGGAGAACCAATTGAATTTAAAGATCAGGTTATCTTCTTCCAAAGCAAAAGCATTGTTGACGTGGTGCACATCCTCCTCGAAAATGGCAAGTACGATTCGATTATGGTCGGGGTATTAATTATGGCGTTCAGTATTCTGTTTCCGGTTGCCAAAATTCTATCGACAAAACTCTACCTGCTCGGAAATACCAAATGGCGTCATAATAAAGTGATCCGCTTCTTTGCTTTCAAATCCGGAAAATGGAGTATGGCCGATGTGTACGTAGTTGCTATCTTCATGGCATACATCGGCTTTCGCGGAATTCTGGATGATCAAATCAGTGGCCTGACCATGCAAACCGACTCACTCGTTAGCATTTCCACGAGCGAAACATCCTTGCAGCCCGGCTTTGTGCTCTTCGTCGGCTTTGTCTTATTCGGACTAATCTTATCAGAGGTATTAAACCGGATTACTGTGCGTGAACAACGTAAGAAACGGAAAACAACTTCCACACCTGTTCCCGCAGTACCTTAATCGTGAGGATATTCTTTGTGCTTGAATTTGTAGTACAGATAAAACAGCGCAGGGATAATAAACACGGTACCGATCAGCAGCGCCCAGCCTAAGGCATTGATCGTTTGCATCGTAGCCCGATGATCCATCAGCGTGAGGTTAGTTCCGTTCTTGATCACGATAAAATCCGGAAAGTGCGCATAGCCGAGCGCCAGCATGATCATGGTGACCTGAAAGCCGGCCAGCAGACGTATGATAATGGCATTTCCCGAATAAATCAGTACCCACAGAATAACAAGCGAGATTCCCGCTGCGATTACGGCAATGAGTCCGACTGTGGTGCCGAAGATCCAGTTGGCAAGCGGAATTCCGTCAATCCATGCCGTTACAAAAACGTAGGCTCCGCTGGCGACCGCGGCAATATTCATGTGACGTGCTTTATTGATGAAGCGTTTGCGGTCGTCACTATTGTCTGTTTCTCCAATCAGGTACACCGAAGCCAGAAACCCGCAGAGCGCAACAACAAAAAATCCGACCCCCACTGAAAACCAGTTCAGCCAACTGAAAATATATACATCGACAAAGCCTGAAGCGGCATGATCAATATGTCCGGAGATGACGCTACCCGCCACGATGCCCAGAAAAAGCGGAGTAATAAAACTTGACGCAAAATAGATGCGGTTGTAGACGTGCTGCATATCATCCTTTATGGCATCATAATTCCGGAACACAAAGGCGGTACCCCGCGCGATAATCCCGAGCAACATGATAATGAGCGGGATGTGCAGGTACACCGACAATTCAGCATAGATAAGCGGATAGGCAACAAAAAGAATCACAATCGTGATAATCAGCCACATGTGATTGGCTTCCCAGATCGGTCCAATCGCCCGGTACAACGTATCGCGTGTTCTGTTTTTGTTCTTTTCCGATGTAAACAATTCAATGATGCCCGCTCCAAAGTCGGCTCCGCCCAGCACCACGTAGAGGAGAATGGAAAGAAACAGATATGCAATGACAACGTATTCCATCAATGACCAGGTTGAGGAGAATCTTGTTTATCATACAACACGGGAACCATTTGAATCTGGCGTCTCAGCAAAAAGATCACCGCGGTTGTAAGCGACACGTACACCACCGTGAACATATAAAACGAGTAAGCAATACCGGGCATGGGAGTAACGGCATCAGCCGTACGCATCACGTTGTAGATAATCCAGGGTTGCCGCCCAACCTCGGTTACCACCCATCCTGCTTCAACCGCAATAAAGCCGAGGGGAATAGCCGCCACGAAAAGTTTCAGAAACCATGACTGGTTGTACCAGCTTTTCTTTTTGAGCGAAATAACGTACAGCAACGCGGCCACCACGAGGAACGATCCGATGCCCACCATGATTTGAAAAGCAAAGTGCGTGATCATCACGGGCGGGTGATTCTCTTTCGGAATCTGATCAAGCCCGGTCACTTCGTGTGTAAAGTCGCCATGCGCCAGAAAACTGAGCATACCTGGCAACTCGATTTTATACTTTACGGTTTGCGTTTTTTCATCGGGAATGCCACCAATAATTAATGGCGCAGATTTTTCTGTTTTGAACAACGCCTCCATCGCGGCAAGTTTGGCCGGCTGCCGTTTGGTTACATCTTTTGCTGAAATATCACCGCTGATCGGTTGCAACAATGCGGCCACCGCTCCAAACGCAATAGCGATACGAAAGGCCTTCTGATGGAAGACTACATTCTCTTCTCGCAGAATCATAAGCGCATGCACACCGGCTACTGCGAAACCAGTTGCTGCAAATGCCGCAAGTGTCATGTGGAGCGCCTGTGAGAACCAGGCTTCGTTGAACATGGCTTTGATCGGATCAATGTTGACATACTCGCCCTGGATAAAATCAAACCCGGCGGGACTGTTCATCCAGGCGTTTGCCGAAACCACCAGGATTCCCGATGCCAATCCGCTTACGCCCACCACAATTCCCGTAAACCAGTGAAACCACTTATTGAGTTTATCCCATCCGTAAAGAAAAAAACCCAGTGCAATCGCTTCAATGAAGAATGCTGTTCCTTCCAGTGAAAAAGGCATACCGAAAATAGGGCCTGCGTGCTTCATAAAACCGGGCCAAAGCAGCCCGAGCTCAAATGACAGCACCGTTCCTGAAACCGCTCCGGTGGCAAAGAAGATAGCCACGCCTTTGCTCCATGCTTTCGTAATGTTCCGGTAAACGATGTTATTTGTCTTCAGCCACTTGTAGTGTGCAACGGCCATAAAGAACGGCATCACCATGCCAATGCAGGCATAGATGATATGAAAACCCAGTGATAATGCCATCTGCGAACGCGCAGCGATAAAATCATCCATACTCATCCATTAACCGGTGCAATATAGTGCCGGAAAAACGTGCCCCTAAACTTCTGCCTGCTTATTATTAACCTGATACTTATGGGGCTTCCGATACTTGAAAAAACAATAGAGCCTTTCCACCCGCCAATGCGAGAGAATACGCGAACCCAACCTGAAAAAAATGCCTTTCGGGATTTTTCCATTATTTACCTTGATGGCGTAGTGAAAGTACGCATCTGCGGCTTCACGGTTACGGCTCAATAATAAGTGCCTGCCTCGTTTCCAGAGGTCGCGTGCAATACGGTGGGAAGCCAACCTCGCTGTGTCAGATTCAAGCGTCCGTAACTGGCCGAGAATGATGGTGTGTGTATGAACATATCGGTACGGGTTGCGCACCACCCACTGCGGGCTTGATATATTGTCATCACCCGGAAGCCGATGCTGATACACCACTTCAGCAATGTAGCGAAACGTAAATCCCTGAAGCAACAACCGGATGCACAACTCACGGTCCTGCAACACCTGAACGGCCGGATCGAAACGCAACGTTTCAAAACATCGGCTACGGAACAACAAACACCCGGTTACAATAGACATTCCCGCAACATAGGCTACCGGATGCTGATCATGATACCGAAGATAAGCGTGTTTCTTAACAATCGCCGAATCCGCGTCAATTTTAAAACAATCGCCAAACACCACATCGTGACTGGCTATTGATTCTACCTTACGCGAAATACCCTGCTGTGTAAATAAATCATCGGAATCCAAAAACTGAATGAACTCACCCGATGCCATCTCCAATCCAGAATTTCGGGCAACCGCCGAACCCAAATTTTGTTGCATCCGATACCGGAACGAAACGCCCGGTTCGTACTGATGCGCAGAAATGAAGTTTTCGATTACGCGATGCGATCCATCGGTCGAACCGTCATTCACCAGAACAACTTCAATTGGCCGGTACACCTGATCCAAGCAGCTTTGCAGGCACTCCTGCAGATAGCGCTCGCGGTTATACACCGGAATAACGATGCTAACCAGCGCCCCCTTCATGCTGTTAACCCTGGAAGTAGGCGATCACCACGGTGATCAGTTGACTGAGAAAGAATACCGCCGAAAATGCGATCAGAATTTTCATGTACCGGGCAAACTCGAGGTTTCTGCGAACCGGCCATGTTAACAAAAGAATAAGGAGCGCTACAACTAAATGAATGATCAAGTAACCGGCGAAAAACACGGTGAACCACTTCACCTTCGGCCACGATGTTTGCGATACCGTCATCCAAGCCTGGCCTGCAACGAGCAACACGTACGCAAGCCAATATATTTTATAATCATTAAACCACTGCAAGCGGCTCCGATCCGACATCTTCCCACATTTAGTTAATATGCTAAATTACCTGATAAAGGTCATTTTGTAAAATTTTTAAACATTTCCGATTGTTGTGCGTTTTCCTAAAAAACCAAACCGTGGGTACGTACTCGATCAAGGAACTGGAAAAGCTCTCGGGCATCAAAGCTCATACGATCCGTATTTGGGAAAAACGCCATAACCTGATTCACCCGTCCAGAACGTCTACCAACATCCGGTTCTATTCGGATGAAGATCTTAAGAAGATTATCAACGTTTCACTGCTGAACAATCACGGGGTAAAAATCTCCCGGATTGCGGGTATGTCGCCTGACGAGATTAACAAAACGGTACTTAATGTTACTGCTTCTCAAACTTCCGCGGCCGCCTATATCGAGCAGCTTGTGGTGGCGATGGTTGATCTGGATGAGGCTCATTTCGACACCATTGTTGCTACACTTGTCCGGAAGTTCGGATTTGAACGCACCGTCACGGAGGCGATATATCCATTTCTGGAAAAAATCGGGGTGCTGTGGCTAACGCAAAATATCAACCCTGCGCAGGAACATTTTATCTCAAATCTGATCCGGCAGAAAATTATTGCGGCCATCGATGCACTCCCGCATGCGGTGAACAGTAAAAAGAAAATTCTCTTATTCCTGCCTGAACGGGAAATGCATGAAATGGGTCTCCTCTTCCATTGCTACCTGGCAAAACAGGCAGGCCTGAAAGTGTATTATCTTGGTCAAAATGTTCCCCACAGTGATCTCGTAAGTGTAGTGAACACTCACCAGCCACAAACAATCGTTACCTCAATCACGGTAACGATGCCCATGGGCATCACTGCATATTTGTCACGTTTGTCGGAAGAATTTAAGGATCGAAAAATCCTCGTGTCAGGACTTCAAACGGCCGAATTGTCAGGTAAACTCCCCGCCAACGTCCTGATTTTCCGGAACGCAAGTTCGTTCAAAGACTTGATTTCCAAGCTCTAACAGCTCACTCCAAAAATCTCGCGACTCACTCCAAAATCAGCGCAAAAACGCACTTTGGCCTTTACTTTGTTTAATCTTTTGCTACATTTGTTAAACAAAATAAGTTGTATGACAGCGATCGAGTTTACCCACCAGCTTTCCGGTCTTACCCCCACCCTTCAGTCATTTACCCGCCGGTTTACCAACAACCGCGAGGAATCAGACGACCTGGTTCAGGAAACCTTGCTGAAGGCGTTCGCCTGCCGCGACACCTTTCGCGAGAATACCAACCTGAAAGGATGGTTGTTCACCATCATGCGGAACACATTTATTAATATGTATCGCAGACAAAAGCGCGCAAGAACCGCTACAGACGATACAAAAGAGTTGTATTTCCTGAATGTGGAAGATCGCCACACTTTTAACAAACCGGAGAGTACGTTCGAGTACAACGACATTCTCCGTCACATCAACGCAATTGATTCAGACTTGCGGGAGCCGTTTATGCTTCACACGAATGGATATAAATACCACGAAATCGCGAAAGACCTCGATCTGCCGATCGGAACAGTGAAAAACAGAATTTTCCACGCGCGTAAAGAAATTCAAAAGAGGTTGACAGGATATTAAGTATCTTAATAGCGAATGGAAAAGGTAGCCGTTATCGGATCGGGGTTTTCAGGACTTGCAGCGGCCTGCACGCTGGCTCAGGAGGGTTATGATGTTACCGTGCTGGAAAAGAACAGTTCACCGGGCGGTCGGGCGCGCAAATTTGAAACGGCTGGCTTTATGTTCGACATGGGTCCGAGCTGGTATTGGATGCCCGATGTGTTCGAATCGTTTTTCAACGCATTCAACAAGAAATCTTCGGATTATTATTCGCTCGTTCGGCTTGATCCCTCCTATCGCGTTTTCTTTTCGAAAGACGATGTTTGGGACGTACCGGCCGGAGTGCCTGCGTTATGCGAGCACTTCGAGCGCATTGAGCCGGGCAGCAGCGTAAACCTGCTCAAGTTTCTCCACGAAGGTCAGTACAAATATGAGATTGGCATGCAGAAACTGGTTTATAAGCCCGGACTGTCGGTAACCGAATTAATGGATACCGGCCTCTTAAAAGGCATGCTCAAGCTGCACGTATTTCAGTCGATGTCGGCTTACGTGCGCAAGTATTTTAAGGATCAGCGCCTCATTCAGTTGTTGGAGTTTCCGGTATTGTTTCTGGGAGCATCGCCACAGAACACTCCCGCTTTGTACAGCCTGATGAACTATGCCGACATGAGCCTTGGTACTTGGTATCCGCAAGGCGGCATGTACAAGATCATTGAAGGCATGGTTTCGCTGGCAGAATCGCTGGGCGTGAAATTCCGGTTCAACAGCGCGGTCGACCAAATCGTAGTGAAGAATAAAACGGCAGAGGGGTTAATCGTAAACGGCAAACAGGAAAACTTCACATACATTGTGGCGGGAGCCGATTACCATCACGTAGAACAGGAACTCCTTCCTTTCGAGTCAAGAAAATACGATGAAGAGTATTGGGACGAACGCAAGCTCGCTCCCTCATCGCTGATCTATTACATCGGGTTAAACAAGAAGCTGACTAAACTTCAGCACCATAACCTGTTCTTCGATGCCGACTTCAATAAGCATGCAGATCAGATTTATGAACATCCGGCGTGGCCTGAAAAGCCGCTCTTCTACGTTTCATGCCCTTCCAAAACAGACGACTCTGTAGCACCTGAGGGTCATGAAAACCTGTTTATCCTGATGCCTTCCGCACCGGGACTGATTGAAACAGAGGGTGTTCAAAAACGTTTTTTTGAACACATCATCAGCCGGATCGAAGCGCTTACGGGAGAGTCGATCAAAGAAAACATCGTGTATTGCCGGAATTATGGTCCGACAAACTTCAAACAGGATTACAACGCGTTCAAAGGAAATGCCTACGGGTTAGCGAACACACTGATGCAAACCGCAAACCTCAAGCCTTCCATCATCAATAAGAAAGTGAAGAACCTCTTTTATACCGGACAGTTGACCGTGCCGGGACCGGGTGTTCCGCCTTCCCTAATCTCCGGACAGGTTGTTGCCAGGCATGTAATCGCCCAGGACAAAAAATCCAGAAAGAAGGAATTCGCGTAAATTGACAGGAATGAAAGAACTGTACGACAAAGTTTCGATCAAATGCAGCAGGCTTACCACAAAAGCCTACAGTACATCCTTTTCACTTGGCATTCGTTGCCTGGGCAAAGAGTTGCGTGATCCAATCTATTCGATTTACGGCTTTGTTCGCTTTGCGGATGAGATTGTTGACACATTTCACGATTACGACAAAAAGAAGCTGCTCGAAAAGTTTAAAGAAGATACCTATCGTGCCATCGATGACAAGATCAGCACCAACCCGATCCTGAATAGTTTTCAGATCACCGTGAACCACTTCAACATCGACCGGGAATTGATCGATTCGTTCCTGAAAAGCATGGAAATGGATCTGCAATTGAAAAGCTATTCCAACGAGGGTATCAAAGAATACATCCTGGGTTCGGCCGAAGTGGTTGGACTGATGTGCCTGCGCGTGTTTTGCAACGGCCAGCAGGAAATGTACAGCGCACTGAAACCCCATGCGATGAGCCTGGGTTCGGCTTTTCAGAAGATCAACTTCCTGCGCGATTTACGGGCCGACTACGTAGGCATGGGCCGCACGTATTTCCCGGATGTGGACATGAACAACTTCAATGACGAAACCAAGCGGGAGATCGAGGAAAACATCGCACAAGACTTTCACCACGGATACGAAGGCATCGTAAAACTTCCCCGGTCATCGCGGTTCGGTGTGTATGTAGCCTATGTATATTATCTGGCTTTGTTCAAGAAGATAAAAAACACGCCTTCCGAAGATGTGCTTCAAAGCCGTGTACGAATTGCCAATCACTACAAGGCACGCCTCCTCGCCTACTCCTATTTCAAACACCAGCTTAACATGTTATGAGAAACCTGGTAGTGCTGGTTGATACGAGCGATAATGAAATCGGCTACCTGGATAAGCTGGAGGCGCATCAAAAAGGTATGCTGCACCGGGCTTTTTCGGTGCTGATCTTTAACTCAGCCGGAGAATTATTGTTGCAGAAGCGCGCTGCCGGAAAGTATCACAGTGCGGGGTTGTGGACCAATACCTGCTGCAGCCACCCCATGCCGAACGAGCGAATCACCGATGCCGCGCAACGCAGGCTGAAAGAAGAAATGGGCGTGACCTGCGAGATGAAGTTCCTGTATAAATTTCGCTACCGCGCACCCTTAGACAACGAGCTCACAGAACACGAGATCGATTACGTTTTCACCGGCATTTCGGATCGTGTACCTGTGATTGATTCGCAGGAAGTAGCCGACTGGAAATACATTTCGCTGCCAACCCTTCGGCACGACATCGCGCTTAACCCTCACCATTACACCTTCTGGTTTAAAGAGATTATTAACCATCCGGCATTCCTGGAGTTCGTGCCTGCATCTGCATAATGGACCTCAAGAAACTCATCGATACAGATACGGTTGTGTTCTGGTTTCGCAGAGATTTGCGGCTCGCAGACAATGCAGGGCTGTATCGCGCGCTGAAAGAACATAATGCTGTCCTCCCCGTTTTCATTTTTGACACGGCCATTCTCGACAAGCTGGAAGACAAGGCCGACAAGCGCGTGGAGTTCATTCATGACGCGTTACGTGTCTTAAAAAATCAACTGGCAGAGTCGGGCAGTTCGTTGCTCGTGTTTAACGGCACACCGGAGGAGTTCTTCGGAAGCATCAAGCCGAAGATGGTATACACCAACCATGACTATGAGCCCTACGCGCGCCAGCGCGATCAGCGCATTGCCGATATCCTCGCTGCAAACGGTTCCACATTAAAAACTTACAAAGACCAGGTTATTTTTGAAAAGGATGAAGTTACCAAAGACGATGGCAACCCGTATACCGTCTTCACTCCTTACAGCAAAAAATGGAAAGCCAAGCTGGAAGCATTTTACTATAAAAGCTACCCCGTAGAAAAATACAGTAAGTCGTTCAAGAAAGTTAAGCCGTTACCATTTCCTTCGCTTGCCGACATTGGCTTTAAAAAAACGAATGCCAAGTTTCCCGAACGGAATATCAAGCAATCGATCGTTGAACATTATCACGAAACACGCGATTATCCCGCTGTAGCGGGAACCACCAAACTCAGTGTCCACCTGCGCTTCGGCACGGTAAGTATCCGTAAACTTGTTCAGATCGCCCTGAAAAAGAATGAGACCTGGTTGAATGAACTGATCTGGCGCGATTTCTATCACATGATTCTGTGGCACTTTCCCAAAGTCGAAAAAGCATTTAAGCCACAGTACGACCGGATCAAGTGGCGGAATAATGAAGCGGAATTCAACGCATGGTGTAAAGGACAAACCGGCTACCCAATTGTCGATGCGGGCATGCGCGAGCTTAACGAAACCGGGTTTATGCACAACCGTGTTCGGATGATCGTGGCAAGTTTTCTCACCAAACATTTGTTGATCGACTGGCGCTGGGGCGAGGCATACTTTGCCAAAAAATTGCTTGACTTTGACCTCGCCGCCAACAACGGAGGCTGGCAGTGGGCATCCGGATCGGGCTGCGATGCAGCGCCATACTTTCGGGTATTTAACCCGCACCTGCAAACCCAGAAGTTTGACCCCGACCTGAAATATATCAGGAAATGGGTTCCGGAAGTTGATTCACCTGCCTATCACAAACCTATTGTACAGCACGAGTTTGCACGCAAGCGCGTGCTTGAAGTTTATCAGAAAGCCCTCAAAACATGAAAGTTTACACCCTCATACGCACACAAGTATTGCCCATCTCGATAACAGAAGCCTGGGAGTTCTTTTCATCACCCAAAAATCTGGAAAAGATCACTCCGTCTAAGATGAACTTCCGCATTCTTCACATCTCAGGCGGAGACAAAGCATATCCCGGGCAAATCATCCGGTATAAGGTAAAGGCACTTCCACTCATTTCCGTTACCTGGGTTACAGAAATTACCTATGTTCAGGAGCCACATTATTTTGTGGATGATCAACGCGTAGGACCTTTTGCCATTTGGCATCACCAGCACAGCTTCCGCGAAGTCGAAAACGGGGTTGAGATGACTGACGAGGTTACCTACGGCATTCCCTTCGGCCCGCTCGGCACGCTCGCCCACTGGCTGTTTGTGAAACGTGACTTAAACACTATTTTTAGTTATCGGTACGAAGTACTAGAGCGCTACTTCAACAAACGCACGAACGCATGAACTGGACCTTGATATTAACTTGCTCAGCAATAACCATCGGAACATTTTTGTTTTGGGAATTTGTGGCGTGGTTTACGCACAAATATGTCATGCACGGCTTTTTATGGATTTGGCATAAATCGCACCACACCGTTCACCACCATGCAACAGAAAAGAACGATCTGTTTGCGGTTGTGTTCAGCCTACCCTCCATCGGACTCTTCTACTACTTCAGCCTGGTGAATTATAGTCCGTATGGATTGTCAGTTGGGCTGGGCATCCTCTGTTACGGCATTTTCTACCTGATCTTTCACGACATCATCGTTCATCAGCGAATCCGGTGGCTTCCAAAAAACAGAAGTCAGTATCTGCAGCGGATGATTCACGCACATTACATCCATCACGCAAAACACACCAAAGAAGGATGCGAAGCCTTTGGCTTTCTGTGGGCTCCTAAAAAATACGAGCCAAAAAAATTCATCTTCAAAAAAGAACGTCAGCAAACGCAATAGCCTGTGAAACAATACCTGTACCTGCTGCTGGATGTACTGACGATTCTGTTTCCGTTTCTCTTCAGCTTTTATCCAAAAGCAAATTTTTCGAAGAAGTGGAAATACCTGTGGATAGCAATTCTCATCCCGGGTATCATTTTTTTAGTGTGGGATGAAGCGTTTACCCAACTGAATGTATGGGGCTTTAACCCGGAATATCTCAGCGGCATGTATCTGAACAGCCTCCCGCTGGAAGAAGTTTTATTCTTCATTTGCATACCGTATGCGTGTGTGTTTACCTACGAGGCACTGAACTACCTGGTAGCAAAAGATTATGCAGCACCCTATCAAAGAAAAATTTCAGTGATACTGATAGCAGGCTCAATCGTGATGGCGTTGCTCAATACCGATAAATGGTATACCGTTACCACGTTTGGCGGGTTAGCCGCGTACATCGCACTGCTGGAATTCGGAATTCGGGCAAATTACCTAAGTCGCTTTTACTTCGCGTATATTTTTATCCTGGTTCCGTTCTTCATCGTGAACGGAATTCTTACCGGAAGTTTTATTGAAGGTGAAGTGGTGTGGTACAACAATGCCGAGAACCTCGGCATCAGAATGGGAACAATTCCCGTAGAAGACACCTTCTACGGGATGTTATTGTTGATTATGAATGTGTCGCTGTTCGAGTGGTTGCAACGCAGAAAGAATTAAGCTTCAACGGATTTCTCAGCTTTCTTTTTCTCTTTCTTCACGGTCTTGGCAAACTCTTTGTCGAGCGCTTTGGCCGCTTTCTTATTCTTCTTCTCGGCACGCTTCGCTTGTTTGGCTACCGCCGATGCAATCTTCTTCGATGATTTAGTAATCAGCTTTTTCACTTTCTTCGACTCCTTGGCAACCGGTGTTACCGTCTGTTCCATCGAAACGGTAAGTTTCTCCTGAAGTTCTTTCTTAAGCGATTTGTCCTTAGTCATAGTACTTGTGTGTTAAGAATAGAAAATTAGCGAATCGTTACCGGAAGATTAAGCTTTAACAATTATTTAATATTGGAACATAAAAAGTGCTCATAATGAGCACCTTACATTTTTCAGTTCCAAGCCTACTCCTGACGAAGCGAATCCACCGGATTGGCCGCAGCAGCCTTAATCGACTGGTAAGAAACGGTAATCCAGGCGACCGAAATGGCCGCTATTCCACTGGCGATAAATATAACCGGACTAAGTTCAATGCGATACGCAAACCCGTTCAACCACCAGGTAACGACCCAATAAGCAAGTGCCGCAGCAGGCACGAACGCGATAATCACCAGCCGTGTAAACTCACGCGACAACAGCATTACCAGGCCGGCCGGAGAAGCGCCCATTGCCTTGCGGATGCCGATCTCCTTCGCGCGCTGCTCGGTAGTGAAGGCAGCGAGTGCAAATAACCCCAGGCTGGCGATAAAAATAGCAAGGCCTGAGAACACGCGGGCCAGTTGCCCGATGCGTTGTTCGGACCGGAACAACTCATCAAAATTCTGATCGAGGAACCCGTAGTCGAATGGTTCATTGGGTGCATACTGTTTCCACAACTTCTCGGTTGATGCAACCACCTCCTGCGTGTTGCCCTGATACCGCACCATCAGTTCCCACGAGTCGTTGGTTAACCGAATCGCCAGCGGACGCACTTTTGATTTCATCGATTCGAAATTAAAATCCTTGAATACACCGATCACTCTTAGCTTTTGCTTGGTGCTGTTATCGCTGTAAATTACTTCTTCCCGCAACGGGTCAGTATATCCAAATTCCTTAACCGCTGCTTCGTTCAACAGGATGGCGCTTGAATCAGACGGGAAATCTTTTGAAAAGTAGCGCCCCTCCTTCATCTCGAACTTCATGACCGACTGGTGATCGTAATCGGCATAGTAAAGACCCATAATGTGATCCTGTTCAGAACCAACGGCCTTGAACACAGTTGTGTTATTGACACCGGGAAAGCTATTGTTCGTATAGCTTGACGCCACGATATCCGTCTGACTCTCGAGTGCGTTTTTAAACGCTGCCTTGTTGTCTCCCAGGCGTCCGGAACTGTGAATGAGCAGCACGTTGTGTTTGTCGATGCCCATGTTCCGGTCTTGCATGAAATTGAGCTGCTGGTATACAACCGCCGTGGCGATAATTAAAATAATGGAGATCATGAATTGCAGCACCACCAATCCGGAACGTATTCCTTTGCTCTTCATGCCTGACCGAACCTTTCCTTTCAGTACTTCGACAGCATTAAAGGAAGTCAGGTAGAATGCCGGGTAACTGCCGGCCACAATTCCTACCAGCAGAATCATACCGATTAGCGCCAGCAAAAATGCTTTGCTGGTTAGTGCTTCCATTCCGAGTTGCTTGCCCGCCAGCAAATTGAAATACGGTAACAGCAGGTAACACAATCCCACGGCCAGCAAAACAGCAATCAGACTGTAGATTAATGACTCAGCCATGAACTGAACGATCATCTGACTGCGCAACGAGCCAAGTGTTTTACGCAAACCCACCTCTTTCGCGCGTCCGGCCGAACGGGCGGTACTCAGGTTCATGAAGTTGATGCAGGCGATGATAATAATGAACCCGCCAATGGCAGCAAACACGTACACGTACGCGATGTTACCGCCCGGCTCCAGATCATTTTGCGATTTCGATCTCAGGTGAATGTCGGTGACCGGAGTCAAATAATATCCAAAATCACCACCCTGCTGTTTCATCTGCTCCAGTGTGCCGCCCATGAACCGTTCGATCTCCGGACCCACGTATTTACCGGTTAATTCAGCAAACTTGCTCTCCACCGCTGACACCGGTGTTTTCTCGTTGATCATCAGGTAGGTGTGAAGATAATTGCTCAGCCACTCGTTGGACTTTAAATGCTCGCCCGATGAAGATGACACGAGCATGTTGTACAGAAAATGTGAATTCGCAGGACAGTCTTCGGAGATGCCCGTTACCTTAAATGTTTTTTCCTGTCCACCGATCGACAACAACTTGCCCATCCCCGACTCGTTCCCAAAATACTTTATCTCCATGCTCCGTGTGAGCACAACTGAATTCGGCTCCAGCAGTACCTTTTCCGGATCGCCCTGGATGAGTTTGAAACTGAAAAACGTAAAGAAATTGGAATCGGCATAAAAGAGTTTTTGCTCCGTGAACATGAGATCTTTCGGCTCATACTTGACAACGCCTGAACCCCATACCTCCGCAAGACGGGTTGCCTGCTCCACGCCCGGAATCTCCCGCACGAAAGCCTCGGCCATCGGCGGACACGTGGTTGATGTCATGATATCCTGGCCACCCAGTCGGGCGTGTAAGCCCACCTGATAAATTTTATCCGCCTGCGCATGGAACCGGTCGTAACTCAACTCCTGCGTTACATACAGCGCGATGAACAAGCAGGCTGTTACCCCGATCGTCATCCCGAGGATGTTGATCAAAGAGAAAAACTTGTACTTTAAAATGTTTCGGAATGCGACTTTGAGGTAATTCTTAAACATGGGGGAAATCGGGTTTACAACATGACGTGGTTACCGGCTCAAAGGTTGCGTAAAACCTCACTCCTCTTTTAAGTTTTCAACCGGATTCAGGTACATAGCCTGTAACGTCTGCGATCCGATGGTAATCACCCCTAAAACAACCAGAATGAATACACCCAGTCCGATGGTGAATATATCAACCGTAACGTGTAACACGAAGTTTTCAAGCCACAGTGTATTGAGGAAGTATGCAGCCGGAACAGCCAGTGCGATGGCGACAACCAACAGCGTAAGATAGCCTTTGGAAAGAATCATCACGAGTGATTGATTTGAGCTTCCAAGAATTTTTCGTACCGCAATTTCCTTCCTGCGCGTTTGAATGGTGTAGGTGGCCATGCCCAGCAGTCCGAGACAGGAGATGATGATCGCGAGGGTCGAAATGAAGCCCAGTACCTTCACCATGGTGCCAAACACAATCTCATACAACACGCCCATCTCTGCCCTGAACTCCTTTACATCGGCCTTTAAACCCGGGTTGATGGTTGCCCACGCTTTCTCTACCGACTTCCGGGCCTGATGCAGGTCACCGGCATAGGAGATTTGCAACAGCGAAAATTCGTCAGGCCGGTAAAGAAATCCCAAAGGATTGAGTTTGTCTGTAAACAACTCGTGGTAGTAATCTTTCACGACACCCACAATAACTTTCTCACTGGAATCATATTTCAATACCAGGTGCTGACCAATCGCTTCAGCAGGTGTACCGAGTTGATAAGCGCGTACAGCCTCCTCATTGAGGACAATAAAATTTGAGTTTGAACTGCCGGCTTCTTTCTTAAAAAACTCTCCCGCAACCAGGGTCAGGCCCATGTTATCAACGTAATCTTCATCCACCGCAAAATACGACAGGTTACTCCACGTATCCGTTCCCGGCTTCTGCATGTCCGTTCCGCGAACCATGCCCGCCATGGGAATATGAGAAGCGGCCGATACACTGACAACGTTAGGCTGACGTTCAAGCTCCTGCTTCAGCACATCCAACCGGGTATTGCCTTTATGAATAAGCACTTTGTTTTCAACCACAAATCCGTTGTCGTTGTGCAGGAATAAATTCAGTTGATTGTAGAGAACGATTACGGTAAGAATAAAGATCAGCGACAGTGAAAACTGCACCACCAGCAATACTTTTCGCAATCCTACTTTCGACATCAGTTTTGAATCGCCAATGTTCTTAAGAACCTTAATCGGCTGAAAACCCGATAATACCCCGGCCGGAAACAAACCGGCAATAATCCCCACGGCAACAGCAAAGACGAGAAACGCTCCGTATACCACATAATTGGCCGACAGATTCCAACGCATGATGCGCACGAACGCCAGGTCAACAATAAAGGGTTTAATCATATAAATCAGCACAAGTGCAAGCACGAGCGCAAACAATGCAATCACTACCGACTCGCTCAAAAACTGCACAAATAATTGCCAGCGAACCGCACCGGTCACTTTACGAACACCAATTTCTTTCGCCCGGGTTAGCGAACGCGCAATGGATAAGTTCGTAAAATTGAAACAGGATGTTATCAGGATCACGCCTGCAATGAAGGCAAGAAAATAGATAAGGTACCACGGCATGAAGGGACCAATGGGATTGTTCAAGAGCGGGCCGGGCACGATGTCGAGCAGGTTCTGAAGCGAATACCGGAAGATATCGCCTTCCTGCGATTTACGTTTTACAAAATGATCGTCAGTAATTTTTCCAAGCGTTGCCTGAACATCGACAGGCGAAGTTCCTTCTGACAACTGCACATACACCCAGCCACCATGGGCATAATCCCAATTATCGATGTTGGATGTCATGATGCCCGCTTTTTCCAGACTGGGAACAGTCGACATGCTCGCAAACGCTTCCACAACAATGTGCGAACGTTTATCGGTTTTTTTGATAACGCCCGTCACGGTATACACACCCAGGTTACCGACCTTCAGGGTTTCACCTACAGGGTTTTCCTTTTCGAAGAGTTTTTCTGCCGCCTGCTTCGTTAAAACCACCGAGTAGGGTTCAACAAGGGCCGTCTTCATGTCGCCATACTGCAGTTGGTAGTCGAACATCTCCAGCGCCTCTGCGTCTGCGAAGTATCCGCTTACCGGGATGTTGACATCATAGTTGGGCTCAAGTTCAAGCCACATATTTCCGAAGCCCCGCATGAAGCGCACGGCCTTTTCCACGCCTGTATATTTCGTTAAAAGCTCATCGCGGAGAGGAAGTGTCGTGGAAGCAGTTTCGCTTCCCGGCTGACCGTTATTGTCTTTCCAGTACGGCACGGTGTTGATGCGGTAAATGCGGTCGGCCTTTGGGTTGTCGCGATCGACCATCATCTGATCGGCCACCATCATCATAATGGCCATACAAACGCACATGGCTACCGCGAGACCAAAGATGTTGATGAAGGAGAATGTCCGGTGCTTAACGATATTCCGGAGTGCGACTTTAAGGTAGTTTCTGAACATAGCGATAACGAGGTTAGTGTCCGGCCTTAGCCGGATTGCGATCATCCAACAAAAGATTAGGTAATTTCCTGTTAGACGCCTCCCCTTAGTAATCGGTTACAGCAATCGACAACATTATTCGCTCCGCAAAACATCAACCGGATTCATCTTTGCGGTGCTATAGGTTTTAAACGCGACAGTAAAAACACAGGCTACCACCAACAGCACGCATGATACCACAGCAGTGGTAATGGTAGGTGCCTGATAGTGATCAAAGATCGCACCCATCAAGATATCCGATATCCACATCCCCGCGTAGCTTCCAATCACAAGCGCAATCAACAGCAACACGATAAACTGACTGTTGATGATGCGGGAAAGATTTGCGACAGATGCGCCCAGGACTTTCCGTACACCGATTTCCTTCATCCGCTTGATGATGTTGAGTGAAACCAGCGTAAACAGGCCCGTGATGGACAACAGTAACGCCACGCCCCCTTCAAAAACGAACATCACCAGGATATTCTTATTAACCTGATTAGCCTCTACCGCACCTGCATTCATAAAGCGCGCAGAATACATCCGGTTCGGGAAAACCTCTTTCCATTTTTTCTCCATGAATGAATTCACGTTCTGCACGTTTTCAGGCGAAGTATTCACGATGGCATAATTCACCCGTTCCGGATCCGCATACCGCAGCATCATCGGCTCAAGCGGTTCCCAAATACTGTAAATATCCCGGGCCACCCCTACCACATACAACTTCACGGTATCCATCCAGACAATTTCCTTTCCGATCGGTTTATCCCAACCGAATTTGCGTACAAGTTCCTGTGTAACAATAACAGACTCCCTGCGATCAGTTTCCGAATCTTTGATAAAGTCACGTCCCTCAACCAATGTCATGCCTACCGTTTTCATATAGTCGTCTCCAACATCCATGATGTTCGCTTCGAGCTCCTGACTTTCATGTTTAACAGGGTCATTGTAATAGTTCGAGTAGATATGATTGGGCGATCCCGTAATGGATTTGATGTCGGGGTTACCCGCCAGTGCGTTGCGGTAAGCTTCGTATTCTGCCCGGGAGTCGACAAACGTAAAAATCACACCATCTTTATTAAAGCCCATGTCAAAGTCGCGTTGAAACCGGGCGTTGCCTACAAATGCCGCCGAACACACAATGGCCGCCAACGAAAGCGCGAGTTGCACGCCTAAAAAAACATAGGTAGCAACTCCATTACCTCCAAATTGTTGTTTGCCTTTCAGCACAACTGCCGGATGAAACTTGCTTACGTAGAATGCCGGATAACTGCCCGCTACAACACCTGCAAAAATCAGCACGCTCAACATCACAATCAGGAACTCAGGCTTTTCCAGGTACTGCGCTTCGAGTTTCATGTAAGGCCACAGTTTGTTGAACGCAGGAAGGAGGAAACTATCAGCCAGCACAATGCCCAACAGCAGCGCGATGAAGCAGATCACCAGTGTTTCTCCGATGTATTGCACAATAAGTTGTCTGCGCATACTGCCCATCACCTTCCGGATACCGATTTCTTTCAATCGCTTGGATGACAATGCGATCGATGTATTGGTGAGGTTAAAGCACGCGATTAACAACATGATAACGCCCATAACCGCACAGCCAATAACAGCCGACAAAGGCGATGCATGACGGGTGATTACTCCCGGCCGGTGCGCAACTTCATCGCGAACGGCCATGCCTTTCAGTTGATCAAGCTGGAATTCACGGATTATAAAATCTTCGCGCACGTTGTTATTATTTGCAATGTACGGCTGAAGCTGGCTGGTAACCGTTGCTACACGTTGCGGATTAGAAATGTAAACAAAAAGTGCATTGCGCTCTTTCCAGTTCGCTCCGTTTTCAAATACGGGTGATACATCCCAGTAGTTATCGTACAAGGCAAAAAGATCCTCATCGAAGCTCGAATTCCGTTTGGCAAGCTTATAGACACCTACAATTTCATACTCTTTTTTTACGTCACCATGAACCAGGTTGGTAACTGCCTTGCCAATGGGATTCTCGTTGCCGAAGTACCGTGTAGCCAACTGATCGCTGATCACAATCTTGCTTTTGTCGGTTATGGCGGCAGCGCTGCCGCGCACAAACTCGAACGAAAACATCTTGAAAAAGTCCGGATCAATATACGCGCAATTGGTACCGAACATTTCGTCACCAATACGGATGTTCATTCCGCCCCCGCTTACCCGTGTGAACATCTCCACATCCTTGATATTTTGCCGGACCATCTCTCCGAGCGGAAGTGGAACCAATCCGTACGCAGTCGATTTACCCTGGTATTCACGGACGGAGTTAACCCTGTAAATGGATTCGGCATTCACATGCACCTTGTCGAACGAATTATTGAAATCAAAATTGAAATAACCGACTACACAACATCCGATGGCAATAGCAAGCCCCGCGATGTTGATGAATACAAACAGGCGGTTTTTATTCAGGTTTCTGAACAGGATGAGAAGGTGGTTTTTTAACATGGGGGCATGTGATTGATCGCGGTCGCTAAGTCAAACAGGATGCCAACCGAAAAACCGCAAATTCAATCCGTATTCATCACATTTCAGGCGTCAGATTGTTCGGATATGAACGATGGTGTTCGCCCCGGAACTGTTATACAATAAAAAACCCTGACGGTACGCGCCAGGGTCGTTACTAAACTGTAAACTGATTCTTAGATATGGAACTGCTCCTTGATGTTCTCCGTAACCACCTTTCCGTCGAACAGGTTAACAATGCGGTGTGCATAGTTGGCATCGTACGGTGAGTGTGTTACCATGATGATGGTTGTTCCCTCCTCGTTCAACTGCGAAAGAAGCTTCATTACTTCTTCACCGTTTGCAGAGTCAAGGTTACCAGTCGGTTCATCGGCCAGGATCACTCTAGGCTTTGCAACAATCGCCCGTGAAATCGCCACGCGCTGCTGCTGACCACCCGAAAGCTGCTGCGGGAAGTGATTTCTGCGGTGCATGATATTCATGCGCTCCAGAACCTCCTCTACACGCTGCTTTCTTTCAGAAGCCGGCACTTTCATATACAGCAACGGCAATTCAACGTTTTCGAATACCGTCAATTCATCAATCAGGTTGAAGCTCTGGAACACGAATCCGATAGAGCCTTTACGAAGTTGTGCACGCTGACGCTCGGAATATTTGGCAACTTCGTGCTCACCAAAGTGATATTCACCGCCTGATGGGTTGTCCAACAGACCGAGAATGTTCAATAGCGTTGACTTACCGCAACCTGAAGGTCCCATGATGGCTACAAACTCGCCTTCTTTGATTTCCAGGTTTATATTATTCAGCGCGGTAGTTTCTACTTCTTCAGTAGTGTAAACTTTCTCAAGATTCTTAAGTTTGATCATGGCTGGTTTATTTACAAGTTAGATAGTGGATGCTTATTTAGGGTGATTGGTTGTATGATACCTGAACAATTTATACTTCTTTTTCCAGAAAAAGTTACAATTACTTTAAAATCAACACCTCGTTGTTGCCAAAATTCTCGTAGGATGAGGTAATTACCTGATCTCCCGGCTTCAATCCTTCAAGCACTTCAAAGTTTTCGGTGTTCTTTCTACCGAGTTTGACGTTACGTTTCACTGCTTTGTTACTGCCTTCTTCCAAAACAAATACCCAGTTACCGCCTGTATCCTTATAAAAGCCACCCACAGCAAGCAATAATTCTTCTGACGACTGGCCCAATTCGATGCGCAGGCGCAGCGACTGACCTCTGCGAATTCCGGGGGGCGTTTCGCCTACGAAGTTCATATCAACCGCAAAGCGTCCGCCCGCAGCTACATCCGGATAGATGTAGGTGATCGATAACACGTAATCCTTATTGTTGTATGTGGTGGTCGCTTTCAATCCGGTTTGAATGCGGGGCAGGTAAATCTCATCGATTTCCACCCGAACCTTGAAACTGCCCAGGATATCGATCTGGCCCAAACGCTGGCCCGTGTTTACGTTTTGACCAACATCCAGTTGCGGTCTGGCAAGCTGGCCGTCAATTGGCGCGCGAATAACGAGGTTATCCAAAATCTTCGACAACCCGTTCAAACTGGCCATCATTTTCTGTTCCGATTCAGATGTAAACCGTAACTGACGGATCCGGTCAACAGAGTCGGCCCGATAAACCTCATAGGTAATCTGCATCCGTTTCTTATTGAATTCGTAGTTCGCTTTCGTTTGCTCGTACTCCTGCTTAGAGATCAGGTTCTTTTCAAAAAGTTGCTTCTGACGAAGGTATTGAGGCTCCAGAATATCGAGTTGGTTTTGAATGGTCGCCAGGGTTTGGCGTTGTTCAAGGTCATTTCGCATGATGTTCAGGCGAGTTTCGCGTGCACGGTTGATACTTTCGTTGAACGAAGCTTCCTGCTGCAACACAGTAAGTTCCCGGTTGAGGTTGTTCAACTCGAGAATCACATCACCTTTCTTCAGCATGGCACCGCTTTCTGCAACAACACGCTTAATTGTGCCGCCCTCTACCGCGTCCAGATACACCGTGCGGCTTGGTTCAACGGTTCCGGTTTGGGGAATGTAATCCTGAAAGATGCCGCGTCCCACCGTAGCGATCGTTACTTTATCTTTTTCAATCACCAGGGTTGAGCGTCTGTCACCTAACAAAAACTGGTAAGCGATAAATAATACAAAAGCTGCGATACCGCCATAGAGCGCGATACGCTTTAACGTCCATTTTTTCTTTTTGAGTTGCTTATCCATTCTGTTTGTCTAAGTATCCGGGTGATTCTTTCGTTTGCGAATCGTCCGGATGTTGCCAACAAGTGTGCCAAGTGGGTTTATAGTCGCTTTGGTGCCTTTTCGGCAGCAAATCGGCCGGATTCACGTTCAGATGTGAACGTAAATGTTCGTTACCGGACACGGCCGGACGCACGTTTGCAGGCGATTTCTGCATTTTCGAACCAAATTTTGATATACAGTCTTTCGGTATCAGTTTTGCCCACCAGCGGACATATTTGATCGCTCATGGAACAAAAACACGGTAAAATTCTGATTGTTGATGATAACGAAGACTTGCTGAAGGCAGCAAAGATGTTCCTGAAACGCCACTTCTCTCAGGTCGACATTGAGAAGAACCCGGAGGCTATTCCGGCTCTCATGAGCAACGAGGATTACGATGTTATCCTGCTCGACATGAACTTCACCAAAGATGTGAGCAGCGGAAGCGAGGGCTACTACTGGCTGGAGAAAATTCTTCAACTCGATCCTTCATCGGTAGTCGTGTTAATCACTGCGTATGGCGATGTTCAAATGGCAGTAAAGGCGATAAAAGCCGGAGCTACCGACTTTGTTTTAAAGCCTTGGGAAAACGAGAAGCTGTTGGCAACCTTATTCTCCGCGATGCGCTTGCGTGAATCGCGTGATGAAGTGCAAAACCTGAAGATAAAAAACCATGAGATCAACCAGGCGCTGAACGACAGGTTCAGTGAAATCATCGGCCAAAGCACAGCCATGCAAAAGATCTTTCAAACGATCGATCGCGTGGCAAAAACGGATGCCAATGTGTTAATCCTGGGCGAAAATGGTACGGGTAAAGAGTTAATCGCCCGAGCCATACACCGCAATTCATCGCGCAAGGCAGAAAACTTCATCAGTGTCGATTTAGGCTCTATTACCGAAACACTCTTTGAAAGCGAACTGTTCGGACATAAAAAAGGCGCATTCACCGATGCCAAAGAAGACCGTGCGGGACGCTTTGAATTATCGAATGGCGGAACACTCTTCCTGGATGAGATCGGAAACCTTTCGATGCCCTTGCAGGCTAAGCTGCTCACCGTGTTACAAAGCCGGAAAGTAAGCCGCGTGGGCGCGAACAAAGATACCCCGATTGACATCCGGCTGATCTGCGCCACCAACATGCCGCTATACGACATGGTGAAAGAGAACCGGTTCCGTCAGGATTTGTTGTATCGCATCAACACCATTGAGGTTGAGATACCCGCGCTCCGCGACCGGCTCGAAGATATTCCGTTACTGGCGTCACATTTCCTGAAACACTATGCAGTGAAATACGACAAGTCGGTAAACAAAATCAGTGAGGGTGCCATGACCCGCATGCACAAGCACCCGTGGCCGGGAAACATCCGCGAGTTGCAGCACGCGATTGAACGTGCCGTAATCCTGAGCAACACCAGCGTACTTCAACCGGAAGATTTCAACTTCGCCCCGGTTACACAACGCGAAGACGGACAACTCAACCTCGACCAATACAACCTCGAGGAAGTGGAGAAACTCCTCATCCGCAAGGTGTTAAAGAAGTACAATGGCAATATCACGCAGGCAGCTTCCGAGCTTGGCCTGACGCGGTCTTCGCTTTACCGCAGACTTGAAAAATACGGTCTGTAATCTGCGTCTGATTCGGTAAATTGCTGTCTTTAAAACTAACCCGCCAACGCGAACATCCTGTTGGGCAGCGGGTAACGTACAAACATGCTTAAAGACTTCCGGTCGCGGGTAATTCTGCGCACAATTTTCCTGGCAATTTCCCTGTCGCTTGCGGTCTACATGATCGGCAAGACCAATATGCTGTTTGCCGCCATTCTGATGTGCGTGATCATTGTTTTTCAGATTGCCGAACTGTTTCATTTCGTAAGCCTTACTAACCGCAAACTCACCCGCTTTCTGGAATCGGTTAAGTATTCCGATTTCGTTTCAGGATTTACGGCCGACAACAAGCTGGGCAAAAGCTTCAAGGAACTGAACATCTCATTCAACGAAGTACTGGAGGCCTTCCGAAAGGCGCGTTCGGAAAAGGAAGAACACTGGCAATACCTGAATACTGTAGTACAACAGGTTCGCACCGGGATTTTATCGTTCGATACAGACGGTACCGTTCAGTTGATCAACATGAATGCGCGCAAATTTCTGAATATCCAGAATATCAAGAACATCCACGAACTGAAGGAACGCAACTACAAGCTGCATCATATCCTAACAACCACCGAACCGGGCAAGAGTTCGCTGTATAAAGATGCTAACGAATTTCATTTAACCATTCAGGCTACGGAACTGCGCATTCGCGGAGCGGATGTCAAGCTGCTCACACTCCAGAACATTCAACCGGAATTACAGAAGCAGGAACTGGAAGCCTGGCAGAACCTTACCCGGGTGCTCCGGCATGAGATCATGAATTCGATCACGCCTATCTCTTCACTGACGTCAACCCTCAAAGACATTCTCGATTACGACCTCACGCAAAAGGGAGATCATTTCGAACTGAAAGCAGAAGGCGCTGACGATTTGAAAGAGGGGTTGAATACCATCGAGAACCGAAGTAAAGGCCTGATTAAATTTATTGACGCCTACCGGGAATACACCTCACTGCCCAATCCGAAGCTTAAAACGATCCGGTTAAAAAGTCTGATCGAAAAGGTCGCCATGCTGATGCGCCAGGAAATGAAAAATTACCGGGTCGATTTTCACTACGAATGCCATTCCGAATACCTGACCATTCAGGCAGATGAAGAGATGATTGAACAGGTATTAATCAACTTGCTGAAGAATTCAGCAGAAGCAGTGGCGCAGGTTGAGAATCCC
>JAEUUJ010000016.1 GCA_016786495.1 Cyclobacteriaceae bacterium
GAAAATTTGATCATCGAAAATGGCAAGTGTCGAACCGCCCGTGAGAATGAAGTAATCCGCGTTTTAAAGGGATTTGAGCAGGATTTTACAAAGGAAAGACCGAGAAATTCTCGGCCTTTCCGGTCTGGTAGCCCTGGCAGGAATCGAACCTGCATCCTAAGTTCCGGAAACTTATATTCTATCCATTGAACTACAGAGCCAGTTGCCTTGCGGCAAGGGCCACAAAAATAAGCCATTTTTTTAATTCAGCCTGCCTACGGCCCCGGAATGTATTCGCGGGGGAGAAGATTTGATATCCGGTCCGACCACATCATGTATCCATCGAAAAACACATTGCTGATCGGCTCGAAGTAACCGTTTTCGTAAATGTTAACACCTCCGGGTTTGATCTGGATGATGGAGTGCTGCTCATGACCATGCGCTTTACCCCGATTGAGTTTGATGTATGCGGCCTCCTCTTTTTCGCCCGTGTAAATAATGTATAACGTGCCCGTGTAAGTAATCCGATCGCGCGTCTCGTTCAGTAGTTCACCTGCATTCGTGATTCGTCTGCCCAAACTGTCGACTACCATCGGTTGATTATAGAGTTTCACGTAATACTGCATACTGTCGCGCGCGACTGAGTTACTGGCTGTTGTTCGCAGGTTAGCCCTGAATTTTGATCGCCAGTACGCAACTTTCTTTTTAAGAATTTCTTCGGGTGGTCGCTGCCGGTTCGGACGCTGGTGGAGTTCATACATCGCAAAGGAGCTGTCGAAAGTACCGCTTCTCAGGCAATAAATCAGATGGTTAAACGAGCCGTTATACGCGCGCTTTCGTTCATCTTCCCAACGTCTTTTTTGAGCAATGTTCTTTGGCGTAAGTTCTTCAAACCGCGGAGTTCCCGAATAGCGTTGCGTCTGGGTTGAAAAGTTCACTTCAAAATCCTGCAGCTCATAAAAAATTCTGTACCCTAAGGCTTCATTGATGATTTCGACCGGAGTACGTGCAAACGTGATCAACGCATGGGTATCGTCATCCTGATATGCAACCACTTCGTCTTCATTCACAATTTTGCACTTCGATGCATTGGAATTGTCGCCAATGAAAAATTTTTCGAACTGCCGAAGGTCCGAAGCCTTTTGTGAGAAATCCGGCTTCACAACCAGTTCATCCAGTTGTGTAGACTCGGCCGTAAGGAGTACGATAATCGGTTGCGCAGTGCGCGGGAAGGTCAACACTCCTTGTGTGGTCCGGTAACCTACAAACGATACCGTTAAATCATACTTTCCCGATGCAAATCCCTGAATGAGAAATTCACCCTTGTCGTTCGAAACTGTGCCGATGGATGTATTGGCAAAGTAAACATTGGCGAAGCCAATTGGCTGTCGCGTTGCCGAATCCAGCACCTGGCCGGCAAGGCTGTTCTGACCGCTGGCGAGCGAATATGTCGCAAACAAGCATGTCAGGGTAAAAAATGACCGCATAATCGCCAATATAGGGGTGTTTTGGGGTTACAAAACCTGTAAAATTCGAATATTTGGGTTTACGAGTAGCGCATTGTAGTGATATGGGGTATCTTTAAGTAATTCTGCCTATGAAAAAGCTGATTTTTTTGGTGCCATTACTGGCCAGTTTCTCACTTTTCGCCCAGTCCCCAGGGGGCATTTCCACCAATTTACGCTGGTGGTTGAAAGCTGACGCAGGAACGTTCATCGACAACGGGTCAACCCCGGCAACTGATGGTCAGAGTGTACAACAATGGAATGATCAAAGCGCGGTGGCAAATCATGCCCGCCAAACTACGGGAGCGAACAAGCCGGTTTATAGAACAGGAATAATTAACGGAAACCCGATTCTACGTTTCTCCAGCGATCAATTTCTCGATGCACTTGCCGCGCCGGGAGTTGGCGCAACGAATAGTTTTTATATGTTCTTGGTGTTCAACCAAAACTCATACGTTTCAGGCGGAACGTCGGATGGGAATGGTACATTTATTATTGACCGGACAACGGCCACAAACAATTTGATGTCATTCAAGATTGTAAACACTGACAAGTATTTTTATCAAAAGCGAAACGATACCGGGGGCAGTTTGGCTGGGCCTGTATCTGTTGCATCTGCTCCGACAAATACATTCAGTGTTATTGATTACTTCCGTAACGTGGGTGTTAACTACGGAATTTACATCAATGGGAAACTCGATGTTACTTCGGGTGGTGATAGTGAAAATATCACCGGACCCACAATTCGTGTCGGTCGCCATGCAACCACAACAAATGGAGGTCTAAATGGCGATTTTGCTGAAGCGATTATTTATAATACGGCGTTGAGTGTGTCAGACAGGCAGCGGGTGGAATCTTACCTGGCTTTGAAATATGGTATTACCCTAGATCAGACCACAGCGACAAGCTATGTTAGTTCTTCCGGATCAACAGTTTACCCGGCTGCAACCTCCCACGATTTGTACGATAACGATATAGCAGGAATTGCACGTGACAATGCTTCTGGCTTAAATCAAACCAACTCTCAAAGTCAGAATTCGCTCAGTATCGTTAGAATATTCAGCCCATCTTCGCTGGACGATCAGGACTTCCTGGTATGGGGACATAATGCTCCAACAATCTGGAATTCTACCGATGTACCCTCACCCTATATAAATAGACTCACCCGGGTTTGGCGTGTTGCAGAAACCGGTGAAGTCGGAACATTTTCAATCTCGTTTGATCTCTCTGGGTTGGGAATCGATATGACTGACCCAAGCCGCTTTGCCCTGCTCGTAGATGCAGACGGAAGTTTTGGTGATGCCACAGCGCATACAACGGGCCGAACCATCGTTGGGAACGTAGTAACATTTACGGGTGCGTCAATCAATAACAACGAGTATTTTACGCTGGCTTGTCCACTAATTCCCGGGCCTGGCGGTGTTGCAGCCCCAACCATTTGGCTAAGAGCTGATGAGGGTGTTTATGCAAATGCCGGTACTGCGCTGGCGGTTGACGGTCAACTTGTTCAGCAATGGAATACTACGGGCGGAATTACCGCTGCGAATGCGACGCAAGCAACTGTTGGAAACCGACCGATGTACCTAACCAATATCGCTAACGGAAATCCTGTGGTACGCTTTGCAATAAGCCGCTTCCTTGATTTCGGAACACTTAACGTTGGTGCAACCAGTGATTTGAATATGACTGCCGTGTTTCGGCCCATCACGCTGAATGGAGGCGCACTTTCCAATACCACAGGAGGCTATATCATTGACAGAACAACCAATACAACTCCAGTTTTTTCACTAAAAATCACTAACGTGGGAGGGGTGGGACTGCAGGAACGTATTGATGCTAACCCCCCTCTTACCGGCGTGTCCAGTTCAACTTTAGTGTCAACACAAGTTCCTCAAATTGTTGACTTTTTCAGGGACTATGCTGTGCGATTTGGGATTTTTTATAACGGAGCGCTTGAGAATATTCTTTCAGAGACTGGGGGGCCCTTGACATTTCCAATTCCGCGCATTGGTGCACGCCAGGGAGGTATCCAGGGACTTAATGGCGACATAGCCGAGTTTATATTTTTTAACCGGGATATTTCAACAACCGAACGCAATCGTATTGACTCTTATCTCGCGATCAAGTATGGTGTGACGCTTAATCAGGTGTCGCTCACGAATTATACAGCATCAACCGGAACAGTAGTGTATCCAACCACTACCACTCACGCCACTTACAACAAGGATATTGCGGGCATTGCACGCGATGCCGCTTCGCGTCTAAATCAAAGCAATTCTCAGAGTGCAAACACGAACTCAGTTGTGCGAATGCAAAATCCAAGCAGCTTGGATGACTTAGACTTCCTTCTGTGGGGAAGTAATGGAGGTAATCTCTCAACCCGCAACACCGTTGACGTGGATGGCGCGTTGATAAAAGGAAGAATGAGTCGTGTGTGGCGCGTAGCCGAAACAGGAGATGTGGGTACGGTAACGATCGCCCTCGATCTGGCCATGGTAGGTGCAAAAACGCAGGCCGATCTCCGCCTGTTGATTGACCGTGATGGTGATGGCTTCTCCGACAATGATGTAGCACCGCAAACCGGTACGCTCGCGGGTGATATTTTTACCGTAACCGGAGTCAACTTTCAAAACAACGACTACTTCACGGTAGGCTCTACCAACCTGACGACCACACCCTTGCCAGTCGAACTGGTTTCATTTGAAGGCGCATACGAAAACCCGGTGGTTACACTGTCGTGGGAAACGGCCAGCGAACTGAACAACGACTTCTTTACACTTGAACGCTCCGCTACGGGCGACCACTTTGAAGAAATGGCAAAAATTTCCGGAGCAGGAACAACCTCGCAGCCACACAGCTACAGTTATGTAGATCCGGCACCGTTCTCGAGACAAACCTACTACCGGTTGAAACAAACCGATTATGACGGAACGGCCGAGTATTCTCATATCATCCGGGTGGAAACATCTCAGGACAAGGAAAGCAAAATGTCGGTTTACCCGAATCCAAGTGACGGAAGTGAAATCACGATCGCGCTGAAAAATCATACGCCATTCCAGCTCAACGGCCTGGAGATTATTTCCCAGCAAAATGTGATGCTCGAATCGTTTGTTCCCGAAACAGGAAGTGCAACCGAACATAAGTTTCGCTTCGCCCGCCAACTGGCCCGCGGACTGTATATCGTGAGAATCCGGTATAACAACAAACTCGAGTCCGTTAAGCTGATCGTTCAGTAAAAGGGCGGAATCCCGGCGGTTTTTAAAAACCCGTGGAAGTAAGGCCGGTTGGCCGTAAATCCCTACTTTTGCGGTTTAAAACCTACTGAGGAACTGACGGGAATGGAAAACATCCGCAATTTTTGCATAATCGCTCACATCGACCACGGTAAGAGCACGCTGGCCGACCGCCTGCTGGAATTTACGGGCACGCTCAACGAACGGCAGATGGAGGCCCAGGTTCTGGACAACATGGACCTCGAAAAGGAAAAGGGCATCACCATCAAGGCGCACGCCATTCAGATGGACTATACGTACAAAGGGAAAAAGTACATCCTTAACCTGATCGACACGCCCGGCCACGTTGACTTCTCCTACGAAGTGTCCCGGGCCATTGCTTCCTGCGAAGGCGCTCTTCTGATTGTAGATGCCAGCCAGGGCATTGAAGCACAAACTATTTCAAACCTGTATTTGGCACTGGAGCACGACCTTGAGATTATTCCGGTCATGAATAAAATCGACCTGCCGCATGCTAATCCTGAGGTTGTTGCGGATGAGATTATCGATTTGATCGGCTGCAAACGCGAAGATATTTTGGCTGCCAGCGCAAAAGAGGGCCGGGGCATTGAAGAAATTCTGCAGGCCGTAGTGGAACGCATTCCGTCTCCGAAAGGCAATGTAAATGCACCGCTTCAGGCGATGATTTTCGACTCGGTGTTTAATTCATTTCGCGGAATCGAAATCTATTTCCGTGTATTCAACGGTACAATCAAAAAAGGCGATAAGGTAAAATTCATCAACACGGGCCAGGAATATGGTGCCGATGAGATTGGGGTACTAAAGCTGGATAAACACCCCAGAAATGAAATATCAGCCGGCAACGTTGGCTATCTGATTTCCGGTATAAAAGTAGCCAGCGAAGTTCACGTGGGAGACACCATCACCACCGTGAGTAATCCGGGCGAATCGCTGAAGGGATTCGAGCAGGTAAAGCCCATGGTTTTTGCTGGTATCTATCCGGTTGATACCACCGAGTTTGAAGAACTACGTGCCTCGATGGAGAAGCTTCAACTGAATGATGCTTCTCTCGTGTGGGAGCTTGAAACTTCAGCAGCACTTGGCTTTGGCTTCCGGTGCGGATTCCTGGGCATGCTGCACATGGAAATCATTCAGGAACGCCTGGAGCGTGAGTTTGACATGACGGTAATCACCACCGTTCCTTCTGTACAGTTCAAGGCGTACCTTACCGATGGTGAAGAGATTAGTATCAATGCGCCTTCTGATATGCCCGATCCTACGCGCATGTCGCGCATCGAAGAGCCGTTCATCAAGGCACAAATAATTTCCAAGGCCGACTACATCGGTCCGATCATCAACCTGTGTATTGAAAAACGCGGGATCATCATTAATCAGAACTACTTAACCACCGACCGCGTGGAGATGTCGTTCGAGATGCCGCTGTCGGAAATCGTATTCGACTTTTTCGATAAGCTGAAATCTATTTCGCGCGGCTATGCTTCACTGGATTATCATCTGATCGGCTTCCGCGAATCCGACATGGTGAAGCTCGATGTCATGCTCAACGGCGACAAGGTGGATGCGCTCAGCGCGATCGTTCACCGTGGAAAAGCCCAGGAATGGGGCCGCAAACTCTGCGAGAAATTGAAAGAACTTATTCCGCGTCAAATGTTTGAAATCGCCATTCAGGCAGCGATTGGGCAGAAAATTGTAGCCCGCGAGAACATCAGCGCCATTCGTAAAAACGTATTGGCAAAATGTTATGGGGGTGATATTTCGCGGAAGCGAAAACTGTTGGAGAAACAAAAGAAGGGTAAGAAACGAATGAGGCAGGTAGGTAATGTGGAAATCCCGCAGGAAGCATTTATGGCAGTGTTGAAAATCGATTAATTCATGGCTGAAGCTACACCGTACACGCTTATTGATGGAAGAAAAATTTCTTCCGATATCAAAAAAGAGATCACCGATAAAGTTATCGAGCGCAGGCAGCAGGGCAAAAAAGTACCGCACCTCGCGATCATTTTAGTGGGCGATGATGGCGCAAGCCAGACGTACGTGGATCATAAAGTTAAGGCGTGCAAGGAGGTTGGTTTTCATTACACCATGATGCGCTTCGCAGACACCATCAGCGAAGATAAATTGATGAAGCACATCGATCAGGTGAACCGAGATGAAGATGTTGATGGATTCATTGTACAGCTTCCCTTGCCTCAGCATATTTCGGTTGAACGTATCACCGAAAAAATCCGTCCGGATAAAGATGTTGACGGATTTACGAATAGAAACTTTGGAAGCATCGTTTCAAAAAACCCGTTGTTGCTTCCCGCAACTCCATTTGGCGTTATGGAATTGTTGAAGCGTTATAAAATCGAAACCGAAGGAAGAAACTGTGTGGTGGTTGGCGCGAGCCGATTGGTGGGTGCCCCCTTGAGTATGATGCTGGTGGAGGAAGGCCGTGCAACAGTAACTGTGTGTCACAAGTATACCAAAGACCTGGCGAGCTTCACGCGTCAGGCCGACATTCTCGTTGTGGCTGTCGGCAAGCCCGGCATTGTTACGGCCGATATGGTGAAGCAGGGTGCCGTAGTAATTGATGTGGGTACCACGCGCGTGGAAGGCCCGCAATTCAAAAACGGGTATGCGCTGAAAGGCGATGTTGATTTTAATGAGGTTGCTCCGAAGGCATCTTTTATCACACCTGTGCCCGGTGGCGTTGGTCCGATGACAATCGCTTCCCTCTTGCTCAATACGCTTCGTGCAACTGAACTCCGCAACCCGTAATTGCGTTTTGATTTTTAGATTGAATGATCTGAAATCGTGAACCCAAAATCTGAAATCTTAAATCGTACCGCTGACATCGGCAATTCGTTGCCGCTGATGGAAGATTTCTATACGATTCAGGGTGAGGGTTTTTATCAGGGCTGCGCGGCTTATTTCATTCGCCTGGGCGGATGTGATGTGGGCTGTGTGTGGTGCGATGTAAAGGAGTCGTGGGATGCAGACGCGCATCCGCGGGTGCTGGTGGAGGAGATGGTTGCGCGTGCGAAAAACAGCGGCACCAAACTGGTAGTGATCACCGGAGGCGAACCGGCTATGTACGATTTATCTAACCTGACAAAATCGCTGCAAGCAGCTGGATTACAGACCAATATAGAAACCTCGGGTGCGTATCCGCTTACCGGAACGTGGGACTGGGTGTGCTTCTCACCCAAGAAATTTAAAGTCCCGGATCCTTCCGTATACAGTCTCGCCAACGAGCTGAAGATCATCGTTTATAATAAGAGCGATTTCGCCTGGGCCGAAGAATTTGCGCAAAAGGTTTCTCTGGCTTGTAAACTTTTCCTGCAGCCGGAATGGTCGAAAGAAAAGGAAATGCTTCAGGAGATTATCGGGTATGTGAAGGCTAATCCGAAGTGGGAAGTATCGCTTCAGATTCACAAATACATGAATATTCCCTGATGACGCTTCAGGATTTCCGAACAGCCTTAAACGCATGGGGAGAAGCAGGAACTCCTTTTTTCTTTTGTGTAGATTTTGAATTGGAGAAACCATTCGCCTTCGAATTGCAGCAGGTGAATGTGAAAGAAATTCTTTTCTGCATCAACGACTTTACAAACAGTAACCACAAGGCTATCGCTCAAACGATTTCAACGTTCAAAAAATCTCCGATCGGATTTTCGGAATACAAGAATAAGTTCGATAAAGTGTTCGAACGATTGGCCTATGGCGACTCCTTCCTGACAAACCTGACCATCAAAACAAAAATCGAAACTGATCAGTCGCTGGAGAATTTGTTTCACCTCGTGCATGCAAAGTATAAACTGCTCGTCAACAACAATTTTCTTGTCTTCTCACCCGAAACATTTGTCCGGATCTACAACGGAAAAATTTTTTCGTACCCCATGAAGGGAACGATTGATGCATCGCTTCCCAATGCGGCCGCAAAGATTCTGAATGATGAAAAAGAAAAAGCGGAACACATTACCATTGTTGATCTGATTCGCAACGACTTGAGCCTGGTTGCTGATAAGGTGCACGTGTCCAGGTTTCGGTTCATCGATGAAATAAAAACAAACACCAAAAACTTATTGCAGGTAAGTTCGGAAGTCACCGGAACGCTGCCGGCAGGTTATCGTTCCCAGTTAGGGGATATTCTGGTTTCACTGCTTCCTGCCGGATCAATCAGCGGAGCGCCTAAACAAAAAACCTGCGCGATAATTTCAGCAGCCGAACAGGAGAAGCGGGGTTATTACACGGGCGTGTTCGGTTATTTCGATGGTAATGTGCTGGATAGTGCGGTCATGATTCGCTTTATTGAACAAGCGGGTAATCAATTATATTACCGCAGCGGAGGCGGCATTACCACGCAAAGTGATGCCCAAACCGAATATCAGGAAGCAATTGATAAAGTGTATGTTCCGGTTACTTGAATCCATCCGGTTACAGAACGGTAACTTTCACCGGCTCAACTACCATCAGCAAAGGATGGATCGGTCGGTGAAGGAACTCTCCGGCCAACGGAATGCAGTTAGTTTAATGGAGGCGTTAAAGAAGTATAACGTCCCGAAAACGGGCCTTTATAAATGTCGTGTGGTGTATTCCGACAAAATCGAATCAGTCGAATTTATTCCATACGAAATCAAACCGGTGAATAGTTTACGGATCGTGTACGATCAGGAAATTAAGTACGAACACAAATACCAGAACCGCGACAGCCTTAACGCACTGCTAAGCCAGCGTCAATATTGCGATGACATTCTCATTGTAAAGAATGGTTTTGTTACCGATTCATCGTACAGCAATGTCATCTTCTATGACGGCGTAAACTGGATTACCCCCGCGGCTCCGTTGTTGAAAGGAACCATGCGACAGTTTTTACTCGACACGGCCGAGATTAAGGCGGCACCGGTGGCGGTCCAGGATATTCCGTCCTTCAAAAAATTTCGCTTAATAAATTCCATGCTGGCTTTCGATGGCCCTGAAATTGATGTATCGAAGATTGTTTTATAGTTTTAAAACATGAATCGTGCGTTAGTTCTGTTCCTGGTGCTTTGTCCGCTGTTGACCATGGCGCAAACGGGTTTGGATACCAAATCAAAAAAGGCAATTGAATTGTATATCGGGGCTGATAACTTCCGCGTCCGCGGCCAGTATACTGAGGCAATTGATGCATTAACGCAGGCAATTCAAAAAGATAAGAAGTTCACAGAAGCCTATCATCGGCTGGGCGTTGTGTACATGGCGATGAAAGATTACCCACGCGCGATTAATAATTTCAACTATGCGTTAACGCTGACCAAAGATATCCGCAAACAAAAGTTGATCTGGTTCGATCTCGGAGATGCGCATATGCTCTCCGGTCAGTACAAAGAGGCGATCGATGTGTTATCAGGATACGTGAACGCGGAAACGCAGAACAAGCAACGGATAGCGAAAGCCTCCGGTTGGATAGAAAACGCCAGGTTTGCCATTAATAATCAGGCCGTTAGCGGGAAATATCAGCCTCGAGCCCTGAGTGATACCGTGAACTGCTTCCCGCTGCAGTATTTCCCTGCACTGACAGCCGATCAGCAGGAATTGATTTTTACCCGCAGGCGCGGATACCGGCTTGAAGACGATGAAGACCTGGTCATCAGCCGCAAAGATCCGTCGGGCAAATGGCTGGCTCCTCAGTCGGTCTCCCCGGTGATCAACACCCCCGACAATGAGGGCACCTGTACGATTTCGGCTGATGGCCGGAAGCTCATTTTTACATCGTGTGGAGATCGCGGCTACAGTGGCAATTGCGACCTCTATGAAAGCATCAAAACAGGCGACCAGTGGTCAAAACCTGCGAATTTAGGCCCGAATGTGAATTCCGGCGATTGGGAATCACATCCCACGCTTTCGGCTGACGGCAGAACGCTCTATTTCGTTTCCGACAGAAAAGGCGGTTTCGGCCGCAACGATATCTGGTACACCACGTTGGGCGAAAACGGTAAATGGTCAAAAGCCCGCAACCTGGGCGAACCCGTCAATACCCAGTACGATGAACGGTCACCATTCATCCACGTAAACGGCCAAACACTCTACTTCGCCTCGAACGGGTTAGTCGGGTATGGCGGCTATGACATCTTTTATACAGAGAAGACCGGTGCTGCCTGGTCGAAACCCGTCAATATGGGTAGTCCCATAAACAGCCACGAAGACCAATATTCGCTCTACATCACAGCCGATGGTAGGAAGGGGTACTATTCCCACGAAGAAGACCTCCCGAATGGCACAGAAAAATCGGTACTGATGGAAATACAAATACCTGAAAATCAAATTATTAAATTCAGGAGCAATTACGTCAAAGGTGTCGTTACCGATGCAAAAACAGGCGAAAAGCTGAAGGCCAGAATTGAGCTGTTTGATATCAATAAAAATGAGATCGTTTCGCTCGTGGAATCGGATTCTGTTTCCGGGCAATACCTGATGGTACTAACTCAGGGTTCTGAATATGGCCTGTATGTGAACAAAAAGGGTTACCTGTTCAAAAGTCTGAATTTCAATTATGCCGAGATGAAGGACTTTGAGCCGCTGGTGATCGACATTTCCCTTGACCAGGCGAAAAGGGGCGAGGCAGCCATTTTACAGAACATCTTTTTTGACGTGGATCGCTACGAATTGAAGGAAAAGTCGTTCACGGAACTCGAAAAAGTAGGTCGTTTTCTTAATGAAAACCCTCAAATCCGCATTGAAATAGGGGGTCACACCGATAATACCGGCAACCCGGCCTACAATCAGCAATTGTCGGAAAAAAGGGCAAATGCGGTCTATAATTATTTGATTTCCCTGGGCGTTTCCCCCAAGCGCCTGTCAGCCAAGGGTTTTGGTTCCGCTAAACCGGTGGCTTCAAACGAAACCGAAAGTGGCCGTCAGCAAAACCGACGGATCGACTTCACGATTTTGTAACACCCTGACCCGCCCCAAAATACCCCATTATTGGGTACCAGACGGTAAAATCCATAGCTAATTTTAAGTTAGTTATCTTTTTAAGATTAAAATTTTGTTATAAGTTTACAACTCAAGTTTTGTTTAACTAACCTAAACCTAAATCTTATGAAGAGACTTTTACTGTCTTGTGTGACGATGGTGCTTATGCTTGCAGCAATGCAGGTGTCCGCACAGGATCGCACGGTCTCTGGTCGCGTTACATCTGCTGAAGATGGAAGCGCGCTTCCCGGAGTAAGCGTTGTTCTGAAAGGAACAGCTATTGGAACCCAGACCGATGGAGATGGCCGCTATTCGCTGTCAATTCCTTCTGCTGGGGGAACTT
Organism: Cyclobacteriaceae bacterium; assembly: GCA_016786495.1. GTDB lineage: Bacteria > Bacteroidota > Bacteroidia > Cytophagales > Cyclobacteriaceae > UBA2336. The sequence goes on from JAEUUJ010000016.1 coordinate 12,018, forward strand.
TAACATTCTCGTTTATCAGTCTTAAAACTCAGGATGTAGCAGTGACTTCTCAGTCTACTGTTGACATTGTGATGCAGGCAGATGCGGCAACTTTGAACGAAGTTGTTGTTGTTGCCGGTGGTTTGACTGTACAAAGACGCGAATTAGGAAACCAGGCTACAACAGTAAAAGCAGCTGACATTTCCCAGGGTAAGACAGCTAACGCAATGGCTGGTCTTCAGGGAAAAGTGCCAGGACTGTTGGTAAGTGCTGTGAGCTCAGGTGTTAACCCTAACTACCGTGTTGTTCTTCGTGGACAGCGCTCACTGTTAGGTAACAACCAGGCCCTCCTTGTATTGGACAACATCATCACTCCTAACAGCGTGTTGGGTAACCTGAACCCTGAAGATATCGAAGATATCCAGGTGTTGAATGGTGCTGGTGCTGCCGCCCTTTACGGTTCTGATGCATCTAACGGTGCGTTGATCGTAACAACAAAGCGTGGTAAGGCTGGTAAAACCGAAATCAAAGTTTCAAACACAACAACACTTGAAACTGTAAACTACCTGCCTAAATTGCAGACTAAATGGGGTTCTGGTACCACACCTGACACTCCTCCGACTTACACTCCTTACGAGAACCAGCAATTTGGTGACCGATTTGACGGATCTATTCGTCCAATTGGTAAGCCGCTTGAAGCCCTTGACCCAACTAATACTGATCCCTATGCCCGTGGTCACTTGACACAGTACGCCAAGTATTCTCACACGAACGGTAAAAACGACTTCTGGGAAACTGGTATGATGAATCAGACTGATTTCGCTGTAACATCGGGTGATGATAAAGGAAGCATCTATGCTTCTGGTCAATATTTCAGACAGCACTCGACTGTACCTTGGGACAAGTATAAGCGTTACAGTTTCCGTGCAAACATCGATCGTAAGATCGGCGAGACTGTAAAAGCATCAATTTCTACAAACTACATCGCGAACAATTTTGATGTGAGTTCTGCCGTTGGAACGGCATTCAACGATGTAATGATGTCTCCTGGTCAAATTCAGCTTACGAAGTACAAGAAGTGGAGAGGTAACCCTGAGACAAACTTTGCTAATCCGAATGGTTACTACAACGAGTACTATGATAACCCATACTACACGTTATCAAATAACAGAAGCGAGACCCGGAATAACTATTTTCAGGGTAGCATGGAATTGAAGTGGAATCCAATCACGCCACTGAGCATCACGGGTCGTGTAGGTATGAGCAACCGCCACGTGTTTAATAAAACATGGACAGGTAAGTTCACCTACTCAGATTGGACCAAGAGCGCAACCGGTGCTAACTCTGGCGGTTCAAAAACTGACGTGCCTGGTTTCGTGGCTGATAACGGATTCTATTCTACTCAGTTGGTAATCGACCTGTTGGCGGAATACAAGGCAAAATTGTCTGACGATTTGTCTTTGACAGTTGTGGGCGGTTTCCAGGCTCGTGACAACAGAGATAAGAACGTATTCGTTTCGGCAAACGGGCTGGTAATCAGCGGTGTATACAACCCTGGTAACGCTGCCACTAACTTAGCAGGTGGTGAAGCTAACACACGTGCAACCCAGATGGGGGTGTATGGTGATGTTCGTTTAGGCTTCAAAGAATGGGCGTACTTGCACTTAACTGGTCGTAACGACTGGAGATCAGTGTTGGCGAAAGAAAACAGATCGTTCTTCTATCCTGCCGCTGATGTTTCAATCATTGTGTCAGACGCGATCTCTGCGTTGAAAGAGTCTGAATGGATTGATGCGCTGAAAATCAGAGGAGGTTATTCTCAGGTAGGTCAGGTTAGCATCGGTGCATATGCACTCGAGACAACATTCGGACAGAATTACGGCTATCCTTACTCAAGTGGTGGTGGATTCGGTATCGGAAACAACTTAGTTGCGCCCGATCTGCAGCCTGAGATCACGACTTCAATTGAAGGAGGATTTGACTTGGATCTGAAAAAGTATTCTGCAAGCGTGGGTTTAACGGTCTATAAGAGTAACACGGTTGACCAAACTATTCCAGTGCAGATTTCAAGTGCATCAGGGTATAATACGTTTACTACAAACGTAGGGGAGGTTGAAAACAGAGGTCTCGAAGCATACTTCCAAGCTACTCCGCTTGAAACATCTTTTGGATTGAGTGCTATGTTCCGCGTAACGTATACGTTGAACAAAAACAAAGTTATCTCACTTGCTGATGGAACAGATGAACTTAACATCGGCTCAACCGGTAACGGAAGAATCGTAGCAAAAGTTGGCAAGCCCTTTCCTTACCTCACTGTAACCAAGTATAACAGAACCGACGACGGAAAAGTTATAGTTGACCCTATCACTGGTTTCCCTGCAACAGATGGTGTATACAAGGACGTAGGCACAACTTCTCCTCCGCACATCTTAGGTTTAACGACCGAATTCAAGTACAAAGGATTCAGATTGGCGGCCACTGCCGAATTCCGGACTGGACACTATATTTATAACTCAGTTGCTACTGCATTTGATTTCTCTGGTGCAGGTATTCGAACAGGATGGTACAACCGTGAACGCTTTGTATTCCCAAATTCAGTGTATGAAGATCCTGAAAATCCCGGAACATATATTGACAATACAAGCATTACTGTTGCTACCGGTGGTGCGGATTTCTGGACCGACGGTTCACGTAACACGAGCATCGGTGAAAACTATACGCACTCAGCTGGTTTCTGGAAAATCCGCGAAATCTCACTGCGTTACGATTTCCCTACAGCATGGTTGTCAGCAACCAAGTTTATCAAGTCTGCTTCTTTGAGTGTTCAAGGACGTAACTTGTTCATCTGGGTTCCTAAGACCAACCTCTACACTGACCCTGAGTACAGCATTTTCGGATCTGATAGCAACGCGATCGGATTTACGAACATCAACCTGACTCCTCCGTCTCGCTATGTGGGTGGTACTATTTCATTAACATTTTAATTGAGAGAAATGATGAAAAAATTTAAAATGAAAATATGGGCAGGAGCAGTAGCCGTGCTGTTTCTGGTCTCTTCATGCTCGGATTTCCTCGATATAAACGAGAATCCAAATGCTGCTACGGAAGCGGATGTGAATCTGGTGCTGCCTCAGGCGATTACCGCTTCGGCTTCTATAGCAAGCGCATACAATAATTATGGTGGCCATTTCGGAGGCTACATCGCCAATGCAGGCGGATTCTCAGGCTTTGGAACATTGCTTAGCTACAACCTGACGCCCGCAGATTATAATGGTTTGTGGACCAACACCTACCAGGATCCTTTGAATGACTTCAAGTACATTATTGATAAAACGGAAGGTGATGCCGCCAACGTTTACTTTAACGCAACGGCGAAGATTATGTCGGTCTTTCTGTACATGAAGTTGGTTGACACGTTCGGAGATGTTCCGTATACAGACGCACTCCGTGGATCAGAAGGTCTGGTTACACCTACTTATGATGATGCTGCAACGATTTACGCTGACCTGATTGCTACGTGTGATGAGGCTATTGCGCAAATTGAAACTGCGGTGACGGGAGTCGGTGGAACACGATTAACCGCTGCTTCTGATCCTTTGTTCGCAGAGTTTGCCGGGGATCCGGTAGCTGACCATATGGAGGCTTGGCAAAAGTTTGCCAACACGCTGAAATTGAAAATGCTTGTTCGCATATCTACTCCTGCTAACCCAGCTGCTGGCTTTGCTACGTTAGATACCAGTCTTGGATTCATCTCGGACGATGCGATCGTAGATCCGGGATATGAACTGAACCGGCCAAACCCGGCTTGGGCAACATGGGGTAAAACTGTTGCAGGTGCGTTAGCGAACTCATCGCGTGTACCGACCACCTATTCGTATACGTTCTTTGGAGGAACGACCACCTTTCCAACAGCAAAGATTAACGACCCATATCGCGGAGAAACTATTTTTGTGAACTTCGGTGGAAATAATGGTTCGGGAGCTGTAACAGCTACGCCAACCAACCAACTTGGTAATGAATCCGGAAACCCGCCAATCATTGCCGGACAAGTTACTTGGGCCGGTACTCAAACTGGTTTTACCGGCCGCGGTGTGCTTAAGGGACCAGCTCAAGGGCAACCATTGATGCTTGCTGCTGAGGCTCGTTTCTTGGAGGCAGAAGCCAAATTACACGGTTATATCGCTGGAGGTTTGGGCGGAGCAACAACTACCTATTATGAAGGTATAAAGGCTTCGTTTACCTATCTTTACAAAGACGAGAACGAGGCAATTGTCCTCCCGCCTACACTGAATGCGGCTAAACCGGTAACGATTGATTCAATGGTTGAGGTTTACACAACGACAAATGCCGGCAATCGTCTGGTTGAAATTGAAGCCGCAAGTTCAGTGGCGCAGCGCGTCGAAGCGATCATCACCCAGAAGTATATTGCAATGTTAATGGTTACCTCTGACGAGTCTTACAACGAGTTTAGAAGAACAGGTTTCCCGACTACTGTTCCGGGCGGCCCTGCTAACCTGGATATTGCATCTAATAAGTCAACCATCACTGAGCGTTTCGATCGCCTCCCTACGCGGGTAATGTACCCGTCATCGGAGTCGGCCTTCAACTCAGCAAATTATCGCGTGGTTGATTACCGAAGTGAGAGAATTTTCTGGGATCCATCATAATATGTCCAATCGCTAAAGAGAAAAAATATGAAAAAGACTTTTTTGAGAATATGTGTGGCGCTATTGGGTGTGTCCTTAGTTGCCTGTCTCGAGGATGAGAAATATGCACTGGACCCTTCCGGTGCTCAGAATGTCATCGAGTTCATCGATCCGTCTGTACCGTCTTCTCCGGCGGGTGCGGTTTATCCGGTTTGGACTGCAACTACGGAAGTTCAGGCAGAGTTCGTGTTTGAGCAGACCATCAGTTATTCCGGCCCAAATGGAAACGACAAAGACATTGAGTTGACCATCGCTGTGGATCCTCAAGCTCTTGAGTTGTACAATACCCAGATGGAAACAGGGATAAACGGGAATGAAGCTTTGGGTGGTGGTGCTTACGAACTCATGCCGCCATCATACTACGTGTTCGATGATTTTACCGTGACAATACCTAAAGGTCAGAAGAAAGTTAATATTTCGATTTTGGCTAAGCCCAATTTGTTCGATCTTTCTAAGAACTGGGCGCTTCCACTTCGTATCACATCTTCATCCGCAGGAATCATCAGTTCTAACTTCAGTGTGGCCATTCTGGCTGTTGTAGTAAAGAACAAGTATGATGGCATTTATGAAGTGCTGGATGGCCAGGTAACAAGATTAGTAAGCGGAGTGCAGGATCCTGCGCTAGGTGGCCAGTATAATGAGGGACTTGAAATGCCGTTGGTTACAATCAATTCAAATACAGTGGGTGTTACTCCGCTGTGGAAAGACGGTAGTGGGGTTGGTGGTGTGGCCGGAACTCGCTTTACAATAGATGAGTCAACTGATCTTGACCCTGACGCGGACATTCTCGCCAATGATGTGGCTGTGACAGCTTCAGGTAACGCTACGTTGAAGAACATGGCCGGTACTACAAGACGTTACACTGAAACCACTTTGCCATCCGGAGGAATAGAGAAGGTATTTGAGGTTAGTTTTGACTGGAGTACACCGGGTACACGGAAGATTGAGAATTTGAAGTTAATATTCGACAGGCCACGTCCTTAGTCGGAGCCAAATTGAACAGTTGGGTGAGACTAAATCTTTCCCAACTGTTTAGATTTTAAACCAAAAAAAACGCCACCATGAAAAATATTAAATACTTATATCAATTTTTCTTCGCTCTGAGCTTGTCAGTGAGTCTGATAGGTTGTAGTGACGATGATTCCAGCGGTTCTGGTGTTACCTTTACCGGGATTGCTTCCAGTTTGTTCGAAGATAATGCCACGACTACGGTGACCATTCCTTATCGGGGCGGTAGTCTCTCGGAGGACGAAGTTGTCATTTCTGGCAGTGCAACTGTTGGAGAGGACTACACGTTTGATGGAATTACGGAAGGGGGCTTGAGCTTCACAATTTTGGAGGATGACAAATGGGAGCTTAACGAGACAATTATTGTTCGAATCCCGTCATCCCAGAACGGTACACATACGGTTACGCTCGTAAGCGACTGTGCCGACGAAGACGGCATAGCTGCTGCTCCGTTCGCCGGAAATTGGAGTGCAACCGAGTTTTATTGTGGCTTAGGAGTTACTACCGGTAGCTGCGATTTCGGCCCATATACCGTAACAATGGAAAAAGACGCTGACAATCCAAATCGTCTTCATTTCGCTAATTTTTATGGTACCGCGGCGTTGCATGCTTACATAGATTTTGACGGAGCGGCAGGGACTGTTCGTTTTCCGGATCAAGATGTTGAAGGCGACACCTCGGACCCTGCGATTACAGCCTCCACCGGTACATACACCGTTGACGTTTGTGCAGGAACCGGAACTCTTATCATCAATCTAAATTATGATGGTGGTGACTGGATTTATCAGTTCGTGAAGCAGTAACTAAAGTTTGTAAACATAAAAGGCCCCTTCATTGGGGCTTTTTTTTTGAGCAATTGATCCGGTACTTTTGCGAAAGTATGCTTTACATTTCCCGAAAAGAACATTTTAATGCCGCGCACAAGCTGTACAACCCGGCCTGGTCTAAAGAGAGGAACATCGAGGTGTTCGGGCCGTGCGCAAACGATCATTGGCATGGGCATAATTTTGACCTCATTGTCACCGTTAAAGGACACCCTGACCCTGAAACCGGGTTCGTGGTTGATCTGAAAAAGCTCAGTAAACTGATTCAGCAGGAAGTTACCGACAAGCTTGATCATAAAAATATCAACCTCGATGTGGATTTCATGAAGGATAAAATGGCGAGCTGTGAAAATCTCATCGTTGAAATCTGGAGGATTCTCAACCGCCAGCTTCCCACCATCACGAAAAACGGGAAACTTCATAGCCTGCGGCTCTACGAAACCCCCCGCAACTATGTGGAGTATTTTGGTGAGCAGTAAATAACCACCATCTTCGTAAGAATGAAATTTTATCTCATCGCGGGTGAACGATCGGGCGACCTTCACGGGGGTAATCTGATTAAGCAACTTAAACAGCGAGAACCCTCCGCCCAATTCCGCGGCTTTGGGGGCGACTACATGCGCGAGGCCGGCATGGAAGAAGTTGTTCACTATCGGGAACTTGCGTTTATGGGGTTTGCTGAAGTAGTGGCCAACCTGCGTACCATCTCAAAGAAGATAGAGCTCTGTAAGAGAGACATACTCACGTACAAACCCGAGGTAATCATCCTGATCGACTATGCGGGATTCAACATGCGGATCGCAAAATTTGCGCGGAAGAATGGCCTTAGAGTTTTCTGGTACATCTCACCAAAAGTGTGGGCCTGGAACCAAAACAGAGCAGTCAATCTGAAAGCCAATGTCGACCGGATGTTTGCGATCCTTCCCTTCGAAAAAGACTTTTTCAAGAAATTCGATTGGGATATCGACTACGTGGGTAACCCGGTGTTAGATGCAATCAAAGCCCATACGGTGAATCCAGCGTTTAAAAGCCGCTTGACCGCAGACGTAGAGAAGAAAATTATTGCGTTGTTGCCGGGCAGCAGACGCCAAGAGTTAAAGAAAATTATTCCGCTGATGTCGGGTGTCGCAGCTAGACTTCCTGAATATCAGTTTGTTGTAGCCGCGGTAAGTAATCTGGGCCGCGACCTGTATCGTGACCTTCAGCATCTCCCAAACGTTACGTTCGTCAATGATGCATCGTACGATCTTCTGTCGGTAGCCCAGGCGGCTGTTGTAACGTCAGGTACCGCGACACTTGAGACAGCATTGTTCAGGGTTCCACAAGTTGTAGTGTATAAAACGAGCGGGTTAACGTATAGCATCGCTAAGTTACTTATCAAAGTGCCTTTTATCTCGTTGGTTAACCTGGTTGCCAATCGGGAAGTTGTAAAGGAAATGATTCAACAGGATGCTTCTGTCCAAGGAGTAGCGGCAGAGTTGACGAAGATCCTGAAGGATGAACGCTATCGGCACGCGATGCTGGCAGGCTATGATGAAATCATCCGCATACTGGATACCGGTTCGGCATCCGACAACACCGCCCGGCTCATGCTGGATTACGTAAAGAAGTAAGGTGAATCAATGAATGGCCTGACTAAGCTACTTTGAGCTTGCTGTACTGCGACCGGTTGAATTTTTCTTCCGCGTAGGCGCGGGTGATCACCAGGCGATCAACATCTTTTTCAGAGGGGAGATCAAACATGGCATCGTTAATAATGGCTTCGCAGATTCCGCGGAGACCGCGGGCACCCAGTTTAAATTCAACGGCTTTCTCAACAATAAAGTCAAGCGCTCCATCTTTGAATTCGAGCTGGATTTCTTCGATCTCAAATAATTTCTTGTACTGCTTGGTAAGGGCATTTTTCGGCTCAACCAGAATTTTCTTGAGCGCAATTTTATCCAACGGATTTAGGAATGATACCACCGGTAAACGACCGATCAATTCGGGGATCAATCCAAACGTTTTCAAATCCAGTGCGGTCACGAACTGAATCAGATTTTCTTTTTCAAAATCGGAGGGGTGTAAACCTGACGATGAGGCAAATCCCAAAGGCCTTGTATTCAATCGGTTACCGATGATTCTCGACAACCCTTCGAATGCTCCGCCACAGATGAAAAGAATATTTTCCGTGTTTACGGTAATCATCTTTTGATCCGGGTGCTTGCGTCCGCCCTGCGGGGGAACATTTACCGCAGTTCCTTCCAGTAATTTTAATAGTGCTTGCTGAACACCTTCACCGCTTACATCACGGGTGATAGACGGGTTATCAGATTTACGCGCGATCTTATCAATCTCATCAATGTACACGATGCCGCGCTCTGCTGCTTCAACATTGTAGTCGGCCGCCTGAAGCAGTCGGGTTAAAATACTTTCGACATCTTCGCCCACGTAGCCGGCTTCCGTAAGCACGGTTGCATCGGCAATACAAAAGGGCACCTGCAACATCTTAGCGAGTGTGCGCGCCAGGTAGGTTTTACCCGTGCCGGTTTCGCCCACCATGATGATGTTTGATTTCTCGATGGTAATGTCAGAATCAAGTTTCCGCTGCATCAACCGCTTGTAGTGGTTATACACGGCCACCGCCATCACCTTTTTTGCCTCATCCTGGCCGATAACATATTCGTCCAGAAATTTCTTGATCTCGCGAGGCTTGATCAGCTTAAAATTAGGGGTCAGCCCGGCTTCGGTCTTGCTTTTCTTTTCCTCCGATAAAATCTGAGTAGCCTGGGTAACGCACTTATCACAGATATGCGCGTGGATACCCGAGATCATCAGGTCAACATCTTTCTTATTTCTACCACAAAACGAACACGTAACTTCTGCCATACTTCCCGCTGATTTGATCTAACTCCAATGCACTGAAATGCACGGAGTTAGATACAAATATACCAATTAATTACTTCTTATTTCTCTCTAAAACCTCGTCAATGAGGCCGTATGCTTTTGCTTCTGCTGCGCGCATCCAGTAGTCGCGATCGGAATCTTTGTCAATTTTTTCGTACGTCTGGCCCGAATGTTTCGCCAGAATGGTGTACAGATCCTTCCGCAATTCGATGGTTTGCTTCAGGCTGATTTCCATATCTGCGGATGTTCCTTGCATCCCGGCTGATGGCTGGTGAATCATAACCCGCGCATGCGGCAGGGCCGACCGTTTCTTGTTGGTTCCCGCGGCCAGCAATACGGCACCCATCGATGCTGCCATGCCTGTACAAATCGTTGCTACATCAGGGCTTACGTATTGCATGGTATCGTAGATTCCGAGGCCTGCGTAAACGGATCCGCCCGGGCTGTTTACGTACATGATAATGTCTTTCTTTGGATCGGCTGATTCGAGGAACAAAAGCTGGGCCGTGATTACGTTAGCAACATAGTCGTCAACGGCTGTTCCAAAGAAGATAATGCGGTCGGCCATCAGGCGTGAGAAAACGTCCAGCACGGTTGCGCGCATCTGGCGCTCCTCAACAATATTGGGAGTCATGCCGGTTACGTTGCCCGAATACTGGCTCATTTTGCGGGAGTAGTCGTCAAGCCCGTTTCCGCTCATACCGAGGTGATGGACCGCGTATTTTCTGAATTCGTTGTTGTGGTTCATATCAATTTTTCTGCGTTTTTTGATGATTTCGGATATACAAGGTTAGTAAATTCCTCTAAACCCCCACTATAACCTTTTTTAAATAAAAATGGTTTTACCGCGGGGTAAAACCATAGTCGGCCCGAAGGCCATAATTATTGTAATTAATTAGTGCGTGTGCTCCTGAACGATTTTTTTGAACTCGTCAACGGAAACCGATTTGTCGTCAATCGTGATGTTCTGACGGATGTGGTTCATAATCTTGTCGTTGCGAAGCTGGTTGTACAACCGCATAAAATTCTGACCATTTTCGTGTGACAAGTAGTTGTCTGTGATCGCATCCAGACGGTCGCCCAACTGTTCCGCGAAAGCGGCACCGCCAAACTGTGAAAGGATAACTTCTTTCGCGCGAACCTTCACCTCGTCTGTCTCGACAGAGATTTTTGCGTCTTCAGCAATCTTATTTTTAATCAAATCCCACTTCAGGGTGCGGGTGTAAGCATCAAATTCGTTGCTTAAAACCTCATCGGTAACTTTCCCCTCGCTGGTTGCTTTCAGCCAGTTTTTCAAAAAGCCCTCCGGCAGGTTAACCTGGGTGTTCTTGAGATAGTAATCTTCGATATTGTGGTCCAGGAAATAGTCTGTTTCGCGTTTATAATTCTGGCTGACGGTTTCTTTTACCTTGGCGCGGAACGCAGCCTCATCAGCAACCGAGTCTTTTCCGAAAACCCGGTCAAATAACTCCTGGTTGATCGCGGCAGGCTCAACGCGGCTGATATTTTCGATCTTGAGCGTATATTTTCCTTTCGCTTTTTTCGCCACATCTTCCGACACATCCAGAAGAGTTGCTACATCCGAATCTTTGTCAAATATTTTGCTGATCTCGAATGCTACCTCTTCACCTTTTTTCAGGCCAACAAATTTCGCCTGCTCTTTCTTGGTCACCTTCGTGATGTCGATCACCGCGGTCTCGTTTTTGAAACCACCTTCTTCAGCCGGGGTGAGTTGCCCGAACAGATTATCCGTTGCTTCGCTCACTTCCGGGTATTCGGCTTTGCCGAAACGCTTGGTGAGGTCGGAAATCGTTTCGCTGATCACCTTCTCGTCAACTTCAATCGGGTACGACTTTACTTTAACCTTGCTGGAAAGATCATACTTGAAATCCTCAGCGATTCCAATCTGGTATTCGAATTCAAAATTCGTTTGGCTGTCCCAGTTGATCGTGTCGGCCTTTTCACGATTGGGAAGCGGCTCGCCAATAATGCGCAGGTTGTTATCCTTGATGTAGTCGCTCAGCTTATGCGAGAGCATATGGTTGATTTCTTCCACCAGGATAGATTTACCGAACATCTTTTTGATTACACCGGCAGGAACTTTACCTGCGCGGAATCCTTTAATGTTCGCCTTACGGGAATAATCGCGGATTTTCTCTTCGTATTTCGGTTGATAGTCAGCCTGGTCGATCTTGATTTTGATCAAACCTTCCGTGCTGTTCTTTTTGTCAAGTGTAATTTCCAAAGCAATTCAGTTTTGTGTTTAAATCAAGAACCCTCACACCGATGAGTAGGAGCGAGGGTTCAGGTGGTGCGGATGGAGGGACTCGAACCCCCACGCCTTGCGGCACCAGATCCTAAGTCTGGCGCGGCTGCCATTACGCCACATCCGCTTTTTTGTCAAATATGCGCTGATTGCTATATTTCAACGGTATTTGCTAAAAAGGAGCGCAAATTTATCCATTATTCTGAATTTCGGAATAAAGATTTTTCGTTTTAATGGTGGTAATATCAGGAGTCAAAACCGCGAGCTTTTTGTTATAGTTAGGAATGGTAATCGATATTGAGCAGGAGAAACGGGAAATCATCAGCCGCTACCGGAAGTTGCTGCGGAAGGCAAAGCCGATTTTAAAAGATGGTGACGCGCGGTTGATCAAGAAGGCATTTACGCTTTCACTGGAGGCGCATAAAGACATGCGCAGGAAATCGGGCGAGCCGTACATCTTTCATCCCCTGGCCGTTGCGCAGATTTGCGTGGAAGAGATTGGATTGGGAACTACATCCATCATTTCAGCTTTGTTACACGATGTTGTTGAAGATACCGACATGGAGCTCGACAACATTGAAAAAATGTTTGGTAAGAAGGTTGCCTCCATTGTTGATGGCCTCACCAAAATCCGGGGTGTATTTGAACACGGTACTTCCCAGCAGGCAGAAAATTTCCGTAAGATGCTGTTCACGTTGTCGGAAGATGTACGCGTGATTCTGATCAAGCTCGCAGACCGTCTTCATAACATGCGCACGCTCGACAGCATGCCGCGAAACAAACAGTTAAAAGTTTCTTCTGAAACAATTTATCTCTACGCGCCACTTGCTCACCGGCTGGGTTTAAATGCCATCAAAAGCGAACTGGAGGATTTGTACCTGCGATTTACCGATCGCCAGGCGTACGACTCTATTCTGCGAAACATCGATGAAACCCGTGCCAGCCGGAATAAATTCATTAAACAGTTTACCCAACCGATCATCGAAGAACTTGATGAACTGGGTGTGGAGTATGAAATAAAAGGCAGGCCGAAATCCGTTAACTCGATCTGGAATAAGATGCGCAAGCAGAACATTCCGTTCGAAGAAGTGTATGACTTGTTCGCGATTAGGATTATCGTAGATACGCCCCTCGAAATGGAGAAGTCTGTGTGCTGGCAGGTGTATTCAATCGTTACGGATTTTTACACGCCAAATCCTGATCGGCTGCGTGATTGGATCAGTACACCGCGGGCAAACGGTTATGAGTCGCTGCATACTACGGTGATGGCGAAAAATGGCCAATGGGTTGAGGTTCAGATTCGTACCAGGCGGATGGACGAAATCGCGGAAAAAGGCTATGCCGCACACTGGAAGTACAAAGAGAGTGCTTCTTCGCACGAATCAAACCTTGAGAAATGGCTGGCTAAAGTTCGCGATACGCTCGAGCAGAACGATCACTCTGCGCTCGATTTCGTTGACGACTTCCGCGGAAACCTGTTCAGCGAAGAGGTTTTTGTGTTTACTCCGAAAGGAGAATTGAAAACGCTTCCCCACGGGGCAACCGCACTCGACTTTGCATTCGATATTCATACGCAGGTAGGGTCAAAGTGCATTGGCGCGAAGGTCAACACCAAGCTGGTTCCGATCAATTACGTGTTGAAGAATGGTGATCAGATTGAAATCCTCACCTCGTCAAAGCAAAAGCCGCATGAAGACTGGCTTCGGTTTGTTGTTACTTCAAAAGCGAAAGGCCGGATTAAAGACGCGCTTAAAGAGGAAAAGAAAAAAGCAGCGGAGGATGGCAAGGAAATCATTCTGCGGAAACTCAAGCAGATGAAAATCGAGCCGACACAAACGGTGCTTGAGCAGCTTCGCGAATTCTTCACGGCTCCTACGCACATCGACTTGTACTATCGTGTCGGCAAAGGATTCATTAATCCTACTGACATCAAGAGGTTTCAGGAATACAAACCTGCCACTGCTCTTAAAACAAGACCGGGCCTGGATGTTTCGGATCCGAAAGTAATTGAGCAGGAAATCAAAAAGGTCAAGGGCCGCTATGATGATATCCTGTTGATCGGTGAGGATATGGACGTGGTGGAGTATAAGCTCGCCAAGTGTTGCACGCCTATCCCGGGCGATGATGTATTTGGATTCGTAACGGTGAATGAAGGAATTAAGATCCATCGCACCAATTGCCCGAATTCGGCAGAACTGTTATCCAACCACGGCAACCGCGTGGTAAAGGCCAAGTGGACTTCACAACACGAAGTGGCGTTTTTAACCGGAGTCAAGATTAAAGGCACCGATCGGGTGGGTATGATTAACGATATCTCCAAGATCATTTCCGAGGAACTGAAGGTAAACATGAGCTCCATGTCGATCCATACCGACTCGGGCATCTTCGAAGGCGAAATCATGCTTTATGTAAACGATACGCGTCACCTCGAGCAACTTATCCAGAAGCTCCAGCAGGTGGAAGGGATCGTAAAAGTGAACCGATTCGATTCCAGAGAGTAGGATTTTTGGGGCCGGGGCGGGGTACAAAAATCCGCCAAAACCTTTAATCCGGATCAAACCTTACTCTATCTTTGCCCTTTAACCACGATGGCACTAAACCCTAAAGTTTACGAAGAAGTAAGGCGTATTTTTACGGCCTATCTCGAAAATAAGGAGTTGCGCAAGACACCTGAGCGGTATGCCATTTTGGAGGAAATCTACACGCGCGAGGGCCATTTTGATGTAGAACAACTCTACATCAGCATGAAAAATAAAAACTATATGGTGAGTCGCGCTACGGTGTACAATACACTCGACCTGTTGGTGGAATGCGCACTCGTCAGCAAACACCAGTTCGGAAAAAATCTGGCTCAATACGAAAAATCACACGGCAGCAAACAGCACGATCATTTGATCTGCACCGATTGCCATCGCGTGGTGGAATTTTGCGATCCGCGGATTCACAGTATTCAAAAAACAGCCGGTGAAGTACTGCAATTCAACGTTATTCACCATTCGCTGATTCTCTACGCATCGTGCGCCAAGCCGGATTGCGAAAACAAAAAGCTTAATGACGTGGCCTAGCCACCTAACTCAATTCAAACAACATGAAATTCAGTTCTGAAATAAAAAAAGATGTTCTCGTGATCCGTTTGGAAGGTGATCTGATCGGAGAAAACGATGGAACGGCATTGCTGGGAAAGGCTACAGATGCCATTCAGGAAAAAGTGTTGAAGTGCGTGATCGATATTTCCAAACTACGATACATCAACAGTAGCGGAATCGGTGTTCTGATCACAATTCTTACCAAGTTCAGAAACAAAAATGGTGAGGTTTTCTTATTGAACCCGTCCGAGAGCGTTCAGAAGTTGCTCGTAATCACCAAATTGAATGCGATTTTTCAGATTGCTAAAACAGAAGAAGAGGCTTTAACCCTCGCCAAATAATCATGAGTAAAGTGGATGTTTTGTTAGGCCTTCAGTGGGGAGACGAAGGTAAGGGTAAGATTGTGGACGTGCTGGCTCCGAAGTACGATGTTGTCGCACGTTTTCAGGGTGGTCCGAATGCCGGACACACGCTTGAGTTCGATGGCATAAAGCACGTGTTGCATCAGATTCCTTCCGGGATTTTTCGCGAGAAAACCAGAAACATCATCGGTAACGGGGTTGTGCTCGACCCGATTGTTTTCAAGAAAGAAATCGAAGGCTTGCAGAAATTCAACCTGAACGTTAAGGCGAACCTGTTTATTTCTAAAAAGGCTACCCTGATTGTTCCAACGCACAGGCTGCTCGATCAGGCGTATGAAAAAGCCAAAGGCGAAAATAAAATCGGATCAACACTAAAAGGGATTGGTCCGTCTTATCAGGATAAGATTGGTCGTCAGGGGTTGCGCGTAGGCGATATTCTGGCCGATAATTTCAAAGACAAGTTTAAGAAGCTCACGGATATACACTTCGAAATCCTGAAGAACTATCCGATCGAATTCAACTGGAGTGAACTGGAGGCCCAGTTTAATGACGCCGTGAATTTTCTGCGCCAGTTCCAATTGGTGGATAGCGAATACGTGATCAACAAAGCGATTACTTCCGGTTCCACCATTCTCGCGGAGGGTGCACAGGGCTCGTTGCTGGATATTGATTTTGGAAGCTATCCGTTTGTAACGAGCTCAAACACAGTTACTGCGGGCGCCTGTACGGGCCTGGGGGTAGCGCCAAAGCATATCGGAGAGGTTTATGGGATCTTTAAAGCCTACAGTACACGCGTTGGCAGCGGCCCGTTCCCGACCGAACTGTTGGATGATCAGGGCGAGAAGTTGCGTAAAGAAGGAAATGAATTTGGGTCAACTACCGGACGCCCAAGACGTTGTGGATGGATTGACATCCCATCGTTAAAATATTCGATCATGATCAACGGAGTTACCCAACTCCTGATGATGAAGGCCGATGTATTGAGCATTTTCCCGACCATCAGGGTTTGTACACAGTATCAGTTGAAAGACGGCTCGGTTACAGAGGCTCTTCCGTACGAGATGATCCACGAAAAGATTGTTCCGGTTTACAAGGAAATGAAAGGCTGGAATGTGAGTCTAAAGGGGATCGATGAAAAGAGCCTGCCGGTGGAGTTGGTGCAATACGTCACGTTTTTAGAGCAGCAGTTAGGGGTGCCAATCACCCTTATTTCGACCGGTCCTGACCGTACGCAAACAATTTTGCGAAATCAGCGGTAACTAATGTTCTGATAATCAGCAGGCTTACAAAACGCACGAAATTTTTTTTGGCGAACCTTGCGAAATGTGCCATCGGCACATACCTTTGCACTCCCAAAATGAAGAAAGGGCTGAAATTGGAAGGATTTCAGAAGTCAGGTTGAAAAACCTCATTTATCGGCTTCGGCTGGTAAGACGTTCTTTGAATGAATGTGGAATTGATAGCGGACCCCGGATAGAATCGCTGTGAAGTGATTGCAATTCGGAAGGCCCCTGTAGGGATCGCGCGAGCGGTCTGATGATTACGGGGGAATAGTAAAATGAATCATAGCCAGG
>JAEUUJ010000017.1 GCA_016786495.1 Cyclobacteriaceae bacterium
GTTGACTGGTCAAATCTTCCTTTGTGAATTTTTAGCAGGTGTCGAAGTTGACTGTCGGATGTGTCGTAGTCATCAATATTTCTCCGGATGATCTGACGTGAGGTTTCTACAATTAAGCTGGCAGTCCGATTCTTGCCAAAACCCTCAATCGTGGTTGACCAATCCTGAATTTCGGCCCATGGATAATAGTCTCCCGCTATATTAATTCCGGTATTGTCGATGGTAATCTGAGGTTCGAATGTGACGAATTTTTTGAATTCCTTTGTTGCCAAATAGGCTCCCAGCAACGTAAATCCAGTCCCAACGAACCAGCTCTTCTCTGTAATGAAGAGATAAACACCCGTTGTTACGCAAACAATCGATAACAGCAACTGGAGCCCCAGGTACAATTTTGAATAGAATATTTTCGTCACCGGCGGAACGGACGGGTCATCTACAAACTGTTTTTTCTTTTTCGATTCCTTAAATCGTTTCTCCAGTTCTCGTATTAGCACTCGTTCCCTATTCGTCCGGATCTCTGTTCGCTCGAAGAAACTACCGTCTGCCCAAATAAGTTGTCCGGCGATTGCGCGGACTTTTAATTCCTCAACATCCTCTACGTTTGAGAAGGCCCAGATTCTCCAGCGCGTTATTGCAAAGCTCCAGTATATCCAGGCAAGGAGCGGTCCGAGGACAATGCTCAACAGTGTTACATAAGATGGTATAAGCTTCCGGGTGTCTAAGTAGAAAGCCGAACCCATTACCCCCAACATGATGATAAAAACGGGGAGGTTTACGGTTAACTGTCCACGCGTTATCGCTTTATTTACTGAAATCATAAATTCCTATCAGGCGCGCTGTATCTATCTCCTGATGTTAATAAAATTAGCGAAATCCCGCGAACGCGGATTTACCGACTTCCGGTAGCTTTCTTCCAGATGTCGACACTCCACCCGGTAAGGAATGGCAAGGTGATCGCGTAACCCAGGGTGATGCGCCAGTCGTGAAAAACGGCTTGTACGACTGCGCTTTGGATTAAAGTGAATACCGGCACCAGCACCATGCCCATCCCAAACTTGACCGACCCGCGAAACTCGCGGCTCACTTTCATATCCAGAAAACGGTGGATGATGAAATACGGAATGACGTTGTTCAGCCACGCATATACGTGCAGCGGAAAGGTTAACGCCAGCAACGCGTAGTTGGTGCTTTTTGGTTGAACGGTAACGGGGTTGCCGCTCCAGGTTGCCGCGAGTTGCTGGTCGCGCTGCAGTTGTTCGACCATGTTGCGTTTGGCCGGACTGTTTCTGACGGCCCGTTCAATCTCTGCATAATGTTCGGCCGGGATGTCGAGCATCAACGGCTTCAGCGCGTCACGAACGGTGTCGGTCAGGTGTAAGAGAAACTTGCGCTCATCCATGTCTTTGTAGGCCTCGCCTACCGGGATGGCTTTGCCGTAGTTCACCAGCATGCGCGAACGGTAGTTGTAATAATGATCGTAATGCAACCCCACGGGCACCACATACAGCGGAAGCTTCCAGTTGTTTTCCTGCTGCACCATCCAGGCAATGCGTGCAAAACCTTTCTGCATGTTGCGTAACGTCCACTGCATATTCTGGTCGCCTTCGCCAAACAACAGAATTGCCCAGCGCTTGTTCAGAATGTCGGCACTGAGCCGCATGGATGCTTCGTTGTTGCGCAGGCCTTTGATGCCATCACGGAAGCGGTACACGGGCATCATGTGAAACTGGTTAAACAACCATCGCGCAAAGCGACTCGCAAAAACATTGGCGCGGGTAAGAAACCAGGGTGCTTCATCGATGCCGCAGGTAACAACCAGTGCATCCTGAAAGGCGTTTTGATGATTGGCGACAAAAATGATGGCCGCGTTTTTCGGAATGTTTTCCTTTCCGTGGATTTGCCATTTCCGATAAAAGAACAAGAGGGTCAGTTTTACATACCCCCGCATCAGCCAGTAAAACGCATTTACCCGCATGTTATTGGATTTCCTGTTCGGTTAAACTTATACCCAGTGTTTTCAACTCGGTGAGCACGGGCTCATAAATTTCTTTTGTTACCGGGATGCACACACCGCGCGCCTGAATCTTACCTTCCAGCAACAGCCTGGCGGCAATCGCCAGCGGCCAGCCCACGGTTTTCGCCATGGCGGTGTAAATGGCATCATCGCCTGTGGCGGTGAGTGACGCGTGTATCTCTTTCTTCGCGCCGTCAAGTTCATACACAAACCTGTGCCACATCACGATCAGGTCTTTATCGCCTGGATTCAACCGCCATTTTTTATTGAGGATGTGCTCCAGTATCTGTGCGGGTGTTCCTTCTTTTAGTCCGATCAGTTCGCGATCGAATAATCCTGACCAGCGCAAGCGTTTCATCTCGGGCCCGTTCGGTAAAATCTTAAAGGCGAAGCAAAGCTTCTCTTCTACCATCAACTGTGAATCGTAATTCAGAAATGCATTCAGGAAGTCGCGGTGAGTCATCTGGCCCACGCCTTCCATTTGATAGGTATCATCGCAGCAACCGAGTTGCGCGAGCACGTCCCACGCGGCACAATAGCCTACGTTGCGCAAGGTACCGCGCAGCATGTTGCGGATGCCTTGCAGGCCGTAGGTATCGACATACTTTAACGAGTCGCGGTTCGCATAGCCTTCGTACTCGCCAAGTCCGGCAACGGAAACTTTCGTGAGGCGCTTAAACAGTTGCTGATAGGGAATGTATTTGAACTGCCCTTCCTGTAAAAATTTAGCAGTGGCTTGTCCGGCCATCACCACGTTGCGTGGATTCCATGTGAACTTGTAGCGCCACGGATTTTCAGGATCGGTTTCGGGTGAGATCAATCCTCCGGTAAAACTTTCAAAGGTTATGAGTTTACCACCCTGCTGCTTGATGTTCTCAATCACCTGCATGGCGCTCATGTGATCGATGCCCGGATCGAGACCGCATTCGTTCAACAACAAAATATTCTTAGCTGAAGCTTCCGCGTGCAACGCCTGCATTTCGGGCGACACGTAGCTGGCGTTCAACAGGTGTTTTCCATGATCGATGCACAACCGGGCTACCAGGTGATGCAAATGCGCGGGCATGAGTGAAATAACCACATCGGCTGCCTGTATCGCCTCCACACTTTTTTCGGTGTTGTGAATATCGAACACGATGGCATGGCCCCGGGTTGAGCCGCCAATGCGGAGCCGCGCTGCCGCTTCCGACACATCGCCAACAACTATTTTCCATTCGTGAGAGGCTGCCCGCTGCAGCAAATAGGTAATTAAAGCCGATGACGAGCGACCTGCTCCGAGTACGAGAATCGTTTTCATGATCATTTCGAGGCTGGCAAAGTACCCCATTCGGCATTAAAGTAGAAATACCGCACGAAAATTTTTACCTTACATGTATAACCTTTCGGCTATGAAAGAATTTGACATTCAACCGGATTTCGACCACCTCGACCAGGAGTCGAAATACCTCGTACATAAAGCCAAGGAGGCTACCGCGCATTCATACGCACCTTACTCGAAATTCCATGTGGGTGCCGCACTGATCCTTCAGGATGGAACGGTGGTATCCGGAGCCAACCAGGAGAACGCTGCCTATCCGTTGTGCATGTGTGCCGAACGTGTTGCGTTATACGCAGCCGCGGCTATGCATCCCGGAAAGAAGATTGTGAAGATGGCCATTGTGGCACACAAGAAAAATCACAAAGAACTTGTACCCGCTGCTTCATGCGGAGCGTGCCGGCAGGTGATGACGGAATTTGAAGATCGCCAGAAGGTGCCAATTGAAATTGTAATGATGGTGGCGGAGAATCAATGGGTGAAGTGTTCTTCTGCGGAATCGCTGTTGCCCTTTGTGTTCACGAAAGATAATCTCGACTCGCCTTCGAAATAAACGGATGCTCGTTCACACAGTTTGCGTATCGCAGGAAATGGATGAGGCGTTCTTCACAGCGCTTCATGAGTTTTCCGGAAACAATCTGTTACTTACCAAACGGGTAACCGACATTACCATCGAGTTACTGCAGAACATCAGGCGACACAGCGATCGGGAACACGCGAGTTTACAGATTACCCGCGAGGACTCAAAGGTTACATGGAAGTCGATCAACCGTGTTACGCCCGATCAGATTAACCCGCTGGCCGAACGAATTAACTTCATCAACAACCTTGGGTACGCAGATTTGAAAAAGCAACACACCCGCGTGCTTGCCAACAGCCGGCACAACCGGAGTGCAAATGCCGGACTGGGATTGTACCGGATTGCGATGCGGTCGCGATCGAAACTCACGGCTTCCTTTGAACAACTTGATTCCGGACGTGTTATACTTTCTCTTGACGTTAATCTTGCACTGCATCCATGAAACCACTTCAGATAGCCGAAACCCCTACAACACCTTCCGTACTGTTCGATCCGGGGAAGAACATCTTTGAAATCGCAGGGCGCTCGGTGGCCGACAATCCTTCGGAGGTTTACCAGGCTGTTTTGCAATGGCTCACTCAATACGCACGCGATCCCCGGCCGGTAACGCTTGTTTCGATTAAGCTCGAGTTCTTCAATACGGCTTCGTCAAAAGCACTGCTCGACACACTTTCGGCTTTGTCGTTTATCCGGAATGCGAAAGTAATCTGGTTCCACCCGGAAGACGATGACGATATGCGGGAGGCCGGGGAAGAGTTTTTTGAGCTTGTGAGCATTCCTTTTGAATTCAAAACTTACTAATTTAGTCGGCCTTTAGCCCAATTGGTTTCCCCGGATGAGTGAAGAAATACTCAAAGCGTTAACGCAACTTTTTGCCATCATTACCAAGCAGGATGGCGGGGTATCCATCAACGAGCGGCAATTCGTCATTAACTTTTTCGAAGCTGAACTTGACCAGGACAGCATTACCGAATACCTGAAACTGTACGACGATTACTCGGGCTACAGCAAGGTGGGGCTGGTAGCCGAAGAAGACCGCACGCTGGCACCTTCGGTTAAAGACTCGCTGAAGACGCTTTCGATCTGCAAGAAGATCAACAAAACGCTTACGCAGAAACAGAAGACGATTGTACTGATTAAACTGCTGGAACTTGTTGGATCGGACGGTCATTTCACGTCACAGCGGATGGACATTATCAATACCGTTGCGGTGGTGTTTAACCTGCCGCAGATTGAGAATGCCATTATCGAGAGCTTTGTTGTTTCCTCAGACGAAAGCACGCTGAACTTTCCGGAAATTCTGATTGCCAGCACAAACGCTCCCGAAACTGCCGATAAAAAATACAAGCACACGCACCTGCACATTAACGGCAACCTGATCTTCATGCGCGTGCGCAGTGTAGACATGTTCTTTGTGAAGTACATGGGCGAAGAGCCGACTACGCTTAACGGCTTTATCATGCAGCCGAAGCGTGTGTACCTGTTCTCGCACGGCAGCACGATTAAAACGCAGGAAGGTGCTGCGTTGTATTACAGCGACATTGTGGGCGATTTCAACGAAGAAATCAAAACTACCAAGCTTTCCTTTAACGCGAAGATCAAGCTGTTCCGGTTTAAAAACCGGGCGGTTGGCCTCAGCAATGTGTTTGTTTCGGAAGGTCCCGGTAGGCTCATTGGCATTATGGGCGCCAGTGGTGCGGGTAAGACCACGCTGCTGCATGTGTTAGCGGGATTGGAAAAACCGACTAAGGGCGAAGTGCTGATCAACGGCTTCGACATTCATAAGGAAAAGGATAAGATACACGGAGTAATCGGGTATGTTTCGCAGGACGACCTGCTGATTGAGGAACTCACGGTTTATCAGAACCTGTATTACAACGCCAAACTTTGCTTTGCCGATTTCACGGAAGAGCAACTGCACAAACGCGTGATGGATGTGCTGGAAGATCTGGGCCTCGACCAGCGCAAAGATCTGAAGGTGGGAAGTGTACTTGACAAAACCATCAGCGGTGGCCAGCGCAAGCGTCTGAACATTGCACTTGAATTGATTCGTGAGCCGGCCGTACTGTTTCTGGATGAACCTACGTCCGGTCTCAGCTCACGCGATTCGGAAAACGTAATCGACTTGCTGAAGGAACTTTCCTTAAAAGGGAAGCTCGTTTTTGTGGTGATCCACCAGCCCTCTTCCGACATCTACAAGATGTTCGACAAGATGATCATCATGGATGTGGGCGGAGTGCCGGCTTACTATGGCCCTCCGGTGGAAGCGGTGACCTATTTTAAGAAGGCCACCAACCAGGTAGACAGCAACCGGGGCCAATGCCAGATCTGCGGTAACGTAAACCCCGAACAGATCTTTAATATTATTGAAGCCAAAGTGGTAGACGAATACGGGCAGCCAACGGCCAAACGGAAGATTTCGCCTGCGCAATGGCATACGTGGTACCGCGAGCGGTTCAAGGTAGCCGTTACCGACAACGTGAAAGAAGCTCCGCCTAAATCGTTGCGTTTGCCCTCGCGAATCAAACAGGCAATCATCTTCACCACGCGCGATTTGCTTTCTAAAGTCAGCAACAAGCAATATCTCCTCATCAACTTGCTGGAAGGCCCGTTGCTGGCGCTGATCCTCGCCTTTATTATTAAGTACCGGAGTGCTCCGGGAGGCGCGGCCTACAGTTTCCGCTACAACGAGAACTACCCTGCGTTTCTGCTCATGAGCATTATCGTTGCGCTGTTTATGGGCCTCACGGTAAGTGCGGAAGAAATTATTCACGACCGTAAAATTTTAAAGCGCGAGTCTTTCCTGAATTTAAGCTGGAACAGTTACCTCGTTTCCAAACTAACGATCCTGTTTTTCCTTTCTGCCATCCAGACGCTATGCTTTGCGTTGGTCAGCAACCTGATTCTGGAAATTGAATGGGCGATGCTGATTCCGTTCTGGCTGGTATTGTTCACCACTTCGTGCATGGCGAATGTGCTGGGGCTTAACATCTCTTCCGCATTTAACTCCGCGGTAACGGTTTATGTTTTGATTCCGTTGCTGCTGATTCCGCAAATGATTTTAAGTGGTTTGCTTTTCAGCTTCGACAAACTCAACAGTGCCATCAGCACAAAAGGAAAAGTTCCGATTGTGGCGGACATGATGGCCTCGCGCTGGGCGTATGAAGCGATGGCTGTTTACCAATTCAAGAACAACGCGTTCGAAAAGCCGGTGTACATTCATGAAAAAATTGAATCGCAGTCGGACTTCAAGTCGTCTTTCTTTGTGGATAAGCTGACCGAAAAAAGAAAGTCGATTGGCGAGAACATTCAGTCAACCGATGAAAAGGTACGCGCACAGGCGGCCAGCGATCTGGAGCTGATCCGGAAGAGCCTTCGCACCGAACCTTTTAAAGAAGGTCTGGAGAATATCGACTTCAATACACCGTGGACGCTCACGATGTTTACGCCAGCGTTTGACAACACGCTTGCCACGTACCTCACCAACTTCCGCAAGAAGTACCTCGATCAGTACAATGCTATCACGGCACGAAAAGAGGCCGACATTGCTGCGTTACAAAAAAATGCCGGCTATGATGTACTTGAATTTAAAAACCGTTACTACAACGAAGATCTCGCTGACCTGGTGAAAAACGTAAATACAAAAGAGCGGATACTGGAGTACAAAGGACAACTGATTCAGCAAATTAATCCGGTGTTTCATGAGCCTGAACAAACCGGTTTCCTCAACTACCGCACGCACTTTTTTGCACCAACCAAAACGCTCTTTGGTTCCAGGTTTGATACGTATTGGTTTAACCTGATGGTGATTTGGCTAACCACTGCGGTGCTGTACATCCTGCTGTATTTTGAAGCGCTTCGGAAGTTGCTGCGCCTGTCGGGTAAGATGGCACTTCGCCCGGTATCAATGTCCCGGGTTGGCCTTCCTAAAGTGTCGCTTCCAAAAATGTCTTTTACCCGAAAGAATTGAGGTTCCCGTAACTTTTTGGACGGGAATGCCGAATTTATAACTTTGTAAACCCTTACTTTTCCACCATGAAAGTAGTAAAAACAGTATTCCTGCTCGCCCTCTTAACAGCTTGTGGGTCAGGTAAGAACGCAGACGAACAAGCGATGCTGAACAGCATTGACTCGACTGCCGGTAAAGGTCCACACATTTCTGAAGGCGTTATTGACGACCTCCTCCAGGAAATTCCCAGTCCGCTGGAGATTTCGGTCCTCCTCAAGCAGTCGGGGAAAAAGTACAATGTCGACTACCTGAACTCGGCCGATAACATTGCCCGGTACAACAACAATTTCCAGAAGGCCATGAACCTGGGCATTTACGGTACCGACCTTGGCTACACGAACATCTACGAGAAAAATACCGATGGTATCAAGTATATGAGCTCCATTAAAGGCCTGGCGGATGATTTGAACATCGGGCAGTTTTTTGATCTCGAAACCATCAGCCGGCTGGCCACCAACAGCAAGAATCTTGATTCGCTGTTGCTGATCACCACGCAAAACTTCAATAACATCAACCACTATTTTCAGACACAAAACCGCTCTAACCTGAGTGTGCTGCTGCTCACGGGCGGCTGGCTGGAAGCGATGCACATCACGTGCAGCGTAGCGGCTACCGATCCTAAAAACCAGGAGCTGAACGAGAAAATCGGAGAGCAAAAAATCATTTTGGAGAAGATTTTAAAGCTTCTCTCCTTTTACAAGGACACCGACAGCCACATGGCATCATTATTGACTGACCTGCAAGGCCTCGAAGAAGTTTATAAAAAAGTGAACATCACCTACACGTACAAGGAATCATCTTTTGTAGTGGTTGACGGTGTTATGGTCATTAAAGATAATAGCACGACTACGGTTGACATCACACCCGAGATCGTAGCCGAGATAAAGAACATCTCATCATCCATCCGAAATAAAATCATTAGCTAAACTCTTATGAAAAAGCTGATCCTCTTCGTAGCAACCATTTTTTTACTAAATGCTTCAGATGCTGTCGGTCAATGTAATTCCGAAAACCTGAGCAGCCAATGCATACCCAAACTGGCGGCAGGTTTCAATTTTCTCAAGAGTTACAAAATTGATGGTGATGGCGGAAATAAAGACAAGGTTGAATACTCGTATGTGTTCCTGAAGGGAACGTCCTATATGATCAACATCTGTGCACCCAGCCAGCCAACAGACGGAATCGTGGTAAGCCTGTTCGATTCAAACCGCAACAAGGTTATCTCCAGCAAACTGAACGACCAGTTCATTTCGGCCATTCAGTATCCGTGCAACGCTACGGGTGTGTACTACATCCAGTACACCTTCGAAAAGCCTTCGTCATACTGTGGCGGAAGCGCACTGGGCTTTAAGCGCTGATCCAGGCATTCAAAAAGAAGTAAGTCTTCCGGGTTTCCGGAAGACTTTTTTATTTCACCGCTATGCAGGAACTATCCATCCCCTTTACGTACACCGGCCGGTATTTTAAGCTGGGAGAAATCAATGCCAACACACAGGCTGTGTGGTTTGTGCTGCACGGCTATGGCCAACTGGCACAATACTTCCTCAGAAAGTTTAACGTGCTGGAAGCGAACGGAATTTGTGTGATCGCCCCGGAGGGCTTATCGCATTATTACCTGGAAGATGCCTCAACACGCAACAAAACAGGTAACACACGCGTGGGCGCCAGTTGGATGACGCGCGAGAATCGTGTGCGCGACATCGAAAATTATCTCGCCTACCTCGATACTGTTTTTGAACGCGAAATCGGAACGCGTAAGGATTTGAATGTTACGCTGCTTGGCTTTTCACAGGGCGCAGCAACTGTTCCGCGCTGGGCGTTAAGCCAGAATATCTATTTCAACCGGCTGATGCTGTGGGCCGGAATTCTGCCGCCCGATATGGATTTTGAAAAAGGAAAGCGCCTGTTCAAAGAAAAGGCAGTGACGGTGGTGTACGGAAAAAATGATCCGTTCCTGACAGAATCCAGGTTTGGTGAAATGAAAGCCCTTGCCGAAAAGCTAGAGATTGCTCCGAAGGAAATTGTATTTGATGGCGCGCATGAAATTCATGAGCCCACGCTTCGCCTGCTGATCTAAGCCTCGCGTTTTACGTGCATGCTGCTTGCCTGCGCGGTAGGGAAAACGGTTATGTCGGCCAGCATCACATGCGCCGGGCGCGTAATGGTGAACAAAATTATGTCTGCAATGTCATGCCCTTTTAAAGGTTCCAGTCCCTTATAGGTTTGGGCTGCACGCTGTGCATCGCCTTTGAAGCGTACGAGTGAGAACTCCGTTTCCACCATGCCGGGATTGATCGATGTTACCTTTACGCCACTCGCATTCAGGTCGATCCGCATACCGCGGCTCAGCGCATCCACCGCGAACTTGCTGGCGGAGTACACATTTCCGTTCGGGTATACTTCTTTCCCCGCGATGGATCCAATGTTGATGATGTGTCCGCCTTTTCGTTCGGCCATAGCCGGAACTACTTCGTGGCACACGTACAGAAGGCCTTTTACATTAATGTCAATCATCGCATCCCAGTCATCAACGTTGCCGCTTTGGATAGGATCCAGGCCGTGCGCATTTCCTGCAGAGTTAACCAGAACGTCAATGTGTTTCCATTCGGCCGGCAGGCTTGCTATCGCATCATGCACGGATTTACGGTCGCGAACATCAAATGCCAGTGTATGCACTTCAGTAAGCGGGGAAAGTTTGTTCTTCAACGAATCGAGACGGTCTTTTCTCCGGCCGCAAAGAATCAGCTTAAAATTATTTTCGGCCAGCAACAAGGCTGTAGCTTCACCGATTCCTGAAGTAGCACCGGTGATGAGGACGATTCGCTTTTGCATTATTGGAAGAGTAAGTAAATGGTAATGGTGTTCGTGTTTACGTATTTCAACGGTTTAC
The DNA here is from genome assembly GCA_016786495.1 of Cyclobacteriaceae bacterium. Taxonomy (GTDB): domain Bacteria; phylum Bacteroidota; class Bacteroidia; order Cytophagales; family Cyclobacteriaceae; genus UBA2336. The sequence goes on from JAEUUJ010000017.1 coordinate 10,809, forward strand.
CATAGTCGTTGCGCGTGTTGTCAAGTATGTTGCTCACGCCCCGGGAAAAACGTATTTCGGGAGAAAATTTAAACAGCGGAAAATACAAATCCAATCCGATACCAGCCTCGAGGCTCATGTTCAGGTTTTTCACTTCAAGCCCGTCGGAAATATTTTCCAGTTCTTTCTTTCCGGACGCTTCAATTCCAGGCTTCGCTCCTCCTACTACGTACATCCGCACATTTCCCCTGCGCAGCGACTTGTACTTCAACAGAAAAGGAAACTCAACCATGGTGGTTTCTACGAGTTGATCCTGGTAGGTGCCATCCGTATAATTATAGCGTAGGGTGTGTTCGTAGAACGCTACTTCCGGTGTTAATCGAATGTCGAGGTAATCGTTCACCCGGTAGTTCACGATGAAACCCAATGAAAATCCGGGCTTCCAGTCGGGAATAACAGAGTGCACGGTATCCAAATCGTCTGTGATAAAATTATCAGCATACTTGATTTGATAGGAAGTTGTGTGAAGCCCGATCAGAAACCCGTAGGTCCACTTACGGTCGTCATAGTTGGGG
>JAEUUJ010000018.1 GCA_016786495.1 Cyclobacteriaceae bacterium
CTTAAGGTGACTATAGCGGCGGGGTTCACCTCTTCCCATTCCGAACAGAGAAGTTAAGCCCGCCAGCGCTGATGGTACTGCAATAACATGCGGGAGAGTAAGTCGTTGCCTTCTTTTTATCAAAAGCCTCGTGTTAACGCATGGGGCTTTTTTTATGTCCTGACGCTACCGTCAGGATCCTGACTGAAACGTCACCATCGGTGCCTTCTTTTTATCAAAAGCCTCGTAGAATTATGAGGCTTTTTTGTTGCCCTCAATTCTGCAAGCTCGCGTTAGTAATTGATTACGTTGTCGGTGATTGTAAGCGTTGCACCACTTACGTGCACTTCGTATTGCCCCAATGGCCTGAAGGCAAGCCCTCCCGTAGGTTCTCCATCATAATTGAAGATAGATCCGCAACATGCGTCTTGCATGTAAAGCGCAAAAGCCTGGACGCTGGCGCATGCGTCATTCGGCTGAAAGGAACAATTCTGTTCGAACGCCCGAAATGTGGTAGAATTTTCCCGGTATACAATAATTCCTTTAATGCCTGCCGGTGCGGACTTGCTGTAAGGAATTGTAACATGACCGCCATCAATCTGAAGCGCACTATAAGCGGGTAGTGTGTAGTTAATTACCACATCATCAAATGGCAAAAAGGGAATAGGGTCGTCTACTGGATTGTCTGATCCGCAGGACATCAAAGTTCCCAACAACAAAAAATGGATCAGCCTCTTCAATGTTATTTAGTAGTTATAAAACCCCTTGCCGCTTTTCACCCCAAAGTGACCGGCATCGACTTTTTGTTGCTGAACCCGACTCGGGCGGAATTTCGGATCGTGATGAAATGCATGAAACATGGAGCTGGTTACGGAAAAGTTAACATCCATACCAATCAGGTCCATTAACTCAAAAGGACCCATTTTAAACCCTGAGGCCCGCATCAACTTATCGATCGTTGTAACATCCGAATTATTTTCCTCCAGCATCTTTAACGCTTCAACATAATAGTGTCGCGCTACACGGTTAACGATGAAACCAGGAGAATCTTTTGCCACTACGGCAGTTTTTCCAAGTTTGGCAGCGAAGGCTGTTAATGTTTCGATCGTTTCGGAGGTTGTTTCAACTCCCTGAATTACTTCCACCAATTTCATGACGGTGGCCGGATTAAAGAAATGCAGACCGGCAAAGCGACTGCGTTCGCGCAGGCCTGCAGCGATTTGCGTAACCGGAATAGATGAGGTATTGGTAGTCAGGATTGATCCTGCATTGTTGGTTTCTATTACCCTAAACAGCTCGCGCTTTACATCGAGCCTTTCTACCACCGCCTCAATCACCAAGTCTGCTTTTAACCGATCCAGATTTTCACATACCTTAATCCGCGAAAGCGCGTTAGCCTTTGCTTCATCGCTAAGTTTACCCTTGTCGATGCTTTTCTGAAGCGATGCGTCAATCGAGGCAATGCCTTTCTTAGCAGCATCCGCGTCAACATCAAATATTAAAACATCAAAACCGGAAAGTGCACATGCCTGAGCAATTCCCTGCCCCATGGTTCCGGCACCGGCTACGCCTACGGTTTTAATGTTTTCAACCTTCATGCGTTAAATAACCGTTTGAAATTGTTTCAGGAAACGAATGTCGTTTTCAGAGTATAAGCGGAGATCATTCACCTGATATTTTAGCATGGTTACCCGCTCAATACCCATTCCAAATGCAAACCCGGTATATTCTTCCGGATCAATTCCGCAGTTTTTCAACACGTTCGGATGAACCATTCCGGAACCTGCAATTTCCACCCAGCCACTGTACTTGCAAACATTGCAGCCTTTTCCTTTGCAGATCAGGCAGGTAATATCGATTTCGGCACTGGGTTCGGTGAACGGAAAGAAAGACGGACGGAACCGAATTTTCACATCCTTTCCATACATCTCTTTGGCAAAGTGATAAAGCGTTTGCTTCAAGTCTGCAAAGCCCACATTCTTGTCAACATACAACCCTTCCACCTGGTGAAAGAAGCAATGCGCGCGTGCAGAGATCGCTTCGTTGCGGTATACGCGGCCAGGCATAATGGCCCGAACAGGAGGCTTTTGTTTCTCGAGCAGCCTGATCTGAACATTCGAGGTGTGTGTACGAAGCAGTAAATCCGGATTCTTTTCAATAAAGAAAGTATCCTGCATTTCCCGGGCAGGGTGATTATCCGGAAAATTCAGCGCGGAGAAGTTATGCCAGTCATCTTCGATCTCCGGGCCATCCGCTACATTAAAACCAAGTCGCTCGAAAATTTCAATGATCCTGTTCTTCACCAATGTAAGCGGATGAAGATTGCCGACCTTGTTCGGCACAGGCGGCAGCGTGAGATCAATATCGGAGGATGACGTTGAGCTGTTTTCGATTGTTTCCTGCAGAGCGGAAAACTTGGCTTCGGCTGACTGCTTAAGCTCGTTCAAAACTTTGCCGAGGCGTTTCTTTTCTTCAACAGAAACCTTCTTCAGTTCCTCAAAAAGTTCAGTAACGGCACCTTTACGGCTGATGAATTTTAAGCGGAATACTTCCAGCGCGTCTTTTGTTTGCGCGTTGAATGCCTGAACTTCCGCCAATAATTTTTGTATTCTTTCTTCCATGGAAATCGAATTTCAAAGATACAATTTTAACTGTATCGAAAGGGGCTAATTCTCTTTGGGAACCTTGTTTTGAATAGCCCGGTCGAGGGCAACACTCAGTGCAGTGCAAAGTGCCAGTAACCCCAGCAGAACATAGTTATCATTAAAGGAGCGGGTCAGCACTACAATCACAACAAACATGACCTGCGTAAGCCCAAGGATCAAAGCCGACTGGCCATGAGAAAAGCCCAGTCGCATGATGTTGTGATGGATATGGCTCTTATCGGGGGTGAAGGGAGATTGCTTCCGGATGATCCGCAAAATGAAAATCCGCAGCGTGTCCGCCAGCGGGATCATGATAAACGAAACCGCGCCCGAGACCGCTGCCTTGAACCTATAAGGATGTTCTGCAGGAAGGTTATACTGTAAGTCAATGAAATGAATGGCTGCGATCGCGAGCATCATTCCGATAACGAGCGCCCCCGTGTCGCCCATGAATATTTCGGATGGATCCCAATTGAAAAAAAGAAAAGCGATCACCGCGCCTACCATCGCGAATGACAACACAGCAAACACGATGTCGCCAGCGAGGTAGAATGATATTCCAAACGAAAGCAGCGCAATGCCGGCAATGGTTCCTGCTAAGCCATCGAGACCGTCAATCAGGTTAAACGAATTTGTGATCACGATGATGGTGAACAACGTTATGACATAGCTGACCGCCAGCGGCACGTCATAAATCCCCAACAAACCATAAAATGATTTTAAGCGAAGGTCGAAGAGTGCCATGAGCACGATGGCGGCAACCACCTGGCCAAGCAATTTCATAAAGGGGCGCAGCGGCACAAGATCGTCACGCACACCAATAAAAAACACCATGAAAAGCGCGATCAAAATAAACCGCATGTCTTTCCAATGAGCGATTTCAGTCCAGATAAGCGTTGACAGTACAAAGCCGATGAAGATGGCTATCCCTCCCATGGAGGGGGTAATTTTTTTGTGGATTTTTCTCCGGCCGGGGATATCTACGAGGTTTTTTTCAAGAGAGTATTTGATGATCACCGGAATGATCAAAAAGCAGATAACAAAGGACGTTACGGCAGCTGCGAGCTGTGTGGCCATGCGGATAAAATCCTATAAAGTTACGGATAAATGGCTGCTACACTGAGTATTATCCCAAAAAATAGTTTTTGACATTTTGGGCCACCAAGGCCTGGTCGGTGCTCGCCAAGCCCGGATAGATCGGCAGCGAAAGAACTTCATTTTGAAGGGCTGCCGTTACCGGAAAATCTCCAACACTAAAATTCCTGAAACGATATGCGTTTGTAAAGGGTAAGCCTTCGGGGTAGTGGATCAGGGTTTCAATACCTTGATCGGACAAGTAACTTTTAAGCGCGTTCCGCTTTTTTGTTCGGATGGCGAAGATATGAAATGTGTGCACGGAATTTTCGCGGACCGCAGGAAGCGTAATGCCTTCTACTCCCTCGAGTAGTGTATGATAAATTTGTGCCAGTATGATGCGTTGCTCGTTCCACTGGTGAAGATGTTTTAGCTTGGCAGAAAGAATAGCAGCTTGCAGTGTATCGAGCCGGCTATTGGTTCCTTCCATCTCGTGGTCGTTACGTTTGAGAGCCCCGTGGTTGGCGAGTCTGCGAACGCGTTCAGCCAAATCATCCTGCTGTGTAACTACGCAACCCGCATCACCATACGCACCCAGATTTTTTGTGGGATAAAAACTGAAAGCGGCTGCAATGCCGAACGTTCCTGCAAACCCGGTGTTATCTTTTGACAGGTGGGCCTGAGCACAATCTTCGATCAAATAAATTCCATGCCTATCGCAAAGCGTTTTTAATTGCGACACCGGTGCGGCCTGACCGTACAGATGAACAGCAATTACCGCTTTTGTTTTTGAGTTAATCTTCTGCGCTACCTGGTTTGGGTCGATGGTGTAAAAATCATTGTCGACATCGGCAAAAACCGGAGTGGCTCCCGCGAGCGTGATGCACTCTGCTGACGGCATGCAGCTGAAAGCAGGAGTGATGACTTGATCGCCCGGGCCGATGCCTAGCGCCTTCAGAATCAGAAAAAGCGAGTCGGTTCCGTTTCCCGTTCCGATGCAGTGCTTTACACCCAGCACCTGAGAAAATTGCAGCTCAAATTTTACCACGGGTTCACCCCCGATAAACTGCGCTTGTGTAAAAACCTCCTTTACTGCCTGATCGATCTCTGACTGTATCGATTCGTACTGTAGCCGAAGATCAACAAACGGAATCACTATTTTTTGTTTTTAAGCATGGGATGATAGTCGCCCTGCAGGGGTGCAATTTCCTGGTTCCGGATTTCGTGTACCGTTTGGATCGAAGGACGAGCTTCTTTTAGCCCGAAACCGTTGCCCAACAAAATCTGTTCGTAGCTCTTGGTGTGGAGATCGGTGAAACCATCGCTGAACTCGATTTCGCGACCTTCCATTGTTAAGGAACGATAGGTCCGCTTGCCTTTTGCTTTCAGATCGTCAGGAACGTTGTTGTAGTCGATGCTCAGGAACCAGCGGACTTTTGCTTTGCCAAGTTCCAATACTCCGGCCGCGGAGTCTGCGGTAAGCAAGTGAACGGTGTTCTTTTTAACATCGCCAAAAACCCACGCCAGCATATCGAAAAAGTGAATGCCGATATTGGTGGCTACACCACCCGATTTGCTGTTATCGCCCTTCCAACTGGTTTGATACCAGTGACCGCGCGAAGTAATGTAGGTGAGGTCAACTTCAAAAGATTTATCCTTCGGGCTCGCTTCAATTTCTTTTTTCAACGCGATGATGCTGGGGTGAAGCCGGAGCTGAAGAATGGTGAATACACGTTTCCCGGTTTCTTTTTCAATTTCTTCGAGGGCATCAACATTCCAGGGGTTGAGCACAAGAGGCTTTTCGCAAATGGCATCCGCCTGATGGCGTAACGCAAAACGAATGTGCGAATCGTGAAGGTAGTTCGGTGTGCAAATGCTTACGTAATCAATTTTTTTGCCGAGCCTGCGCAGCTTGTCAAGATGGCGATCGAAACGTTCAAATTCGGTAAAGAAATCGGCTGACGGAAAGTATGAATCAAGAATACCAACGGTATCAAACTTGTCTAACGCAGCTACCAGATTGTTTTTGGTATCACGGATTGCTTGTAAATGCCGCGGTGCGATATATCCGGCAACGCCTATGAGCGCAAAATTCTTCATCAGGATATCTTTGAAACTTTTCCGTTTTCCAATTTATATTTTTCCTGGCTCTCCTCGCAGACCGCGATACCAGAGGCATCGAACGTGAGTTTATGACCGTATTCGCTCATCCAACCGGTTTGACGAGCGGGATTTCCAATTACTAAGGCATAGTCCGGAACATTTTTCGTGACCACCGCGCCCGCTCCGATGAATGCGAACCGGCCGATATCGTGACCACATACAATCGTTGCGTTTGCTCCGATTGAAGCGCCCTTCTTCACGATCGTCTTGGCATACTGTCCGCGCCTGTTTACTGCACTGCGTGGATTGGTGACGTTGGTGAACACCATCGAGGGACCTAAAAAGACATCGTCTTCGCAGGTAACACCGGTGTAAATCGATACGTTGTTTTGAACCTTCACATTCTCACCAATAACAACTTCAGGTGAGATAACCACGTTCTGACCAATGTTACAGTTCTTACCAATCTTGCACTTGGGCATGATATGAGAAAAGTGCCAGATCTTTGTGCCCTCCCCAATTTCACAGCCTTCGTCAATAACAGCGGTTGGATGTGCAGTATATGCGCCCATGACTAAAAGTACTTTCGGATAATGGTGCAAATGTACTCCAATTGTTCCGCATTCATTTCGGTGTGAATGGGTAACGAGAGAACGGTTTTTGATAGTTTTTCCGTTACCGGGAAGGCGCCCCGATCAACCCCGGGTTGTTTATAAGCTTTTTGAAGATATAAAGGAACGGGATAATAGATCATGCTGGGGATCTGACATTTGTCGAGATAAAGTTTGAACTCATCGCGATCTACGCCATCCAACTTGATTGTGTATTGATGGAATGCGTGGGTTGAATTTGACGCGCGGTAGGGTATGGTAATCTGTTTGATGCCCGCCAGATTTTTGTCGTAATACCCGGCAACGTCATTTCGCTTCGCGGTGTACTCGTTCAGGTACTTCAGCTTTACACTCAGGATGGCTGCCTGAAGCGTATCCAGCCGGCTGTTTACACCAATTACTTCGTGATGATACTTCACCTTCTGACCATGATTGGCCATCATCGTGATTTTTTCGGCAAGCGCAGAGTCGTTTGTGAAGATTGCTCCGCCATCGCCATAGCAACCCAGGTTTTTGGAAGGAAAGAAAGACGTTGTTCCGACTGTGCCGATCGTTCCGGATTTTTTTCTTGATCCGTCAGAAAAAATAAACTCAGCGCTTAAGGATTGTGCGGCATCTTCAATTATATGGATGTTATGCTCGTCAGCAATCTTCAGGATCGCTTCCATGTTGGCGCATTGGCCGTACAGATGAACCGGCACAATGGCTTTTGTTCTCGGTGTTATCTTTTCGATGATCTGCTCCGGATCAATGTTGAAGGTTTGCGGATCCACGTCCACAAAAACCGGTGTTAGTCCAAGAAGGGCGATTACTTCTGCAGTAGCGACATACGTATGAACCGGAAGGATGATTTCATCGCCCGGTTTGTAGCCGAGCGCCATCATAGCGATTTGAAGTGCATCGGTTCCGTTGGCGCAGGGGATTACATGTTTTGCTCCGGTGAACTGAGCAAGTTCTTGGGCAAAGGTTGCCACCTGCGGTCCCTGAATAAAAGCGGTTGAGTCGAGCACAGCCTGAATGGCTGCATCTATTTCAGGTTTAATGCGTGCATACTGCGTATGCAGATCAACCATTTTAATTTTTTCCATGCCTTGCACCGATCAAAAATGACCGCGCAAGTTAACATTACTTGGTGAGTTTTTTCTGCCAGTTCCAGGCATCCAGCAGGGCGTCTTCGATGGAGAGTTTTGCATTCCAGCCCAGCACAGAATTGGCTTTTTTAGGATCGGCAAACACTTTTTCAACGTCTCCGGGCCTGCGGGCACCGATGTTGTACGGCACGTTTACACCCGTTGCGTGAGTGAATCCCTTCACAAGTTCCAGAACGGAAACGCCCTGGCCGGTGCCTACATTAAAAGCCTCGTACAACGTATCTTCTTTGCGGCTATCCAAAAACTTCAATGCCAGAAGATGAGCAACCGATAAATCGGTTACATGGATGTAGTCGCGCAAACAGGTGCCATCAGGAGTGCTGTAGTCGCCTCCAAAAATGGTGAGTTTGTCGCGCCAGCCTGCTGCAGTTTGTGTGATGTATGGAACGAGATTGTTGGGATTGCCAAACTGAACCTCACCGATCAGGGACGACTTATGCGCACCGATCGGATTGAAGTAGCGCAGCGAAACAATCCGGAAGCCGTCAACAAAGGAATCTTCCAGGATGCGCTCACAAATTTGTTTGGTGGCACCATACGGAGATTCAGCGCGTTTGAAGGGAGCGCTCTCATTTACGGGAATGTGATCGGGTTGGCCGTACACAGTGCACGAAGATGAGAAAATGAAATCACGGACATTGAATTGCTTCATCACCTCCAGTAAAACCAACAGCGACTCAATGTTATTTTGGTGATAGAGCAGCGGCTTTTGAACCGATTCACCTACGGACTTTAATGCTGCGAAGTGAATTACACCATCAATGGGACCCTGCGTTTTGAATAACTCAACGAGGAACTCTTTATCGCGGCAATCGCCTTTGTGAAAATTTACTTTTTTGCCGGTGATCTTTTCTATTCCGGTAATCAGTGAGCCATCGCTGTAGATGAAGTTGTCGATAACTACAGGTTCATATCCTGCCTGAATCAACTCAACCGTTGTGTGACTGCCAATGTAGCCCGCCCCGCCTGTTACCAGAATTTTTTTCATAGCTATAGTCTCGCTGTAACGATTGATTTATCGAGAAATCCCTTCACATCGTAAACAACTGTTTTTTCGTTCTTGATTTTATTCCAATCGATTGTTTTGAAGTCGTCATGACTAACCGCCAGGACAATCGCGTTGTATTTCTTATTCAACGCTGTTACCAGCTTGAGTTTGTATTCATGTTCAACTTCGGCAGCATCGGCCTGGGGGTCATACACATCCACCAGTGTGCCGTAGCTTTGCAGTTCCTGGATTACATCAACCACTTTGCTGTTGCGGATGTCAGGGCAATTCTCTTTGAATGTAATCCCTAAAACCAAAATGTTTGCTTTGGATATCGGCTGATCGTGCTGGGCCATGAGTTTGATCACACGACTGGCGATATGAGCACCCATGTTATCGTTGATCCGTCTTCCGGCAATGATCACTTCCGGACGATAGCCCACACTTTCCGCTTTGTGCGTCAGATAATATGGATCAACTCCGATGCAATGGCCACCCACGAGGCCCGGCTTGAAGGGAAGAAAGTTCCACTTGGTACCGGCCGCTTCGAGTACTTGCTGCGTATCGATGTTCATGCGGTCGAAGATCAGCGCAAGCTCATTGACAAATGCGATGTTGATATCGCGTTGAGCGTTTTCAATAACTTTTGCAGCTTCGGCTACTTTGATGGAAGAAGCTTTGTGCGTACCGGCAACCACAATTTTCCGGTAGAGCGCATCAACTTGATCGGCAACTTCGGGCGTGCTGCCACTCGTAATTTTCTTGATGGTGGTTACGCGATGGAGTTTATCGCCCGGATTAATCCGTTCGGGCGAATAGCCACAGAAAAAGTCGACATTGAATTTGAGGCCGCTCATTTTTTCCAGAACAGGTACGCAGTCCTCTTCCGTACAGCCCGGGTAAACCGTTGATTCATAAATCACGATGTCTCCTTTTTTAAGGACGCTGCCCACGGTTTTGGACGCACTCAAAATAGGCGTGAGGTCGGGCTTTTTATACTCGTCAACCGGAGTTGGAACGGTAACGATATAATAGGTTGCGGTCTTAAGATCGTTCAGGTTTGACGAGTAACTTAGTTTTTTGGCCGCGGCCAGATCATTCGCATCAACTTCGCGGGTACGATCGAATCCTTTTTTTAATTCTTCAATCCGCTCTGTATTAATATCGAATCCGATCACGTCAACGATCTTACCAAATTCAACCGCCAGCGGCAGGCCGACATATCCTAAACCAATGATTCCTACTTTTTCCATTGCTTATTTCTTGTAATATTCTTTGTACCAGCTGATGAAGTTTCCAATGCCTGTTTCAATCGATGTGGAAGGTTTGAAGCCAACCGCTTCGGTAAGCGCCTCAACATCGGCATAGGTTTCCGGAACGTCTCCTTCCTGAATTGGCAACAGATTCTTAACTGCTTTCTTTCCAAGTTTATCTTCAATCACCTCGATAAAATGCATGAGCTCTACCGGACTGTTGTTTCCGATGTTATACAGGCGATACGGTGCGAAGCTTGAAGCTGCGTCAGGTGTAGCACCGTTCCATGATTTTTCTCCTTTCGGAACGGTTGGAATTAATCTAACAATACCTTCTACAATATCGTCCACGTACGTGAAGTCGCGCTTCATCTTTCCGTGGTTGTAAACTTCAATGGGTTTGCCTTCGAGGATTGCTTTTGTAAAGATGAATAATGCCATGTCCGGCCGGCCGTATGGCCCGTATACCGTAAAGAAGCGCAAGCCGGTTGTTGGCAAATTGAACAGTGCTGAGTATGTATGGGCCATCAGCTCGTTTGACTTCTTTGTGGCGGCATACAAGGAAATCGGGTGATCAACATTGTGATGCACAGAGAATGGCATTGTTTTGTTGGCGCCATACACCGAGCTCGAGGACGCATATACAAGATGCTCAACCTTGTTGTGCCGGCAAGCTTCCAGTATGTTCAGAAAGCCATGCAGGTTGCTTTCGAGGTAAGCATACGGGTTCGTAAGTGAATACCGGACCCCCGCTTGTGCGGCCAGGTTGACAACATATTTAAACTTCGATTTTTCGAACAAGCTGTCGATCGCCTTTTTGTCGGTGATGTCGAGTTTGTGAAATGAAAATCCTTCGGTGTTTTTGAGAATGCCGAGACGGGCCTCTTTCAGGCTTACCTCGTAATAATCATTCAGGTTGTCGATGCCGGTAACAGCGTATCCCAGGCTGCAAAGTTTCCTGGAAAGGTGAAACCCGATAAAACCAGCTGCTCCGGTAACTAAAATTGCGTGCTTTTCAGCCATTTGTTAACGATAAAAGGACAGCAAAACTAATAAATTTGACCTGGATTTAAGGATTTAAGAATTTGAACGATAATTTGCCTCCTTATCCACAAGGTGCTTTCGAATGGGCGTTTTTGAACTGATCAGGAAAGATTTTTTGCTCGAACTCAGGCGGAAGTCGGTGATAGCCGGCCTCGGGCTATACCTGTTCAGCCTGGTGTTCATTTGCTACCTCACGTTCAATTTGCGGGTAAACACGATCAATGCAATGACCTGGTCGGCTTTGTTCTGGCTGGTAATTCTTTTTTCGGTTGTGAACAGCGTGGCGAAGAGCTTTATCGGTGAGCGTAAGGGCGTACTGATCTATTATTATACAGTTGCCAGTCCGCAGCAAATCATACTATCCAAGATTATTTATAACTCGGCTTTGTGTCTGCTGATCTCCGTTAGCGGGTATATTTTGTTCTCGATATTCATCGTAAACCCGGTGCAGGATCACCTCGTGTTTTTTAGTGCATTGGTGCTTGGCTCATTAGGGCTTTCTACTTCGCTGAGCATTATTTCAGGAATTGCATCGAAAGGGAATAACAGCAACGTACTGATGGCCGTGCTCAGCTTTCCGGTGGTGGTGTCTATTCTATTAATGACGATACGCGTAACCAAAAATGCCGTTGACGGTATAGAGCGGGCCGCAAGCACCGATGAGATTTTAAATCTGCTGGCAATAAATTGTATCGCTGCCGCGCTCGGGTACATACTCTTCCCGTATATTTGGCGCAGCTAAAGCCAACGACTTTGAAGAAAACCTGGTGGAAAATTCTGGCAATTGTTCTTCTGGTGTATGTACACATCGGAGGATTGTTGTTTGCCGTTCCCCGGTTGCGGATTCACGAGACCATTCGTTCACTCTACTTCCACGTACCGATGTGGTTTGGGATGACGTTCATGTTCCTGATCTCAGTCGTTTATGCGATCAGGTACCTGGTAACGTCCTCGAAAGAGGATGATATCCGCTCGGTGGAATTTGCCAACGTAGGCACAGCATTCGGAGTTTTGGGAATGCTTACCGGAATGGTTTGGGCACACTATGCGTGGGGTTTGTTCTGGCATGGCGATCCGAAGCAGGTAGGAGCAGCCATCGCGTTGCTGGTTTACCTGGCGTACTTCGTGCTGCGGTCGTCTTTTCAAAACCAGGAACAGCGTGCCAGGCTGAGTGCGGTGTATAATATTTTCGCCTTTGCATCGATGATCCCCCTGATTTTTATCATCCCGAGGCTTTACAGCAGCATGCACCCCGGTGATGACGGTAACCCGGCCTTCAATGCGTACGACCTGGACGGCCGCATGCGCCTGGTTTTTTACCCGGCCGTTATCGGATGGTTTTTTATGGGCCTTTGGATCAGTTCATTACGGATTCGCTACCGTGCCCTCAACGAAAAAATTTCAGAAACTGAACTATGAAAAAACTTGTTTACCTAATGTTGTTCATGCTCTCGGGTACTGTGGTTCAAGCTCAGGATTTTGAAATGGCCGATGTAATGCGGTCGAACGGCCAGATTTATGTTGTCGTGGCCATTATCCTGATTGTGCTATTGGGATTGTTTACTTTCCTGTTCACACTGGAACGCAAAATCAAGCGCCTGGAGAACAAGCTCAACGACAAAAAATAGCCCCTTTCAATCCTGTTAATAAGCTGTTAAAAAACCTGTGAATTAGCGGGTTATAGCGTAATTTTGCCCCTGCATATTGAGCACGGATTTATGAAGAAGAGCCACATTTTTATCATTATTGTGATTGCTGCGGCCATTGGTGTAATCATCAGTACCGCGGGCGATGCAAGCAGCTACGTCACCTTTGACGAGGCACACAAAATGGCGGTAGCCGGAAATTCAGAGAGCATCCATGTGGTGGGCGAGCTGAAGAAAGACAATCAGGGCCACGTAGTAGGTATTGAACCAGGAGCCGATCAGGTGTCGTTCTCGTTTGTTATGGTTGACGACAATAAAAAAGAACAGGTAGTGGTGTATAACGAACCCATGCCTCAGGATTTTATGCGGTCCGAAAAAGTTGTCGTGATCGGAGGGTATTCGGGCGAAACGTTTGTTGCCAACAAGATTTTATTAAAATGTCCTTCTAAATACCAGGATCAAAAGCTCAACGCGGGTATTTAACATTCTTTGATGCACTATTTCATCGGCAATTTAGGCCACCTGTTTGTTATCCTTTCGTTTGTGGCGGCAATCGCCACCGCGTTTTCGTATTTCAAATCGACTACTGTATCGGACCTGTCATTAAAAAATCAATGGCTGATAAACGGCCGGGTTGGTTTTTATATTCATGCTGCAGCCGTACTGGGCATCTGCGTTACCTTGTTCGTGATTATCTCCAATCACTATTTCGAGTATCACTATGCGTATTCGCATTCCGATAAGAAACTGCCCGCTTATTATCTGATCTCAACCTTCTGGAACGGACAGGAGGGAAGCTTTCTGCTGTGGATGTTCTGGCATGCCATCATTGGTATAGTACTAATTTTTGTTAATCGATTCTGGGAGGCCCCGGTGATGACTGTTTTTGCACTTGTGCAGGCGTTTCTGGCATCGATGATTTTGGGCGTTGTGATTCCCGGCATCGAAGTTAAAATTGGAAGTTCTCCCTTCATTCTGTTGCGCGATGCGTTGCCCGATCCAATCTTTAAAATTCAGCCGGACTTTATTCCCGAAGATGGCAGCGGATTAAATCCGTTGTTGCAGAACTATTGGATGGTGATTCATCCACCTACGTTGTTCCTGGGCTTTGCATTAACGCTCGTGCCATTCTCGTTTTGTATTGCCGGCTTGTGGATAAAAAAATACAGCGAATGGATTCGTCCTGCGCTGCCGTGGTCGTTAGTGGCCGGAGCGATTTTAGGTCTCGGTATCTTAATGGGTGGCTACTGGGCCTACGAAACGTTGAACTTTGGCGGTTACTGGAACTGGGATCCTGTTGAAAATGCCGTATATGTTCCGTGGCTGGTACTGATTGCGTCGATCCATACCATGATTACGTATCGCAACAGCGGTACGGCCTTAATAGCCTCCATGATTCTGGTGATCATGGTGTTCATTTTAATCCTGTACTCAACATTCCTTACGCGAAGCGGAGTGCTGGGCGATGCGTCTGTGCATTCATTTACCGATTTGGGCCTTTCAGGGCAGTTGCTCATTTATCTGTTCTTCTTTCTGCTGATCGCGATTGTTTTTACTGCGATGCGTTGGAAACAAATTCCAACTACCGAAAAAGAAACCGATGTATGGTCGCGTGAGTTCTGGATTTTCATTGGCGCCACCGTATTGTGTCTGATGGGTTTACAGGTGCTGATGCCTACGTCAATTCCGGTTTGGAACAGGCTTATTGAGGCTTTTGGCGGAAGTTCGAATATCGCCCCGCCAGCGGACCAGGTTACGTACTATTCGAAAATTCAACTTTGGGGTGCACTTGCGGTGGGGTTACTATCCGGGATCGGGCAGTTTTTCTGGTGGAAGAAGATGGATCGCAAAGTGCTGCTCAACGAACTGTTTATCCCGATCGTAGCCTCAATGCTGGTTGCGGTGATTATTATCAATGCGGCCAGAACGTATAACGTCGGTTATTCGCTGCTGTTGTTTGCAGGACTGTTTACCGTTTTCTCGAATCTGAAAATTCTTTACTCGGTACTTCGTTCCAGTCCGTCACTTTCGGGCGGAGCTGTGGCACACATTGGTATCGGACTGATGCTGGTTGGCATTATGTTCTCTTCCGGATATTCGAAAGTTGTTTCCCTGAACAACACCGGCATGTTAATCTCCAAGCAGTTGAGCGAAGAGTTTAACCGCGAAAATTTGTTGTTGTTCGTGAATGAGCCGCGCACCATGGCTGGTTATGATATTGAGTATGCCGGCGAGCGTGTTGAGCCGAGAAGCAAGAAGGGCTATGTCGACAAGAACGACATAGAATCAACCCCCGATAAGCACATGGTGGTTGCCAAGCGTGATATCTATTATGAAGGTGAGAAGTTGTTCAGCAAAGGCGAGAAGTTTGAAATCTTTGGTGAGAACACATTTTATGAAATTCTATTCAGTCAAAATGGCAAGCATCGCTTTACGCTCCGCCCGAGGCTGCAAGTGAATGAACAAATGGGTACGGTTTCGTCACCCGACATCAGCCATGCGCTGGGGTTAGATTTGTACACACACGTTTCGGCCCCGATGACTGAAGAAGCGCGCGAAAGCTGGAAAGAGCGCGAGGAAATCCGGGTAAAACGGGCCAAAGAATTTTATGTTAACGACTATGTAACCGTAGTGGAGAAACTTACGCGGCTCTATGAAATAGGCGGTGAGAAAATCGACTCAACGTTTGTAGCCATTCAGGCGACCATAAAAATTCAGGCTGAGCGCAAAGATTACTATGTGCAGCCAATTCTCATTTTGGGTACCAATGCACGCGGAGGAATTGCGGCTGACGAGGTGGGCGATTTGGGATTGAAAATTTCGTTGCTGAATGTTCATCCTGAGTCGGATGAATTGACGCTCGGCATTCAAACACGTCAGAAAAACTGGGTTGTTATCAAAGCGATGGAGAAGCCTTTCGTGAATGTGCTGTGGATTGGAACCCTCGTGCTGATGGCTGGCTTTAGCATTGCACTTACGCGAAGATTCCGGGAGTTCTCAAAAATGAAAGCAAAAGGACAGGAGTAATTCCTGCCCTTCAAGTGTTTTGTTAACCCGCCACCGCTTCCTGGTTTGCCTTTCTCTTCAGAATTAATGCGCTGATCAGCGAAACAATCATAGCGATTGGAAATACTTCCATGAACGTTGACACCACAACGAAAAGCGGATTCTTATACAGCTCTTTAAAATTGGCCAGATTCTTAGCCGTTTCCGCCAGCTCGGTTTCGCTTGCTCCACCCACCCTGGTTTTATACATCACATGTGAAACGTAGTAATCAATATAATCGGGGATGAACACGTAGTAGTCCACCAGCCACACCAGCACATACAGCGTTGAGGCGATCAACGACATGAAGAAGCCGGCCTTTAGCGCGTTACCGAAGGTGATTTGTCCGTTGAGGTAGTGGTTGCGGTAATTCCGTATTCCCACAAAAATCAGGGAGAATACAACCAGCATTGCGGTATATCCCAAAAAATCATTCGACTCAAATTCGGGATTCGCGCAGCAAACCCAGGCCATGTAGTTCGCGAAGGCAGTGATGAGCGCGCCGGCAATTAGTCCGAAAATCCATACATTTTTTTTCATGTGTCTTTTGTTTTGTGCTGTAAAGGTGGACGGGGCTAGTGAATTCCCGCTCAACCTTTCGGTTGATTTTCGCTTTTCAGGGCCTTATGGAACTTTCGGAGGGTACAATCAGCGAATGAGCCCGAGTTGTTTTCCCTTGCTGATCGCCTGGGTTCTTCGCGTCACGTCCAGTTTGCCGAAGAGGTTGTTGGCGTGGGTTTTAATGGTGCTTACGGAGAGGAAAAGTCTGTCGGCCATTTCCTGATTGCTTAGCCCCTCCGACATCAACTGTAAAACTTCGAGTTCGCGTTTACTGATCTGGAGTTTATTCAGTTCCTGTTCGTTCAAAACAAAATTATGCTGAGTGATATAAACGGGTTGCTCTACCACCACGGTCTTTACTTTTGGTTTTGTCAGTTTGAGAGCCAGCCAGATGCCCAGCCCCGTAAAGATTAACGCGATAGCGCCTGCGTAAATTTCAAAGGCGTGGTCAATGATTACGAGCCGAAGTTTTAACCAGTTGAGTATAAAAAGCAGTGCGCACAGCGAAATGCTGTACCAAAAAATATGTGTTTTCCTGTTGAATAACCGATCCACGTTCACTGCCTGATTTATGACAAATATAATTTGTATCTTCATAATTAAATCCTGAAACCATGAAACGATACTTACCCGCCTTGTTGATAATTTGTTGCTCGGCGGTTGTGGCTGCTCAAACTCCGGAGTCGGCCGACAAGGTAATGTCAGACGCGTATACCACAGCAAAGAAGGAGAACAAGAAGGTTTTTCTGATGTTTCATGCGTCATGGTGTGGCTGGTGTCATAAAATGGATGCTGCAATGAACGATGCATCGGTAAAGAAGTTCTTTGACGACAATTTTGTTGTCCGTCACCTTGTGGTTATGGAGTCGGAAGGAAAGAAAAATCTGGAGAACCCGGGCGCAGCTGACATGATGGAGAGATATCATGGTGGCAAATCCGGAATTCCCTATTGGCTGGTGTTTGATGCCAATGGAACGTTGCTGGCCGATTCGAAGATGCGGCCGGAAGGCGGTGGTCCGGAAACGGGTGACAACGTTGGCTGCCCGGCTACGGAGAAAGAGGTTGCTTACTTTGTAGAGATTCTAAGAAAAACTACTGCACTAAAACAGGCTGAGCTTGATCTTATTACCAAGCGCTTTCGCCAAAACGAGGCTCACTAGGCTTTGAAATAAGCCTCGAGTTCCGCCAGCATATTCTGATTGCCTCTCAGATCATTGATCACCTTTCCTTTCTCGAGGATCACAATGCGTTCGCAAATTTCAGTCACGTGGTTCAGGTCGTGGCTTGAAATCAGGTACGTCATGCCGCGCTGTTTGCGTTCTTCCAGCAGAAGATTTTTAACACGGATTTGTGAAGTCGGGTCGAGGTTTTCAAAGGGTTCATCAAGCATGATGATTTGCGGGTTGCCCATAAATGCTGCTGCAATGCCCACTTTCTTCAAATTACCTTTCGACAGGTCGCTGATGTATTTGTCTTTGCCGGTGATTTCGCCATTGAACAGTTCCTCAAACTTCTGATAGAAACTTTTCATGTCAGCATCGGAGTAATTGTGCAGTTTTCCCACAAAGCGGAAGTATTCATCGGGTGTGAGGTAAGGAATCAAAAATCCTTCGTCCAGGAAAGATCCGAGGTACGATTTCCATTCGTCATTCCCCTGAACGTTTTTTCCGTTGATCTCAACTTTGCCCGCAGTTGGCCGGATCAGATCAAGAATTGTTCGGAATAAGGTGGTTTTGCCGGCACCGTTATTTCCTACCAGGCCGAAACTTTCGTTCTGACCGATGGATAGTTCTGCGATGTCAAGAACGGTGACATCTTTGTAAGCTTTTTTTAGTGACTGGATAGCGATCATAATGTGTTAATCTTGTCTGAAACCTTCTGCGATGGAATACTTTAAACGCTCGAGGCGTTTAACTGTTAGCGTTAAAAGATAGGGCCTAAGCACAATTCCCAGTACCCCGGTTAACCCGATGGCAATGATGCCCAGATCGGACCGGCCGAAAATTGCGAAGGGGATGTAAAAGACGTATGGACTCAGGAGCAGGGGTATGCCCATTACCCATTGTGCCGCGCCAACACCCTGATAGTTCATGGAGCCACCTTTGGTCAGGTTAATTTTTTTCGGCCCCCACATGGCCATATTCAGGATGATAAAAATATTCACGCCCAGGTTGAACAACGTGAGCATCGCGTTCGCGAAAACAATGTCCCATCCAAACCAGGCATACGGGATGCTTAGCAGGAAACAGAACACGGTTGCCGTGTTCAGCAACCAGTATTTTGATTCGATGAATTGACGAAGCGATACCGGCCGCGTAAGGGTAAAGTCAAAATGACTCGCTTGCCAGCTATACAAATACTGCCCGTAGTTGATCATGAAAATACCGGTGATGAATAAGCCAATGAACAGGAGGAACCACGGCATATCTACGCGGTATGTGTCCTTCGTATAGAAGATTAGTCCGTACAACAGAAAAAGGCCCGACACGTATAAAACTGTGCGCGGCCGCTTGTTGCGGAAAATGAGCTTAAGCTCCAGGGCAATCCAGTCTCCCATGTTTCCGAGCCCCTGCAGGAATGAAAAGTCCTGGGTTTTTCGCTTAACCGTACTGGCTTGTTGTTCGTCTGTGTAAACGCCCTGCAGAAAAAACCGGTAACAAAAGAGATATAGTGCAGCCAGCAACAGAAATATCACCAGTACCACGCCTGCCTGGCTGGCAGCCGAAGAGAATAATGCTGCTGAAACATCCGATAACCTGAACCAGCTGTAGTAATCAGCGGCAGCAAGGAAGGAGAAGAAGAGAACAAAAATCAGAATGCCCCAGATTGAGTCATCCAACTGTTTTTTGAAGAGGATGACGAGGTAGTGCAGTGCAAGGCTCACCAACCAAATAGAAAGCAGCCATGTGCAGGCTCCGCCTAAGCCAAATTTCCCGGCCACTACCGTAAAGGCAAACGGCATGAACAACAACAATACAAGGAAGTTCATGACATGGACCAGCGATTTGATAAGCAAAAAATGCATGATGCCAGATCGCCTGATCGGAAGATGGAGGTATGGCTGAATATCGATTACTGGCAGATTTTGGATCATGTAGCGCATCACGAATTCCAAAACAAAATAGTAGAGCAGCAACATGTTCACGAACAGAAAGCTGTCGGACTGGTCGAGGGCTTTCGTAATGATCGTGTTCAGTGCGAAGCCGAAGGCAAGCGAGTACCCCACCATCATGAGTGCCATGATACCGAGGAAGACGGACGTGGCTGCATCTTTATTAAAAGATGAGGATCGTGTGAATTTTTTCCAGCCGTGATCGAGAAGTGTTGTAACCATGATGGCTAAAAATAGCGACTGTCAGGGCATAAAAAAAGAGGCTGTTTCGGCAGCCTCTTAAAATGTTTATACAATTCGCCCTAAGGCTTCTTTGTGAGCTTACTGTGGTGGCGGCTGTACGCGAAGTACACCACCAAACCAATAACCATCCACACCGCGGCAACGGTCAACGTTCTGCTGTCGATGGCGGCAATCATGGCGGTACAGATTACAGCACCCAAAATTGGCACCAACGGGAATTTCTTAGACGACAAAGGAGATTTAAACGGCCGTTCGATGTTCGGTGATTTGATTCTCAGAATCCAAACCCCGAGGCTTACCAGTACAAACGCGAATAACGTTCCAAAACTCGTCAAGTCTCCCGCTACGTGACCGGGTACAAATGCGGCAAACAAGCCTACGAATACAAACAGAATCCAGTTTGACCGGTATGGTGTTTGAAAGCGTGGGTGCAATACGCTGAATACTTTTGGAATGAGTCCGTCATTGCTCATGGTATAGAACACGCGGCTCTGACCCAACAACATAACCAGGATTACCGATGAGAAACCCGCGAGGATCGCAATGGTAACAGCTGTTGAAAGCCACTCATATCCCGGCATGTAATGACTAATTGCGTAAGCCACTGAAGCTTCACCACCTTTTTGCGGATCGGCAAAGTCCTGCCAGGGTGCCACACCGGTTAACACGTGACCGAATAAGATGTATAGAATGGTACATACCACCAGCGATCCAAGAATACCAATCGGCATATCGCGTTTTGGATTCTTAGCTTCCTGCGCAGCGGTAGACACTGCATCGAAACCAATAAAGGCAAAGAACACAATCGCGGCACCGCCCAACACTCCGCCCCATCCGAATTTGTTCCATTCGGTGTACTCGCGGATTACTTTTCCCGACTGATCGATTACAGGCGCAGCGCCTTCAGGAATCATGTACGGTGTGTGATTTCCCGGGTTAATAAACTGCCATCCAATGAAGATGAACAACACTACAATGGCTACTTTGATGAACACAATGATCGCGTTAACAAAAGCAGACTCCTGCGTTCCTTTGATCAGTAGCAGCGTTAACAACAACAGAATAATTAAGGCAGGGGCGTTGATAATACCCTGATGGAAGACTCCGTTTGCATCGGTAATGCTCTCAAACGGAGAGTGACACCACTCGTATGGAATCCCCCCTCCCAGAAGCCGGTTTAAATATTCACTCCATGCAATACTAACGGTTGCCGCACCCAGGGCATACTCCATAATGAGTGCCCAACCGATAATCCAGGCAACAATCTCACCCATGGTAACATAACTGTAGGCATATGCACTGCCGGCTACCGGAATCATGGATGCGAACTCGGCATAACACAATCCCGCAAAGGCACAACCCACAGCGGCAATGATAAACGAAATGGTAACGGCAGGACCAGCGGCCTGGCCGGCAGCAGCAGCAGTACGAACAAACAACCCTGCACCAATGATCGCTCCGATTCCGAGTGCGATCAGGTTGGCAGGACCCAGCGTTCGCTTCAATCCTTTTTCATTACTGGCTGCCAGTAACTGTTCAAGAGGCTTCTTGACAAACAAACTCATTGATTATACGGTTAGGTAAAACTTCAGTAGCCCTAAAAGTACTAAGAATAATGAATTTGCCTAAACCGCAGAATGGGCTAAGACTCAATTTATTACGCAAGCGGCATGATTTCCTAAGCCGAATGCTCCTCAGGCCTGGTTTCGCCTGCCGGAGGCAGCGGCTCGGACAGCGATGGCGTTTCTTCTGTGCGCACAACAGGTTGTTCCTTTTCTTGGAAGAACCGCTTTTGCATGATTAGAATAATTACAACACCGATAAAAATAGATGAGTCGGCAATGTTAAACACAGGACTGAAGAACTCGAAATATTCACCACCGATAAATGGAATCCAGTTCGGCCACGTCAGATCGAAGATCGGGAAATACAGCATGTCGATCACCTGACCGTGAAACCATGGCGTGGGAGCATCGGCCGGAGCGTTGTTAAGAAAAACCCCGTAAAAGGTGCTGTCGATTACGTTGCCTACTGCTCCTCCTAAAATCAATCCCATGCAAAGGAGGAAACCGTTATGTACTCCGCGCTTCGCCATCTTCCACAGGTAATAGCTGATGCCGATCATCGCAAGAATCCGGAAGATGGTTAGTGCAAGCTTTCCGAACTCATTATCCCATTTAATGCCAAATGCCATTCCGGGATTGAGTAAATAATGAATCCGGAACCAGTCGCCAAAAACAAAAATTTCTTCGTGGAGGTACATGTTGTTGTACACCAGGATTTTTGACGCCTGATCGATGAGAATGACGATAAAGGCAACGAGAAAATATTTTAGAATCTTCATTTAGTATGGTATAGCGATCCACAGACAAACGTTAATCTGTCGTCTGTGGATAATATTATTTACGAGTAACCTTAACCTTCAGGTTGAAATCTTCCATTTCGATTTCCACCGCATCGCTTACGCTGGATTTAATCTCCAACGCCAATGCCTGCGTTTCCGTGCGGATGTAATCCGAAAATTCCGTAATGGCTTTGTCGACTTCTGCAGAACTCGCTTCCAGTTCAACCGAAATCTTATCGAGCACCTCCAGACCCATGTCTTTGCGGAGGTTTTGAATGCGGTTTACAAAATCGCGTGCAGTTCCTTCTTTCTTCAACGCATCGGTCAGGGTGATGTCGAGCGCCACGGTAACATTGCCTTCGCTGGCTACCGACCAGCCCGGGATATCTTCCGAAGAAATCAGAACATCTTCTACCACCAGGTCAAATCCGCCTTTGCTGAGTTTGCCTTTCTTCTCGATTGTCTGAATGTCTTCTTTTGTGAAGGAAGCAATCACGGCAGAAACTTCTTTCATCTTCGGACCGTATTGCTTGCCGAGCTTGGCGAGATTGGGTTTCACTTTCTTCACAAGCAAATCTGACGTGTCATCGATATACTGAATCTCTTTCACGTTAACTTCTGCCTTGATGATATCTTCCACGCTCTTCACACGCTGCGCAAATTTTTCATCGAGCACGGGCAGCAAAACTTTCTGTAGGGGCGTGCGTACTTTGATTTTGCTGTTTTTACGGATGGAGTGCACGAGCGAACAAATGCGCTGGGCGTAGTCCATCGAAATCTCAAGCTCGGTATCCTTACGGTTCGGCTGAGCCTTCACCAACAATGTATGGTGCACCGATTCGTACTGCAGCGGAGTATTGTTGGCTTTGGCCTTTTGTCGGATGTTGTCGGTTAAGTTTTTATACAGCCACTCGCTGAAGAATGGCGCAATGGGCGACATCAGTTGTGCCGTCACCATCAAACATTCGTACAGCGTTTCGTAAGCCGCTTTTTTATCGACCGACATTCCAGCCGTAGTTCCGGCAGAGGCTGGTTGCCAGAAACGCTTCCGGTTGAGCCGAACGTACCAGTTCGACAGGTGATCGTTGACAAATTCCTGGATAGCCCGTGCAGCTTTCGTTGGCTCGTAATCGTTGTACGCAGCTGTAACCTCTTCGATGAGTGATTGTTCTTTTGTAATAATCCACTTATCGAGCGGGGTCAGCTTATCCCACGCTACGTTATTCATTTCGTCCTTTTCAAAACCATCGATGTTCGCATACAACGCGAAGAAAGAATACGTGTTGATGAGCGTTCCAAAGAACTTCCGCTGGGTTTCAACGATCCCGTCAAAGTCGAACTTGAGGTTATCCCATGGTGGCGCATTTTCAATCATGTACCAGCGTACCACATCGGCTCCATATTTAGAGAGGCTTTCGAACGGGTTTACCACGTTGCCTTTACTCTTGCTCATCTTGTTGCCGTTTTTATCGAGCACAAGACCGTTCGAGATCACGTTTTTAAACGCTACGCCCGGATTATTTACCTTTTTGTTAACGGCTTTGATCTCCTCGCTGGATTCGCTCAACAGGTTTGCGATCGCGTGAAGTGTAAAGAACCATCCGCGGGTCTGGTCTACGCCTTCGGCAATGTAATCGGCCGGATAACTTTTCTCGAACACGTCTTTGTTCTCGAACGGGTAGTGCCATTGCGCATACGGCATCGCGCCCGAATCGAACCAAACGTCAATCAGATCGCTTTCGCGATACATCGGCTCGCCCTTGCTGCTCACAAGGATAATTTCGTCAACGTGCGGCCGGTGCAGATCAAATGCAGCGCTGCGAATGTCGAATTTGGAATTTGCGATGCCGGCTTTTTTTGCCTTTTCAACTTCCTGTTCGAGGTGTGCTACCGAGCCGATGCAAATTTCTTCTTTACCGTCCTTCGTTCTCCAGATTGGAAGCGGTGTTCCCCAGTAGCGTGAACGCGAGAGGTTCCAGTCGACCAGGTTCTCAAGCCAGTTTCCAAAGCGGCCGGTTCCGGTTGATTCCGGTTTCCAGTTAATGGTTTTGTTGGTCTCCACCATTTTGCCCTTAAGCGCAGTGGTTTTGATGAACCAACTATCGAGCGGATAATACAATACAGGCTTGTCGGTACGCCAGCAGTGCGGATAGGTGTGTTCGTACTTCTCTACTTTAAAGGCCTTGTTTTCTTCTTTCAGAATGATCGAGATGATCACATCGGTGTTTTTGTAATCCGCGTTGCTTTCATCTTCATTCGTATAATTCTTAACATAGAAGTCGTCATCGCCCAGTGGCTTGTGGGTTTTGATGTTGTACTTTGCTACGCCTTCTTTCAGTTTGGCACCGATCGTGGAAATGAATTTTCCTTTCCGGTCAACGGTCGGTACTTCGTTTCCGCCTTCATCGTTCACCGTCAGGGCCGGGATACCATTTTGTTTTGCTACGCGGAAGTCGTCCGCACCGAAGGTGGGAGAGATGTGTACCACACCGGTACCGTCTTCAGTCGTTACGAAGTCGCCTGTTACTACATGAAATGCTTTATTCACATCCGTTAACGGCTGGATGTACGGCATGAGTTGCTCGTACTCAACGCCCGCAAGTTGCGATCCTTTGAAATCGGTAACATGACTTTTTACTTCAAGCCCTTCTTTCTCGAGGTTCTTGATGATGGATGCCACACTGCCCTCAAATACACTTGCTGCGCGATCTTTCGCTATGATAATGGTTTGCGGGGTTTTGGTGTACGGGTTAACCGTTACAAACTTCGAGTACACAATGTTCGGCCCAACCGCCAGTGCCGTGTTTGACGGAAGTGTCCACGGAGTGGTCGTCCAGGCGAGGATGTATAAGTCACCGACTGTGCGCGAGTGGAACAGCGATTCTGATTTTGCATTCCGCTTCACCTTGAATTGTGCTACGATGGACGTGTCTTTTACGTCTTTGTAGCATCCGGGCAGGTTGAGCTCGTGCGAACTGAGTCCGGTACCCGCAGCGGGTGAGTAAGGCTGAATGGTATAGCCTTTATATAAGAGCTGTTTGTCGTAGAACTGCTTTAAGATCCACCACAGCGATTCGATGTATTCTTTTTCGTAGGTGATGTACGGATTTTTCAGGTCGACCCAATAACCCATTTTCACAGTGAGGTCGTCCCACTGATCCTTATACATCATCACCGTTTCGCGGCACTTCTTGTTATACTCTTCAATAGAGATTTTGCGGCCGATATCGTCTTTGGTGATACCGAGTTGTTTCTCCACTTGCAGCTCTACGGGTAGGCCGTGTGTATCCCAGCCGCCTTTGCGTTTTACCTGGTAGCCCTGCAGGGTTTTGTACCGGCAGAAAATGTCTTTCACGGTACGGGCCATCACGTGGTGAATGCCCGGAGTTCCATTGGCCGATGGGGGGCCTTCGTAGAAGGTAAAGGTTTCGGCACCTTCGCGGTTAGCCACCGATTTTTCAAAAATTTTCTCGTCTTTCCAGAATTTCAGGATTTCGTCTGCGATTGCGGCAAAATTGACGTCTTTGTGCTCTTTGTACGTGCTCACGGTTCAAAAAAATAGAGCGCAATTTAGGATATTTTAGGCATTGGGAATCAGGCGGTGGCAATCTTCTCGAATGGTGTGGGGCCCCGACAATACCGGCTAAATTAGCCTTCGAACCTTATGCCCTCTATATTCTGAAAATCAGATTTATTAGCCGTTGCGATGGTACCAATGCCGTTAACGAGGCCTATCGCTGCGATTTCAAGGTCATGAATTTTTAATCCCTTAGGTTGATACTTAGCTGCAAGCTCCAATAATTTCTCGTGACTGATAGGAGAAGGGTACAATACCTCCAGGATGGCAACGAATTCACTGATATCTTTCAACGCTTCAAGTGGCGAAAGCAGAGGACTACTTCCTTTTGTTACCACTGCGTAATATTCGGACAGGTTTTTAGATGTTGTGTAGAGTTTCGTGTTACTCTTGATAACTCTTTCAGCGAAATCATGGAAGACTGAAGAAGAATCTTTGGAGTAGATTAAAATATTTGTGTCAACAAGCAGCTTACTCATAGGCCGCTGATCGAATATCAGTTTTGTCTAGTTTGCCCTTAAAGTCTCTTGTTGTCCAATTTTTATTGGTGCTTTTCTGAATGCCTGTTATATTTCGCAATAAGGCATACGCAATTTCAAGCAGATTGTCCGGGAGTTTATCCACTTCTTTCTTGATTTCTTCCTTGGTAACCATATAAGCAAAATACAAAAAAAATCTCGAATAGGTTCCTACTCTGCCTCCGAAGCATTCCGGCTGTGAATCCTGATCTTGCTTAGATCGATCTCCTCATCTTCCTGCTCGCCATAGAAACTTGAATCGAAATCATCAATCAGCAGTTCACCCTTCTTACCCTTCGGTCGGTCGAACGTCATGATCAAAGCGGGCAACAGAATCAGGTTCGTGAACATAGAAATTACCAGTGTAGTAGACGTTAGCAGCCCCAGAGCAATCGTTCCGCCAAACGAAGAGAATGCGAAAATGATGAAGCCCGCAAACAACACAATGGATGTGTAGATGATGCTCTTGCCGGTTTCCAGAATACTTTCACTTACAGCCACCGGGATAAAGAAATTGTTCGATAAGATTTCCTGGCGATACTTCGCGAGGAACCGGATTGAGTTATCGACCGAAATTCCGAACGTGATGGAGAAGATCAGTGCTGTGCTCGCTTTCAGCGGAATGTTAAAATAGCCCATCAGTCCGGCTGTGATCATCAGTGCCAGTAAATTCGGAATCAGCGAAATGATAATCATCCGGACATTCGCAAAGAGAATCGCCATCGATAATGTGATCAGGATGAACGCCAGCAGCAAACTCTCCTGAAGGTTGGCAATCAGAAACTTGTTTCCTTTGATAAAGATTTTGGTCGATCCGGTGATTTGGGTAACAACCGAATCTTTGCCTGCAGGCACAAAAATTTCTTTCATTCGCGGTTCGATCACATTATTCACCAGCGAGTCCAGACGCGTTGAGCCGATGTCGGCAATTTGCGTGGAGATGCGAACGGTTGTAAAAGTTGAATCGACAAAGGAATTGAGCACCCCGCGTGTAGCCTGCCGCGAAACGGAATCCGGTTTAGGGGATGTGATCGAATCAGGCTTCGACCAACTGGTATTTTGCTTGAACAGCGAACTGTTCTTAACATATCCCATCAGGAAAGCGCCCTGATTTTTTGTGGGCAGTTTGTATTGACGCGGATTGCCATTGTAGAATGCCTGGTTCAGACCTTTAACAAAACTTACCACCGACACCGGCCGCGACATCAGTGGAATGGAATCCAGGAATGATTCAAACTCTTCGATTTGGCCCAGGTTTCGTACATCCAGTACCGGGCGTTTCTTTTTGGTGATGAACTGAACGACAATTTCGAGCGGCATCACCCCGCTGAAGTTCTGTTCAAAAAACTGAAGGTCTTTTTTCACCTGGCTTTCTTCCGGAACGTCATCGGCCATAAACGAAACCGATCGCAATTGCATCATTCCATAAACCGAAAATAACACGAGCAATAAAGACGTGGCATAAATACCCGGGCGGTTTCGGTGAACGGAAAGATCAATGAGCTCCAGAAATTTGTTGAGGATGCGGAAGTTCAGGTGTTTCAAGTGGCGTTCGTTCGGAACAGGCAGCCATGAGAACACGCTCGGGATCATCACCAGGCAAACAAAGAACAGCGCGAGGATGTTAATGCCGGCCACGATTCCAAATTCGCGGAGGATGGTAATGTCGGTTGCCAAAAGCGTAAGGAAACCGATGGCCACCGTAAGATTCGTCAGGAACATGGCTAATCCCATCTTCTTGACTACCGCCAGAATGGCTTCGTGTTTTTCTTTTGTTTTCTGGAATTCGAGGTGATACTTATTTAACAGATAGATCGCGTTCGTAATTCCGATCGTCACAATCACGGGTGGAATAAGCCCGGTTAGTAACGTGATTTTATAGCCGAACAAGGCCAGGGTTCCCAACGTCCAGACCACCAGAACTCCAATGATGATCATGGAGAATAATACGGCCCGGAACGAGCGGAAGAACAACAACATGATGAGACCGGTAACAACCGCAGACGCGATCAGGAAGATGTTCATTTCCTTGCGCACGGAATTTGCCACTACGGTGCGCATGAACGGCAGTCCGGCATACCGTAGTTTAATTTTGGTTCGACTTTCAAAACGCGTTCCCGCAGCCACAAGCGAGTCGGTCATCGCCTCACGCGCCTTGCTGTTCATCACTTCTTTTTTAATGGCCACCAGCATCATCATGGCGCCATTGCTCGTGTTGATGATTTGGCCTGAATAAATTTTTTGATCCAGCGCAACCTGCAGCAAACTGTCCAGTTCGTGTTGAGCGCTTACACGCTCGGGAAATATGTTGCGGAAGTAGAAGTTCTTTTGTGCGGTGTCCTTAACAATCATTTTCAGATTGGGCAGGGAGATAACTTCGGTAACTCCGTTTATCTTTTTGATTTCGTTACCGAAATCGCGGTAAGCCGTAAAATTATCAAGCTGATACACGGAACTGTCTTGCATTCCAATCACAATGATGTTGCCGTCTTCACCGAACTTTTGCTTGAAGCTGTTGAAATAAATCAGGTCAGGATCTTCCGGTGGAACGGTACGGGCAAAGTCGTAACTCATTACGATTTTGGTCGCTTGCCAACCCATGAATGCGGTGATTACAGCGATCACCATCAGGAAGATGAAGCGATACTTGATTATGCTTTCTGCGAGGGAGTTCCACATACACCAAAGCTAACAATTTTTGGGTTTTTTGAATGGGCCTGATCAATTGTTAAGCATGCATACTAAATGTTGTTTGCCTTGACCACTCTCACGGTATTTCGCCCGTTAACAAGAAAATCTGCGCAACATCATAACCTTATCGCGCACGAGCCGTAAAAGTTCACTACCTGAATTAAATCCCCTTAATTTTTTGAATATGAAACATGCACTGGCATCTGTGCTTTTATTGTCGTTGTTCACCGCGTGTGAAGACAATGAATCAGAGAACAAACCAAACAAACCCGACCCGTTAGTACCCGTAGCGGTTGATTACGCACTTGCGGAAGGTCAAATCGCGGAAGACAAAGGTTCTTTCCCGATCACCATTAATCTTTCCGCAGCAGCTGAGGCATCGGGCGTTATCGAAGTTACTATCTCCGGTGATGCCGTATATGGCACACACTTTACGTCTACACCAGCAGCGGTTAATGGAAAAATAACATTGCCGGTTGAAGAAGGCGATACGGAAGCTCAACTGAGCGTAGTGATCATTAACAATGCAAAAATGAACGGCCATAAAGCTGCCACATTTTCAATCACAGACGCGACAGGCTCGGTTGTAAAAGGTGAGTCGCTTGCGTTTACACTTCGTGTAAAAGATGACGAGTTAATGCAAAAACCTCAGGGCATGGTGAAAGTGGGGTCGTTTGCCAGCCAGGTAAAAAATACCTACGAGTATAACGAGGATGGACAGATCACAAAAATTCATTGGGAGTCGAAAAATCCGTTTGGAACAACTACCGGTACAGACGAATATTTTTACGATGGAAATGGAAAAATAACCAAAACGATCCGTTTAGGCACTACGCAGGAGACCAATTACATCTGGGAAAACGGCTTGCTGGCGCGCCAGGAACGACTACAGAATGGAGTAGTACTCACGTATCACCAGTACGAATATGACGCCAATGGCCATGTTAAAAAGACTGCGAACTTTGTCGGAGATGGTTTGGGTGATTTTAATGTGAGTTCGTATACCGAGTATGCGTATCACGACGATGGAAATGTTCACGTGCTGACGCTTTATTCTTACGATCCTGTTGACGAGGAGTTCGTGGTATCGACCGTCACCACGTATGACAACTACATTGAAGGAAAAAATCCGACTCCGCTTGAATTGTTCCCCGGCCACTCGATCCAGCACAAACTTCCAACTAACTACAGCCGTACCTCCGCGAGCGGGACACAGGCGTATGAGGTTGCGTACGAGTTTTTGGAAGATGGCAATCTCGGCCGGAAAACGGTTACGGGTGCAGCGGCAGATTCTGGTGTGACCACCTACACCTACTTCGACTAGAGTTTAATTTTTTTGTACAGACTGATGGCGTACCGGTCGGTAAGACCGGAAACGAAATCAACCACATACCGGGCTGCTGAATAATAATCGGCAGCCTGTTGTATGTTCTGGCGGATATCTTCCGGGAAAAGCAGCGCCAGGTTTTCATACTTGCGCGATTTCTTCTTTTCGTACAGTTGTAAACCGGCTGTCAGGAATTCTTCCATCAACCCGGGTAAAACCTGATGACCGGAAGCTTCAATTTCCACTACGTTTCTGGAGCGATAAATTTTTTCCACGGAAATGTCGATGATGGCCTTTAATGCATCCTTTGACGTGCACAGATCCGCAAGCGCTTTATTAAACGTGCCGGCAAGAATTTCTTTTTCGCTGTCGAGGAACAGTGTAGAGCATTCGTCCATCAAGTCACCAATGGCCAGCGCCCGAAGAAATCCGATTTTTTCGGCCTTGCTGTTGAGATGATCAAGCTTACCCAGCTTCGATTTGTTTTTGGTGATCACGTTTTCACAAAGTGCCTTCGCTTCTTCGTACGAAATCAGGCCCAGGCTGCAACCATCCTCCAGGTCGATGATGCTGTAGCAGATATCGTCTGCCGCCTCAACCAGATAGGCGAGCGGGTGACGCTCATAAGCATCTTGCACTACGTTGGGTAACCCGAGTGCGGCAGCAACTTCATTGAACGTTGCTTTCTCGGACTGAAAAAAACCGAATTTCTTCTGACTGCGTTTTGATTTATCGCGCTGCGGAAAATAAGCGGGGCAGGGATATTTCGTAAACGCCCCAAGTGTGGCAAACGTAAGTTTTAGCCCGTATTGATTTTTATTGAGAATGCGGAAACCCTGTGCGTTACCTTCGAACTTGGTCAGGTCAGTCCACTCAGCCTCGCTCATTTTATCTTTTAACGACAGGCCGATGTTGCTTTGTAAGAAGAAATCGGAGATGGCGTCTTCACCCGCATGGCCAAAAGGCGGATTGCCCAGATCGTGCGTGAGCGAAGCTGCCGCGACAACCGCTCCGAAATCAAACAGCGAATAATCTTTCATCAATTCGGGATGGCGTTGAATGATCACTTCACCAACGCGTTTTCCCAACGATCGTCCTACACTGGAAACTTCCAGGCTGTGCGTAAGGCGCGTGTGCACAAAGTCATGCTCAGGGAGCGGGTGCACCTGTGTTTTGTCCTGCAGCTTGCGAAAGGGGTGCGAGAAAATGATGCGATCGTAATCCTGTTCGAATGCGCTGCGTGAAGCTTCTGAAGAAGCCGATTGCTTTTGGCCGCTTCGTTGTGACGACAGGAGGGTTTTCCAATTCATGCCGCAAATTAAACAATGCGGATAAATGGTAGATTATTGTTTACCTCAGGATGACAATTAAAAAAAAAGAGACGCGGGTTTTGCGTCTCTACTGTGTGTTATTCCGGTTGTCAATTATTCTTTCAATACCAAATCGATGCACATCACCGCGGCAAGAATGAGAACCCGCAACGGATGATCGGAAGGCACCTCTGAACTGATTTCCAGCACGTAGTTATCCGCAGAAGTGAACAACTCTTTGCCCAGTCCGCTCCATTTCTTGGTAACGGCCGCGAAATCTTTTCCATCGTTGGAAACAAACTTGAATTCCCAGCTCGTCCATTTTCCGCGCAGCATACACAAGGGGCGTTCGCTGGCATCCAGGACCTCAAACTTTCCGCCAATGCTGAAGAACTTCTGCTTGAATTTTCCCACCAGCATGTTGTTTGAATCCAGCACGTCAACGGTTGACAGAAATAACGAAACTCCACGCTTAACGGTGAACAACGTGTTTCCATTCATGTCTTTTACGTGCATGTTAAAAGGAGTCATGCGCTTGTAATCGGTGAACCGGAACATTTTCGTGAAGAAACCGAGGTTCTCTTCCTCGCATTGCAATACTTGCTGCTTGGTTTCCGGATCAAAAATGTCGAAGCTGTTGGCAGCCTTAAACATTTTCACATGTTCTTTAACGAAAAAAAGGTTTTTGTTAAGCGCGGGATGCATAGAGTTTTATAGGGTCTTGTTTAAATAAGTTTACCATGGTGGTGTAAAGATCAGGAAGTGCAGCGCTGAATTGAACAGGGCGCTCGAAAAAATTTTCGACTGCTACCGCGAAAAATTCTTCATCGTTCGTGAGCGCATAGCGCCTGAAGAAATGCTCTTCCCCGGAGGTTTGCATGTTTGCTTTTGTAACGGCTGCCATCACTTCGTATGCCTCCAAAGCCTCCGCCTCAAAGATTTCGTAATCGAACATCTTGTTTTCCAGCCAAAGTGCATGCGCCAGTTCATGCATCAGCAGGTTTATCCCGTCAGCGTTGTTGGCGAATCCGGAATTCAGGCTGTTCCACGAAAGCACAATGTACCCGGCACCCGGATTGGTTTCGCCTTTGTGATATTGACCGGTGATGGGTGAATAATATTTGTCGGGATAAATGATGATTTTATGAAAGGCATCGTAGCAGTCTTCCGAGAGAAACAGCGAAATCTGTGACGCGCACGAGGCGATCAGGTATCGGGCTGCGTTATAGTTAATGAGTTGTGTAGTCTTAAACTGGCGAAAGCTGATCTCGGTGGAGGTGATGAAATAATACACGCGCCACTCAAAACGCTTGCGCTCCTCGGGCGTGAGTGCCTTGTAATAGACGTTAATCGGTTTCAGCCCCGGCGTTAACGGAACCAGGTACTTTGGGAAATAGTAAAAGAGAAGCTTTTTATACCACCGTTGTTCGCGGATAACCGGTAATGCAACGAAGGAGGACAAAAGCAGCATGGCGAACAGAATTGTCCAGAACTGCTCGCTTTTTTCCATGCATTAGATCTGTTTAAGCAAATTATTAATTGAACACGCTGCCGATAATTTTGCATTCAACTCACTTGCCTTCACACGCTCCTGCTTCATCGTATCACGGTCGCGAATCGTTACGGTATTGTCTTCCAGTGTTTGATGATCAACGGTAACGCAGTACGGTGTTCCGATGGCATCCTGCCTGCGATAGCGTTTACCGATCGCATCCTTCTCTTCGTAGAAACAGCGAACATCAAACTTCAGGCTGTTCATGATTTCCATCGCTTTTTCAGGCAGACCGTCTTTTTTCATTAACGGCAGGATAGCCACTTTATTGGGTGCCAAAGCTGCCGGAATCCGCAACACTACACGCTCGCTTCCGTCTTCCAGTTTTTCTTCTTTGTAAGAAGATGACAGCACGGAAAGGAACATGCGATCCAATCCGACAGAAGTTTCTACCACATACGGAATGTAGTTCTGGTTTTCTTCCGGATCGAAATACTGAAGTTTCTTGCCTGAAAATTTCTCGTGACTCTTTAAGTCAAAGTCGGTGCGTGAGTGAATTCCTTCAAGCTCGCGGAAACCCATCGGGAAATTAAACTGAATGTCGCACGCAGCGTTGGCGTAGTGCGCCAGGTTGAGGTGATCGTGGTAGCGGTAATTCCCGTTACCCAACCCGAGTGCCTGGTGCCACTTTAATCTTTTCTCCTTCCAGTATTCGTACCACTTCATTTCCTCGCCCGGCTTCACGAAGAATTGCATCTCCATCTGTTCGAACTCGCGCATGCGGAAAATGAACTGGCGGGCCACGATCTCATTTCTAAATGCTTTTCCAATCTGGGCAATCCCGAAAGGAATTTTCATGCGGCCGGTTTTCTGTACGTTCAGGAAGTTTACAAAAATACCCTGTGCCGTTTCAGGCCGCAGGTAGATTTTGTTAGCATCATCGGCTACAGAACCCATTTCGGTTGAGAACATCAGGTTGAACTGACGAACGTCTGTCCAGTTTTTAGTTCCGGAAATCGGGTCAGCAATTTCAAGATCAACCACCAGTTGCTTCATGGCCTCCATATTGTTGGTTGCCATGGCTTCCTTCAGCCGATTGTTGATGTCATCAATTTTCTTTTGATACTCGACTACGCGGGCGTTGGTGCTTACGAACATGGCCCGGTCGAAGTTTTCGAAACGCTTGGCAGCCTTCTCTACTTCCTTTTCAATCTTTTCTTCCAGTTTTTCGATCACGCCTTCGATCAACTGGTCGGCCCGATACCGTTTTTTCGAATCTTTGTTGTCGATCATCGGGTCGTTGAAGGCATCTACGTGCCCGGAAGCCTTCCACGTTGTAGGGTGCATGAAGATGGCCGCATCAATACCCACGATGTTGTCGTGCATCATGGTCATGAACTTCCACCAGTATTCTTTAATATTATTTTTCAGCTCGGCACCGTTCTGACCGTAGTCGTACACTGCGCTGAGACCGTCATAAATTTCACTGCTGGGAAAAATAAAGCCGTACTCTTTCGAGTGGGCAATCACATTCTTAAAAAGGTTGTCTTCCGAATTCGCCATAAGGCGCAAAGATAATCATCTTGCCCGAATCCACTCAGGAGTGCGGGGCTTTCACGATCAGTACCGATGCAGACTGAGCCAGCAACAGCTGGTGTTCCTCGTCTGAGTCGCCCCAGGCCGTGTAACTGATCATCACCAGGTTGAATCCGGCCAGAGTGTCGGGCTGCAGGAGTTCGGTTTCCGGTAAGGTAGCTGCGGATGATTCTTCCATGCCGAGCTTGTCGACAGCAGTTTTAAACGCAGGGTCATTTTTGGCCAGTTGGCTGGGATCTATCAGTGTAATTTTTGCGTTGTTGTTTTGAACAAATCGTTCCGCGAAGGAAAGCAGGAATAAGTCTGCTGAGTTGTTCAGGAACACCAGGATCCGGTCAGCTACCTCGAAATCTTTGTCTACCAGAACGCCTACGTGTCCGCGTGTTTCCTCCAGGAACGTTTTCACTTTTCCGCCCACGACATCATCGCTGAACACAGACCGGGACGAGCCCACCAGCAGCAGGTCGTACTTTCCTTTTTTTGTTTCACGGGTTACTTCCTTACCGATGTCATTCGTGGCCCGGTAAATTGTCTTGATGCGGATCTTCAGGTTATCGGCCTCCTGTTTCACCAGTTTGAAACTTTCCTCTTCGTAGCTGCCGGCTTCGTTTGGATTGATGTCGGCACTGGGCGTAAGGTGCATGGTTGTGATGGAGGCTTCTGCGTTGTTTTTGTGTGTCAGCTGATCGGCCAGGCGTAACAACTTTCTACCCTTGGCCGACGGCCCGAAGAGAATCAGAATTTTATAAAGCCTGGAAGCAGCGCCACCCTGCTCTTTGTCAGGAAAGAAATAGTTGATCAAATCCAAAGCCGGCGCGGTCATGAAGGTTGTTACCAACGCCATCAGCACCATCATCGAAAATACTTCAGGTGATAAAATGCCAAGATCGTACCCGATGTTAAGAACAATCAATTCCATCAGCCCGCGGGTGTTCATCAAGGCTCCGATCGACAAGCTGTCTTTCCAGCTCTGGCCTACGAAACGCGCAGCGAAAGCACTTCCGCCAAATTTTCCGGCAACAGCCGTGAGTACCACGAATCCACACATGCCCCACAAATGGGCCTGGTTCAGTAATCCAATTTGTGTTCGTAATCCGGTAAACACGAAGAACAACGGCAGCAGCAACACCAGGCTTACATCTTCCACTTTGCCCATCAGTACGCGCCTGAAGTTCATGTTGGCAGGCATAATCACTCCCGCAAGGAATGCACCGAACAATGCGTGAATTCCGATAATCTCGGCCACATATGCGGAAATCAACAGCACGAGAAACGATAGGGCGACAATCATCTTGCTGATGGTTTCGCGGTTGGAATAGATGTTTCCAACTTTTTTGAGGAACGGCTGGATCACAAACAGCATGACCAGCACATATAATAGTGCGGCACCGATGGTAAATAATGCGCTCACAAACGTGCCCGCCTTTACAATCGCAATAACGGCTGCAAGAATACACCAAGCCGTAACATCATCGGCTGCGGCACACGTAATGGCAATGCTGCCGAGTTTTGTTTTGGTGAGATCGCGCTCCTGGATAATGCGCGCGAGTACGGGGAATGCCGTAATGCTCATGGCGATGCCCATGAACAATGCAAAGGATAAAAATGAAATATTAGCGGGCGCAAATTCCTGATACATGTAGTACGCCAGGCCCATGCCTAAAAAATAAGGGATGACAATACTGGCGTGACTGATTACGACAGCATCGTGTGCCTGATTGCGCAATACTTTCAGGTCGAGCTCCATGCCGATCACATACATGAACAGGATTAACCCTACCTGACTTAAAAACTGCAGGTTGGGTAGCGATTCTTTTGCAAAGAGGAAGCCGGAGAGCTCCGGAAAAAACAATCCAAGTAAAGAAGGACCTAATACAATGCCCGCAACGATTTCTCCGATTACGGTTGGCTGGCCGATCTTGTTAAAGATATAGGCAAAAAGGCGTGAAACGATAATGATCGAAACGATCTGCAGCAATAAAATCGACAGGGGATGCGCCAGGTTTTTGCTGAACGCAACCGTGAACTGATCGAATGGTGAAGATGCATGCGGTAGAACGGGCGCAGCAAACTCGCCAACCTCAAGCTTTTCGCCCTGTTTCGTAATCAGGTACATGAGTGCCCCGAACACCACAATAATGGCGATGTAAAAAATAAGGTTCTTCTGCTTTGCCATTCTGTTGTTAGAACTGCTAAAAATAGGGATTAAGCCTTATAAAAAACTGTCTGTGTGCTGCGAATGCGTTCATCGCATTAAAAATTTTCCGCTAACGCTGTATCTTTTACGAATTCCGGCATTCTAGTACAGATTTACGTGCATTGAACAGACGCGTAGTGCTTACGATTCTTTACGACTATGGGATTAAAAATTCTTCTTAATCAGCCGCTTTTCGGTTAGCACTACCGTGGTTAGGATGGCTGCCAGAAAGTATCCAATGGACACCAGAAGGGAAATATGACCTCCGATTAAGACATAGCAAATAACCTGTACGAAGGGCAACGATATACCGCTCCACATCATCAAATCGGCACTGAATGTATTGGCATCGTCCCACGCCAGCTGGTTTTTCATGGAGCGCGGTGTGCGATATCCATAAAATGAATTGATCTTTTTAGGTGGCCAAAGTTTCATCATGAGTGAAACTGCCAGGAACAGTGTTCCGGTGATCAGGTGGAGGATGAGGAATTGGTTCATGTTTAACAGAAGCGAAATCGGCCGTGTGTCATTAAACCATGGAAGACGATCTCAAGCTAAGATAAATCTCCACTGCAACCAAATTGATTGTCCAGCTTAGCCAGGCAATGATGCCATAAGCTTCGGGTGCCGACATATCATAGGAACTCGTAAACAGAAAGACATACAGACGCAAGGTCACGGCAGCAAAGGTCAATGCATAGCTTCGCCACATCCATCGCGCATGTTCTTCGATGTTTCCCTTTTTAACCGCACGAACAGCCAGTGCTGTAAATGAAAACCAACAAGCGCTTTGAATAAGGAAACTAGTGAGTACCCACGGACCCCGGTTAATAAAAAAACTCATGACAAGTCCCCCGGGGGCTGCAAAGAATAAAATTCCATAGGCGTAACATTTTCCGAGAAAGCGGTGAAGCTTACGCCATCGGAGGCTGATCGTAGTTCTCAATTGGAATAATCCCAGAACGAGTATTAGTCCCGCGGCAAGCACATGTGCATAATAGGCCGGGAGGTACCAGCCCGTAGCGATCGCGGCCTGCTTCAGACGCAGAAAGCCATACGTGAAATTAAAGTTGAAGTACGATAACGCATTCAGCGAAAGCGAAACAACAAGCAGAAGAACGATGATTCCGAGCAGCCACCGAATGACTGTCTTGACAATGCTCATCAGGACGGCTGTTTGACGTCAAGGGTACCGATAATTTTTTCCAGGAACTGAAGGTTATGGAGATCGGTTTCACTCATCAGCCCATAGATGTCTCCATAGCTGGAATGTGTTGGCTTGTACCATTCGTAGTAACTAAAGTGTTTTTTTGTTTCCGGATCAGCAAAATCATAACCGTAGTCGGCCAGAATCTCGTTTCGCATCCATTCCAGTGATTGGGTGAATGGAAAATCCTGGGTTTTCACTGTACCCGATTCCTCGTCCCATATATGGAACGTGCCTGCCAGGTAAGAACTGTCGATTCGGACAAATTCTGTAAAGCGATAACTCCTACGTGATTTAAGTTGCGTGACGGATCCGTTTTCTATGCGGAAATATTGATAGAACGGTACATCCCACTGATCGTCTTCCATCTCACCTTCATACCTGTTACTTTCACCTTCGCGCGATAATCGAACTTCCATTAACGTGCTGTCAATCCTGTTAAAGGAAATTTTTCCGCTGGGCATGGTGAAAGATGTGGTGAGCTGATGCTGGTCGTCAACGAAGGTAAGGTTGGTGCGCTGATAAAAGCCTTCGCGACCTTCGAGGTAATGGTCATTCAGCATAACCAAAAGGGCAGAGAACTTGTCGGATATTTTTTCAAACATCGATCCTTCTGTTTCAATCTTTTCTATGCCGCCCCAGCCAAATGAATTCTCCCCGGTATAGATATCGGAGATAATCTCATTCAGTACGCCAGCCTGTACGAAGTATGTGGGAGGCACAACAATGCCGCGCCCCATATAGTTAACATCAATAACCTCCGCGGTGGGCATCGTGGTATAGCTTATTTCAATGTTTTTATCCAGGTAGCCAAACTCATCGATGTATTTCTTCGCCTCATCAGAAGGAAAACCGGCATGGTGTACATAGCTGTTGTCAAGCCATCCGATCTCACTGTCTTTTTTAACCAGCGCATAAATGCCATCCTGTGCGTATGGGATGATCCATTCGTAAACAGCAGGCGCGATCTCTTTGCCGTCCATGGCGAAATGGCCTACCAGATTGTCTTTTTTAACCTCAACAACATTCTCCGTTTCGAAGCTTATTGTTCCCACCAGGTCGTAGGCGGGCGGTACAATTACCCGGCCGGATTCACCCACCAGTCCCATCTTTGCCGAAGTCGAACGTTCACCGTTATCGACCATGAAAAAGTTCTGCCATTCGCCATTCACCACATAATAATAAATGCTGTCGTTGTATTGCGTGTACCAGATCACGGTATCGTACGTCTGTTGTAACATCCGCGCCTGATCAAAAAATATTTTGCGGGATGCGAGGTCGCGTTCACGGTACTTCATGGTTTGCAGTTCGAAAACCGCACCCTGGTAACCATTGTAAAAGCTCATCGCATCAATGTTCGTAATCACAAGCCTGCCCTGAATGTTCGAAAGCCACAACGTGAATTGCGCCTCTTTCTGAAGCATGTTGTTCCGATCAACGGATGTGAACTGAGCTGTAAAATCTACCCGAATATCACCGGATTCCTGTGTAATCGCGGGGGCATCAAAATTGATGACGCACGTAATACTATCCTTTGCCTGATCGGCATTTTGCATGATGCGGATAGCGCGCATAATTCCTTCTTCCGACACGTTGGCAACGGCCGACACCTGAAATTGCGCTTTAATAACATCTTCCGTAGCGGAGAGGTTGCTCCTGAAATCGTTGATGAACGACATTACCTTTTCGTTCGGATCATTTTGCCTGAGCGAAGAACAGCTCTTCAATGCAACGACACCAAAGAGCAGCATAACAAGAATCCATGATCGTGACATAACCGGGGGGTTAAAAATGGCTAAGTGAAGGTACAGAGAAATTTAAAAACGATAAATGCGAAGATCTTACAGCAACTTGGCTTTATTCCAGTACTGGTCCATTTCTGCAAGCGTCATCTCGCCCATTTTTTTACCGTCTTTCGCGGATTCAGTTTCGAGGTACTGAAAGCGTTTAATGAATTTTTTATTCGTTCGTTCAAGTGCTTCTTCCGGATCAATGTTTATAAACCGGGCATAATTCACCAGGGAAAATAACAGGTCACCGAACTCAGCCATGACCTTCTCCTGATTAGCGGGCTCGTCTGATCCGGCATGGCCTTGAAATTCCTTCTTAAACTCCTGCATTTCTTCTTCAACCTTTTCCCACACCTGCTCTTTTTTCTCCCAGTCGAACCCAACGCCCCGCGCTTTATCCTGAATGCGGATTGCTTTCACCAATGCGGGCAATGATTTGGGCACACCTTCCAGCACCGACTTGTTCCCGCTTTTCAGTTTAATTTTTTCCCAGTTCGATTTTACCGTTTGTTCATCTTCAGCAAT
Organism: Cyclobacteriaceae bacterium; assembly: GCA_016786495.1. Classification (GTDB taxonomy): domain Bacteria; phylum Bacteroidota; class Bacteroidia; order Cytophagales; family Cyclobacteriaceae; genus UBA2336. The sequence goes on from JAEUUJ010000018.1 coordinate 40,031, forward strand.
TACATCGCTGTAAATGTGGGGATGCCGTTCAATCAACTTGTCGCATATGCCATTCAGTACATCCGCAACATCAAAGGCCTGTTGTTCGGAGGCGATGCGTGCATAGAAAACGTTGTGCAGCATCAGGTCGCCCAGTTCCTTTTTTACTTCCTTCAGATCGCCTTCCAGGATTGCATCCGACAGTTCATAGGTTTCCTCGATCGTCAGGTGTCGCAAGCTCTCCAGGGTTTGTTTTTTATCCCATGGACAGTTCTCGCGAAGCTCATTCATCACGGTCAGTAGTCGGTCAAAAGCCTGCAGTTTTTCAGCACGTTTCGGGTCGGGTTGCGAGAAGGGTTTTTTCATGTCAGAAGTTTGTTTTGCGAAGGTAAGCCAGCCGTCAGACAAAAGCAGTTCTTTATTTATGATAGCCCGAACATTCCATATCTTTGCGGGCACGTTTATTATAAACTCAGCTTGTGACGTTAATTAAATCAATTTCGGGCATCCGGGGCACCATTGGCGGAAAAACCGGTGATAACCTCACTCCGGTGGATGTGGTAAAATTTGCCGCTGCATTCGGGACATTACTCAAGAAAAAAGGCCCCAAAACAAAAGTTGTTATTGGCCGCGATGCGCGGATGTCGGGCGAAATGGTGAGTACGCTGGTGTGCTCCACATTGCAGGGACTTGGAATCGATGTAATCGATCTTGGATTATCCACTACGCCTACCGTTGAAATTGCGGTACCCCTCGAAAAAGCTGCGGGCGGAATCATTCTTACCGCAAGCCATAATCCCAGTCAGTGGAATGCGTTGAAATTATTGAATGCCAAAGGTGAGTTTATCTCCGGTGCCGAAGGGCAGGAGGTTTTGAAACTGGCGGAACGTGAAGACTTTGATTTTGCTGCCGTTGAAGCGTTGGGAAAATACACGCGCAACGATTCCTATATTAAGAAGCATATCGGCCTGATTTTAAAACACAAGCTGGTTGACGTGAAAGCCATTAAAGCTGCGAAATTCAAAATCGCAGTGGATGCCGTTAACTCCAGCGGAGGTATTGCTGTGCCACAGTTACTGAAAGCACTCGGCGTTAAAAAGGTTGTTGAACTGTATTGTGAACCAAACGGAAAGTTTCCGCACAACCCCGAACCACTGCCGGAACATTTAACGAAGATCAGCAGTGTTGTTAAAAAAGAAAAGTGCCATTTGGGGATTGTGGTCGATCCGGACGTTGATCGCCTCGCGCTGATTCAGGAAGACGGTAAACCTTTTGGCGAAGAATATACACTGGTGGCGGTTGCGGATTATGTGTTGAGTCGCAAAAAAGGAAATACCGTATCCAATCTTTCGTCAACCCGTGCATTGCGTGACGTGACGGAAACCGCAGGGGGTAAGTACACGGCAGCCGCAGTGGGTGAAGTGAATGTGGTTACCGCCATGAAAGATTCGAATGCTGTGATTGGCGGGGAGGGTAATGGAGGAATTATCGTTCCGGATCTGCACTACGGTCGGGATGCATTGATCGGTATTGCCTTATTCCTTTCACACCTGGCACGGTCAAAAAAGAAAGCTTCGCAGTTGCGCGCGTCATACCCTGCTTACTTCATCTCGAAAAACAAGATTGAGCTTACTCCGCAAATCGATGTCGACAACGTACTCGAAAAGATGAAGGCAAAGTATGCAAGCGAAAAAGTTAATACGATCGATGGCGTGAAGATTGACTTTGAAGCAGAAAAAGAATGGGTACACTTGCGCAAGTCAAACACCGAACCGATTATCCGCATTTATGCGGAATCACAAAATGAAAAGAAAGCGGACATGCTGGCCAAACGCATCATCTCCGATATTCAGAATATTATTGCTTAACGCGTATGAAAATTTATCTCGATAACGCTGCCACCACACCGCTTGATCCGGAAGTATTCGAAGCCATGAAGCCGTTTATGCTTGAAGATTTCGGAAACCCGTCATCCATCCATTCGCATGGCAGAAAGGTTCGGGCGGCCATTGAGTCGTCACGCAAGAAGATTGCCGAATTGTTGCACTGCACTCCGGGCGAGATCATTTTCACCTCTGGCGGAACAGAAGCCGACAATACGTTGATCGTGAGCGGAATCAAAACGTATGGTCTTAAGCATGCGATTTCCACACCCATTGAGCACCATGCGGTAACACACACGCTCGAAACGCTGGAAAAGCAGGGGCATATTGAACTGCATTACGTTAAGATGGATGCAAAAGGTCATGTTGACCTGGCCGATCTTGAAAATCTGCTAAAGCAATATCCGAATGCGCTGATCTCATTGATGCACGCCAACAATGAAATCGGCAACCTGTTGAACATTAAAGCAGTGGGTGATTTGGCAAAACAATACGGAGCATTTTTCCACTCCGATACCGTTCAAACGATGGGTCATTACCGGCACGACATGCGTGAATTGCATGTGTGCGGTATGACGGCTGGCGCGCACAAGTTTCACGGCCCGAAAGGCGTGGGCTTTATGTACATCCGTAAAGACCGCAAGCTTGGCCAGTTTATTCATGGCGGATCGCAGGAACGCAACATGCGTGGCGGAACTGAAAACACCTACGGAATTGTAGGTCTTGCCAAAGCTTTAGAGATCGCCTATCGCGAAATGGATGAACACCAGAATTATATCACCCGTCTCAAGGCTCGCATGATTGAAAAGCTGAAGCAGGAAATTCCGGGCGTGGAGTTTAACGGAGATTCAGCCAATCTGGAGAAGAGTCTGTATACCGTATTAAATGTTTCGCTTCCGGAATCAGAAGAAAACGAAATGTTGCTGTTCAACCTCGATCTTCAGGGAATTTCGGCATCGGGCGGAAGTGCTTGTTCAAGCGGAGCGTCTACCGGCTCGCATGTGCTGGGAGCACTGTATCCGGGATCAAAACGCGGGGCCGTGCGGTTCTCGTTTAGCAAGTACAACAAACCCGAAGAAATCGATTTTGTGGTAGGCAAACTCGCTGAGCTCTATAAAGTACCTGCCAAAGTCTGAATCAGGATTTCTTTAATTTTAGAATTTCTGGATGGAGGAAATTAAGGATGATCTGACCTACAAAGTCATAGGATGTGCCATGAAGGTGCATTCTACGTTGGGTAATGGGTTCCAGGAAGTCATTTATCAAAGGTGTCTCGCCATTGAATTGGAGAAAGCGAAAATCAATTTTTTGCGGGAAGTAGATCAGCCAATTTATTACGACAACATTGCAGTAGGAACCAGACGGGCAGATTTTGTTGTAGAAGAAAAGATTTTAGTGGAACTCAAGGCTGTAATCCGGTTGGAAGATGTTCATCTTGCGCAGATCAAAAATTATCAGGTTGCCTACGATTTTGACATCGGACTGTTGTTAAACTTTGGTTCAGCAAGCCTTGAATACCGCAGAATATATCACCCCAGACTTAAGAATCCATTGCATCCGAAAATCCAGAAATCCATAAATCCCGAAAAATCTTGATTCGGACTACTTTTATAGGGGCGGGCAACCTCGCGTGGCATTTGGCTCCTGCGTTAGACAATGTCGGCTATCCGGTTCGGGAAGTGTACAGCCAAAACCCCAAGCATGCAGCCGCACTGGTCGGACGTCTTTACGAAGCTCATGTAAACATCTCCCTCGATTTTTCCGCAAGCGCATCGAAGGTATTCGTCATCTGCGTCAGCGATGACGCCATTCAGGAAGTTGCTCAAAAAATTATCCTCCCGGATAACGCGATAGTTGTTCACACGTCAGGCAGTCAGCCGCTGAGCGTTCTGGATGACTCCGGCTCGCAAAACATGGGCGTGTTCTATCCGCTGCAAACGTTTACCAAGGCGAAGAAGGTTGACTTTAAGAACGTTCCGATTTTTGTGGAAAGCGAAAACGCTGACGTTGAAAAGGCGTTAGTGAAAATGGCGAAGGCGATCAGCGGAAACGTAAAGAAAATTAATTCAGAAGGGCGGAAGGCATTGCACATCGCGGCTGTATTTGCTTCGAACTTCTCTAATCACATGCTGCATATCGCGAAAGAAATCGCACAGCAAAATGATCTCGATTACAATGTGCTCAAGCCATTGATTGCGGAAACACTCAACAAAAGCCTGGAGATCGGCCCGGAAAAAGCGCAAACCGGGCCTGCCGTTCGGGGCGACTTCGAAATACTGGAACGCCACATGGAATTCCTGAAGGAAAATCCTGAACTGGCTGAAATTTATCGCTTGATAAGCCAGCATATCATTGATTCATCGGGTGAATAACCCGCGCCCGGTGTAGACATGTGGGCCTTTAATTCCGTAATTTTAGCTGCCTAACCTCCCTCATGAGTCACAAGAAATATCGTCAAGAGACAAACTGCCTGAACTGCGGGGCCGAAGTAACCGGAAAGTTCTGCTCCAACTGCGGCCAGGAGAATATTGACACTCACGAGAATTTTTTTCATTTGGTGGGGCATTTTGTGTCTGACTACCTGCACTTTGATTCTAAATTTTTCCGAAGCATTGTCCCCCTGTTTGTTAAACCGGGCTTTCTAACCAAAGAATTCTGGGAAGGGCGAAGAGTTAAGTATATTCATCCGCTGCGAATATTCTTTTTTGTAACAATTTTATTCGCTGTTTCTTCTACGCTATTCTACAAGAAATTTGGGGACACGATTAGGTCTGGAATTAACATGTCTCCTGACCTGGCAAGAATTAGTGATTCACAACTGGATAGTTTATCGGATCGTGATACACTTTACCTTGGCACTTCAAAAAAGTTCGTGAGTGTTAAGGAAATTGGAAAGAGAAAAATAGATGATGCCCGAATGGTGAAAAAACTTCATGCGGGAGTCGATCTGGTTTTTGTAAACTTAAAGTACGTAACGTTTTTATTGCTGCCGATCTACGCGTTGATTTTCAAGATTTTGTATAAAAGGAGGAGGAATTTTTATGTAGACCACCTGATGTACACGGTCCACCTTCAGGCATTCTCATACTGCCTTTTTGGAGTCATGTTCCTGATACCTTTCCTTCTTCACGACAGCATTTCCTGGCTACGGCAAATTTGCCTCTTAATTCTGTTGATTTACATCACGATTTCTCTTCGCTACTTGTATAAACAACCGTGGTGGAAAACAATACTCAAATCACTGCTAGCGACCTGGTCGTTGATTTTTGTGACGGCGTTTGTCTTTTTTCTTTTGGCATTTCTGGATGCCGTATTTGTCCAGTAGATGCCTGAGCCGCGAGATCAGAATGTAACCGAAAGCGTGAGCACCTCTTCACCACGTTTTACTTTTGCCTGAACAGTTTGACCCTTTTCAAACTTGCCCAACGCATCCATATACGAGTACACGTCTTTAATTTCGTAGTCACCAAGTTGCGTTATAATATCGCCAGCTTTGATTCCTGCTTTTTGACCTGGCTTGCCCTCGGTCACGCCATCCACCTGTAACCCAACGGCAGTAGAAGAGTAGCTGGGCATCACACCCATCGTCACCTTAAAAGCCGAGCGACCCGCTTGTTGTTTTGATTTGGTTTTCAGAAACGCCAGCTTATCCTGGGTCTGCGGACTTTCAATAATTTTTGCAATCAGCTTCAACACTTCTGCCTCTCCGGCATAATTGATCTTCTGCCAGTCGTCTGAGGGCTTGTGGTAATCGCTGTGTGATCCCGTGAAAAAGTGCAGCACCGGGAGATCTTTTAGGTAGAATGATGTATGATCGGAAGGTCCTACGCCTGAAGAGTCGGTTTTAATTTTGATGTTATCATTTTCGAAGCCCTTCACGAGCGTTTCCCATACGGGACTGGTTCCCGTTCCGTGCACAACCACTGTTTTGGTTTGTGGATCAAGACGACCAACCATATCCATGTTAACCATGTAATTGATGGTCGACAAATCTACCGGAAGGTGGTCAGCAATATACTTGGAGCCAAACAGTCCGAGTTCCTCACCCGAGAAACACAAAAAGAGAAAGTTATTTTTTTCTTTGATCTTGTTTTTGGTGAAGTAATTGGCAAGTTCAATGACCCCTGCAACACCGGATGCGTTGTCGTCGGCCCCGTTATGAATCATTCCCTTTGAATTGGCTTCCAGCGACCCGCTTTGTTCACCCAATCCGAGGTGATCATAGTGCGCACCAATAATGATGGTGGTTGCTGCGCCATTGTCGAGGTAAGCAGCAATGTTGTTTGCTTTCCCTTCCGGACCTTCACCATGGGCGCCACCTTTAAAGGTAAAAGCCTGTAAATATCCGTTGTTATCGCCTTTCGGCTGAAGCTTTAACTTTTTGAACTGTGCTTCGATGTATGCGGCAGCTTTCTTTTCACCGGCAGTTCCTGTACCACGACCCTCGAGTTTATCGTCAGCGAGCGTTTGAATATGCTTTTTGATGCGTGTCTGATCGAAGTCCTGTGCATGTACGATGCAAACAACAACCAGCAGAAGAAGTACGGAAAGCGGGAGTTTCATAAGATTTTGGATTGTGGTGCAAGATAAACAAGGGGGGTAGAAATTCGAGAAGGATTTTAAATTATTCTAACTTTCGGAATGCCGTACCGGGTTGATCTTTTCGCGTTGTTTATATTTTTAGGAATTGTACAGGCATTTTTTCTCGCCTTCTTTTTCCTCTCGAAGGAAAACCGAAAAGTTAAAGCCAACCTGTTTCACGGCATCATGCTCCTTTCCATCGCGTTGTGCGTACTGGAGATTTTTTTGAACTACACGGGCTACATCCGTGACGTGTTGTTTCTGGTGGACTTTTCGGAGCCATTTTCTTTTCTGATCGGCCCGGCATTTTATCTGATGGTGTTAAGCCTGACGCGTGAAAAGATTTCCAAAAAACAATACCTGCATCTTTTGTTTGCGCCTGTTTACCTGATTCTGCAGTTGCCCTTTCTGCTGGCATCCAACGAAGTAAAATATCATGCGTATATGCAATCCTATTATCCTGACTTTCCGCATTCACAACATTTTGGTGAAACGCGCTGGTTTTGGGTGACCGATCATCATACCCAGACCACGTTAATCAGTTTGGCCGTGTACGCGGTATTGAGTTTTTATGAATTGATTCGCGCATTCCGTACCCGGAAAGAGTCTTTTCTGCGACCGGTTACACCCGTACTGTGTACACTTCGGGCCGGGTTATTTCAACTGGTTTTATTGCTGGGGTTGATCATCCTGGTAAAAATATTTAACCGAAACGATACCGGTGACCATTTGTTTGCGGCCTATCTCGCCATCCCGGTTTACCTCACCAGCTTTCGGGTGATTCGCCAGTCGGGATTTTTCAAACCAGCCAACATCACCGAGCAACAGAAGTACAAAAGTTCAACCCTGACAGACGATCAACAAAAGGCCGCACTCGAGAAGCTGACGGCAATCATGCGCGATGAGAAGCCATTTCTTCATAATGATTTTTCGTTGCCTCAGCTCGCAGAAAAACTCAGGCTTTCAGTTCATGTTGTATCGCAGGTAATTAATGACGGATTGGGGAAAAATTTCTTTGAAATGACTGCCGAATATCGCGTGGAGGCAGCCAAACAATTGCTGAAGGATCAGCCGAACATCAAGATTGAAGAGATTGCCGAGCAGGTAGGGTACAACTCGAAATCATCTTTTAACACCGCGTTTAAAAAAATCACCGGCCAGACCCCGTCTGAATACCGGGCATAACTTTTTTTGGAATAGTTTTAGCTTCAATTCGCAGTTGAACTAACCCCCACACCGCCATGCGATTTCTGGTGATCATTTTTCTGTTTTTTCCTGGCGCCCTGTTTTGCCAGGTCGTTCAAAAAGCGAAAACACTGTACGAAAATGGGAAGCCTGACGAGGCCGTCAAAATTCTTGAAGCTGTGAATGATGACAGCAAGGAATACGCGGAGGCTCAGTTTTATTTGGGTCGGATCGCATTCGATAAGCAAAACCTGGACGATGCGGCTGATTACTTTGAAGAGGCCACGGAAGCGAACAATAAGGTTGCAGCTTATTTTGAGTACCTCGGAAACACATATGGGATGATCGCGCGTGACGCGAACGTGGTGAGACAGGGTTTTCTGGCACCGAAAATGAAAGCCGCATGGGAGAAAGCCATCGAGCTTGATCCAAAAATCATTGGCGCGAGAATCTCTCTGATTCAATATTATCTGCAGGCCCCCGGATTCATGGGCGGAAGCGTTGACAAAGCGTTCGAGACCGCCCGCCAGATCGTAAAACTTGATCCAGCGCTGGGCCATCGCCAGTTGGGCATTATTTACGAGCACGAAAAGAAAATTCCGGAAGCAGAAAAGGAATACCTCGCGATGGTTGCCGCTGACGCCAAGTATCAAATCGTGTTGATAAACTTTTACACCCTTCAATCAAAACCCGATAAGGCTTTCGCGCTGTTGGATCAGCTCTTGCAGAAAAATCCTGATGACATGATCAGTGCGTATCAATACGGAAAAGTTGCCGCCATATCCGGAAAACAGCTTGACCGGGGAGAACAATATCTCAAAAAGTACCTCGCGTACACGCCTAAAGAAAATGAGCCCTCACACGCAGGTGCATATTTGCGCTTAGGCATGATCTGGGAAAAGCGAGGCAACAAGCCCCAAGCGAAAAAGAATTATCAGGCTGCGGTTAAGCTTGATAAATCGCTGAAGGAAGCACAAGAAGGACTTTCACGGGTATCGAAATAAAAAAAGGCCGTTGTGAACGGCCTTTCTATATGCTTTAGCAGACTAATTACTTTTTGATTGACTCAAGTGCTGGTAACTTGAATTTGTCCAGCGGGCTTGATTGCTTCATCATCGCTTCGATTTCAGCAACCGTACGTGGCGCATAACCCGACAGTAACTCGCAACCTTCTTTGTTTACGAGATAATCATCTTCAATCCGTACGGCAATGCCCCACCACTTTTTATCGCACTTACTGTCATCCGGAATGTAGATTCCCGGTTCGATGGTAATTGCCATATTTTCTTGCAGCGTTCTTCCACCCGCATCGTGCACATCCAGTCCGATGTGATGCGAAACGCCATGCGGAAAGTACATATGCCTTTCATCAGCCGATTTGATGATCCCCAATTCTGCAAGGCCTTTGTTAATTATCTCCCGTGATACGGTGGTGAGCTGACCCATTTCTACGCCCGGCTTGCAGGCAGCCATAGAAGCTTCCTGAGCTTTGAGTACCAATTCGTAGATGGCTTTTTGCTCAGGTGAGAACTTTCCGTTTACCGGAACCGTGCGGGTAATATCGGCGGTATAGCCATGAAATTCGGCACCCAAATCCATCAGGATTAACTCTTTGTTGGTGAGCGATGGCTTGTAGTTATCGATGTAGTGCAGGATACAACCGTTGTGTCCGCCACCTACGATAGACGGATAGCCGAGATCTTCGGCCTGATACTTTTTAAATACATATTCGTGAATACCCTGCACTTCACGTTCGCTCATGCCGGGTTCGATGGCTTTCATTACTTCCGCCTGGCCTACACACGAGATCATGACCGCTTTGCGCAACAGGGCTACTTCCTCGGGAGTTTTTATTCCGCGAAGGTCGGCCATCAATTTATACAACCCCCGCGTGTTCAGGTTATTTTTTGGCTGCTCCTGGGCAACGTTTAAGGTACTCGCGTCTTTGCGCGGATAGTTAACTTTTACTTTAAACTCTTCGATCAGGCTATACAAGTCAGCGGAATCGCGTGCATTGTCGCGAACATCGTTCTTGAAATCATAAAACAGAATTTCTGCGAACTTCGAAAAGTCAACATTGTACTTCTTAAACTCTGAACCGTTGAAAGCCTGGTCAAGTCCGAGTTGTGTTTTGGTTCCATCAGCTCCCAGTCTGCGACCGGTCCACATCTCACGCATGGCATTCCGTTCCTGTACGAAAATGATTTCATCGTACTGCGTTCCATTGGCTGCGTTTTGCTTGTCCTTGAAAACGAACAGAACAGCTTCCGGTTCGCGATAGCCGGTGAGGTAAAAGAAGTTGGGATCCTGATGATATACATAGTCAACATCGTTGGCCCGGTTGCGTACGGCATTCGCAAAAAATACAGCTACCGAATTGGCAGGCAGGCTTTCGCGTAATTTTTGCCTCCGCTCTTTATACCAGCCCTTGTTCAGAAAGTCGTTTGGCAGATCGGAGTTTTGAGCAAAGCTGCCGGTAAACGCCAGGAGAAGAATAAATATGGAGAGTAAGCGCTTCATAGAATTAGGTTTCCGGTGAAGTACGGAAAAAATCCCGGCAACCGGAAGCGGAGAGTGATGAGCGGTTTCCGGATCTATCCGGTGCGGAATTTTTCCGGGTGACTGTACCTTCGAAGCTGAAAAAAATGATGCGCTTCGCCTGCGCGCATTCGTTACGCTGATCTGATTCCCTAATCTTCGGTAATCAACTCGTTGAAGCGTTTCACAAATTCAGCCGCGCTTTTTTTATCGCTGAAGGGTATAATAAACTCTGCGCGTCTCCACGATGGATCGTTCACATCCGTAACGGCCGTTCCTTGCTGCATGGCAAAGTGTACAGAATTCTTGTCGGTCCGGACCAGCGTGTTTTTCGAGACGGGAATGCGATAGTTCTTTACCGAAAGCAACCTTTCTCCTGCATCGTAACGAAGATCACCGGCATCCGGCCAGGAAACATTTTCCATGTATACCTTCTTAAGCTGCTCAACGGTTGGGTTCGTTTGGGCTGACGTTACCGTGACACAGGCGAACAGAGCAATTACAGCAAGAAATGATTTCATAAAATTCTATTTGTTAAACAGACGTCTGTTTTTTACAAAAGGTTGCGCCTGATCCGGCCACTTTTAAATCATTGGCTAATTCCCTACCTTATAATACCCTATGCCCCTTGCCTTTCGTTTTTTGTTGGTCTTTCTGCTGTTTCTGTTGGGTTGCAGTCAGCCAGACAACACGGTTTCGCTTTCTCCTGTAGTGGAAGTCGATCTCGCGGTAATCAAAAAACGCGGCTACATCACCGCCTTGGTCGACAACAATTCTTTCAGTTACCTGATCTATAAAGGACGTCCGATTGGCTACGAATATGAGTTGCTCAGGCTGTTGGCGAAAGAGCTTAAAGTCGATTTGAAAATCAAACTGATTTCGGGTGTTGAAAACGGTATCCATCAGCTCAATACGGGAGTGGGCGATATTCTGGCTTTTCCACTCACGGTAACAAAAGAGCGAACGGAGTATGTCAGCTTTTCGCGGCCGCTTTTTAATTCCTATCAGGTACTGGTGCAACGTAAGCCCGATAACTGGCGTGATTTAAAACAGATCGAAATCGACTCACAGGTTGTGCGCGACCCGCGTGCGCTCATCGGGAAAGAAGTTCACGTGATGAAAAGTTCAAGCTTTGCAGAACGCCTGCGTGCATTGTCGCAGAAGCTTGGCGACATTCATATCGTAGAGGACAGCGCGAATGCCGAAACCGAATCACTGATCAAACAGGTTGCGCTGGGAAACATTGACTACACCGTGGCCGACCATCCCATCGCCATGGTTAATTCGAATTACTATCCAAATCTGGATGTGAGTACCATTCTTTCCACCCCGCAACAGATCGCGTGGTCGGTGCGCAAAAATTCGCCTGAACTGTTAAACGTGATTAACACGTGGCTGGTGAAAATCAAAAAAGCGTCAACGTTCATGGTGATTTATAACCGGTACTTTAAAAGTCCGCGTACGTCATTGCTCCGCGTGAACAGCGATTACTCTTCGCTGGGCGGAAATAAAATTTCGCGGTATGACGAGTTAATAAAATCCGGTGCGCAAAAACTGGGTTGGGACTGGCGATTGCTGGCCGCGATTATTTATCGTGAATCGAAGTTCGTTTCGAACGATGAATCGTGGGCAGGTGCCCGCGGGCTGATGCAATTGATGCCCGAAACAGCCAGACGCTTTGGGGCCGCGAATCCTGATGATCCCCGGCAGAGCATCAGAGCCGGTGTTAATTACCTGCGGCACCTGGATAAATTTTGGGAAAAGAAAGTTGCCGACCCGGATGAGCGCTTAAAGTTTGTGCTCGCCTCGTACAATGCAGGGCTGTCACACATCATGGATGCCCGAAAGCTTGCCCGGAAGCACGGGAAAGATCCGGCCGTGTGGAATGATGTGGAGTTCTACCTGTTAAAAAAATCGGATCGCGCGTTTTATCGCGATCCGGTGGTGACAGCGGGTTATTGTAAATGTGAAGAGCCGGTAAATTATGTGAAGAACGTACTCCAGACGTTCGATGAGTACAAACTTCATATTGCTGTTTAGTCAGTATCTGTTGACTATTCCGACCGCAATGTTTTTATGGGATTGGCCAACGCTGCCCGGAAGCCCTGCAATCCTACGATCAACGCAATCAATCCAAGCGTTCCCAAAAATGTGATAACGTAAAGACTCCAGGGCATTTCAATCCGGTAGGCAAACCCCGACAACCAGCGGTCAGCGCTATACCAAACAAACGGGATGGCAACCACCGATGCAATGAGAATAATGATCACAAATTCTTTTGTCAGCATGGTCAGGATGTTTGGTACCGTTGCCCCAAATACACGTTTGATACCAATTTCTTTTTGTTTCCGGATAACGTTGTAGGTCGCGAGGCCCACCACACCGATTACTGCAATCACCAGCGAGATGATGGTAAAGATTACCACCATGTATGAGGCTGTAATCTCGGTTTTATACATGTTGTCGAATGTTTCATCCTGGAACCAATAGTTCATGGTGAAGTCAGGCTCCATTTTCTTATAGGTTGCCTTGACAATCTCCAGCGCTTGCTGGGTTGACCCCGCCTGATACTTCACGTAGATAGCGGAACACTGCAGCACCGACTGCCGGTAAACAATTACAGGGAGTTTTTCATTTCGGAGACTTTCCGTATGAAAATCATCCAACACACCAATGATCACGCATTGCGAAGAGCCGATCGAAATTCTTTCACCCACCGGATTCTTCATTTGCATTACCCGCGCAGCTTCTTTCGTAATCATGATTTCGTTACCCAGTGTGTCTCTCTTCGGATCAAACACCCTGCCCTCCAGAAGGGTAAAGCCAAATGCTTCTAGCAGGTCGTAGTTGCCGCCCAGCGTTTGAAAGGTTACCCGTGTGTCTTCCGATTTGCCTTGCCAGGTTACTCCTGTTGTATGCCCCTGAAGACTTAACGGGTTGCCGTTTGTGGCGGTAACGCTGGCGATGGCGTGATTTTTAAGAAGTTCTGTTTTGAACGCATCGTACTGTTTTAACAACTTATAGGTTGGCTCAACACGCACCATGTTTCCGCGATCATAACCCAAATTCTTATGAACGATAAAGTCGAGCTGGTTGAAAATGATTCCGCTGAAGATGATAATCCCAATCGATACACTTAACTGAACAACCAGTAATGTTTTGCGTAAATAGGTTGCGCCCGAGGCGGGTGTAGAAAGTTCTCCCTTCAGTGCGCGTGCCGGTTGGAAAGACGACATCACCATCGCCGGATACAGACCCGCTGCGAGTGCCACCAGGATCAGGAAGCCCCCGAGGTAAACCGGAATCAGCCCATTGAACAGCTGTACACTTAAGGTTTCACCAATCATCGAGTTAAAGTAGGGGAGCAGAAGCTGGGTAGCGATAACGGCCAGTACAAATGCCAGAAAAACGATTACAAACGACTCACTCAGGAACTGGAAAATGATTCCTGCGCGGAGTGCCCCGGTGGTTTTTCGAATTCCAATTTCTTTTGCCCGGTTAGTGGCCCGGGCCGTGCTCAGGTTAACAAAGTTGATCACGGCCATTGCCAGTACGAGTATCGCGATGATAATGAACAGCGTAACGTATTGAATTTTGCCGCCAATACTTTTTCCATTCTCAAATTTGCTCTTCAATCGCCAGTCGGTGAATGGAAAAGCCTGGTAAGTTACTTTGTCGCGCGTAAGGCTTTCCGTAAGCGCAGGTGCGGTATTCAACTTCTCGGTTAGTAAGTCGGCTGTAACGTCCGATCCGGTTTTAACCAGTGAGGGAAAGAAGCTGTTCGCGAGACCTTCATCAGAAAAACCACGAAGCTTCTGGAAAACTCCTACCGGCATAACAAAATCAAACTGCAGCGAGGAATTGGTAGGAACATCTTTGAAAACTGCCGTGATCGTTGCCTCATACCAAAGATCGATTTTGAGTGTTTTGCCGATTACATCGATACTGTTGAACAACCGATTGGCCATGTCTTCCGAAATGGCAACAGTAAACTCGCGATCGATCGGATTTTTTTCACCCCGCAGAATGGTGAAGTTGAGCATTTCGAATAACGCTGGCTTCGAATAAATCCCTGTGATGTAAATGCAATCATTTTTCGGATCGCCCCGGAAACAGAGCACATTCGGCCAGCGGTCGCCTGTGATTACAGGAGCTTGCCTGGTGATTTCGGGTATCCCCGACACATCTATCCCGAGCGAAGCCGCATCGTATGTTTCGAAGGAGCCATTTGATTCCACGTGGCTCATTACCTTGAAGATTCGCTGCGGTTCATCATGATACCGGTCGAATGACGTTTCATGCATAACCCAAAGCAGGATTAAAAACGCTGCCACAAAGCTCACGGTGAGGCCAAACACACTCAGAAATGAATGACCCGGCTGGCGAAGAAAATTGCGAAGTGCAACTTTGAAAATGTTCTTGATCATACCGAAAGAGATTGAAGAGTTATCGTAGGTTGTTTTGCGTTTGCGGATATTTTTCCAGCGAAAGAACCGCAGCACGTTCCACACGAATGTGACATCTGCTTTACGTTTGCTTTCTTTCGCAGTTCGTTCGTATAATTCATAGACATCCCCTTGGATTTCTTCCAGTAAGTCGTGGCGACAGTACCACGTCAGGAACCGGTCGGCCCATTTTGGGGGAGCGTGTTTCATTACTTCGGCTGTTACGCGAGACGGAATTGCAAGGCAATTCTTGGAATCTGGTTGAAAAGCTGCGTGCGCATTTCGTTAGCTTCTTCAAGTGCACGTTTGCCGGCAGCGGTTAACAGAAAGATGCGCTTTCGCCGACCCCCGCGTTCATCGGTAGGCTCACTCATCTTCGATTTGAGAAAGCCCTTCTCTTCCAGGCGGGTAAGTACGGCATGGACCGCACTGATGTTGAGGCTCCGGCCGGTCTGTTTTTCGATTTCATCCATCACCCCCACGCCATATGCTTCGGGGTATAAAATTCCTACGGTTAGCAATACAAGTTCTTCGAGTTCTCCGAGGTACGTTCCTTTCATAGGTTCGGGATTATTAGTTCTACAAACGTGAAATTAATCGATATGTTTCATTTTTGTAGAAATAATCTCGGGGGTGTCATGCAGACTAAAGTTTGCTAGATTGGGGCATGGTAGCCCTGACCGTGCGCAAATGTGAATTACCGGAAATCGCTGGTCTCCGCGAGCAATTTCTGAATGAGGCAGGATTTCAATTTATCCACAACAAATGCCATCTGTATGGCTGGGCCGATGTTTACCAGTTCACCGAAAACGGCTCAAAAATCGGCTACGGCTCCGTTTGGGGAAAGGACAATCGTCAGGACAGAGACACCATCTTCGAATTTTTTTTGATTCCGGCTTACCGTAATCACGCGTCCGAGATTTTCAGGCGACTTGTACAGGTTAGCAAAGCGCCTTTCATGGAGTGTCAAACAAACGACAGCCTGCTGGCTGCTATGATGTTTGAGCATGCGGAAGACATTCACGCGCAATCCATTTTATTCGAAGATCAGTCGCAAACAGATTTGCATCCTCACGGCATCATCTTTAGCAGGCAGCCATATGAGACCGACCACCCGGATGAGCAGGGAGGATATGTACTTGAGAAAAATGGCGAGGTAGTGGCAACGGGCGGGTTCTTTCTTAATTATAATTTCCCGTATGCCGACATATACATGGACGTACCGGAATCACACCGCAACCAGGGTCTGGGCAGTTTTATCGTTCAGGAATTGAAGAAGGAAATTTATAAGACGCAGCGTGTTCCTGCGGCGCGCTGTAACATCAAAAACACCATTTCACGGGCTACACTTGTCAAGGCCGGGTTTGAACTCTGCGGCTACCTGCTCGAAGGTTCGATCAAGACGCAGCCGTTAATTGATTTACAATTGCCGGAAAATTGAGTTGCTGCCACGTGTTTTCGAGGTTCGGGGTTTTCATTACCTCGTCCATGATCAGCTTTTGTTTCTGGCCGGTGCGCAGCGCGTCCGAATACCGCATATTGTCCATGAATGTCACCATCGGATAAAGCGGAATCCATTTGTCGGGAAAGAGTTCGTAAAGTTTACCCTCGATTTTTTTGCGAAGCAGGAAGTCCGCATCCGCCACGAGGTCGCGCATTTCAATGAAGTTATCCAGCGCAAGTTGGGCGATGGCATCGGCATCGGGCTTGCGTAACTGTTGAAACTCCGGAAGTACGGTAGTCCAGTTATCGTTATGCTGACTTAATAAATCGTTCAGAATCCTGCAATCTTCAAACCCTGCGTTCATGCCCTGGCCGTAAAATGGCACAATGCCATGCGCAGCATCACCAATAAGCAATGTGTTATTACGGACCCACGGATAACATTTAATCGTTACCAGCGAGGAAGTGGGATTGGTGTTGAAATCTTCCAGCAAGGTCGGCATCAGTTTTCGGGCATCCGGAAAGGTCTCTTCAAAAAATTTTTCCACATCAGCGTTTGTCTTCAGTACGTCGAATGACGGGTTTCCGTCAAACGGAAAGAACAGCGTGCACGTGAAGCTTCCATCCGGATTGGGTAACGCAATCATCATGAAACTTTCCCGCGGCCAGATATGCAGGTAATTTTTTTCAAGCTGAAAGGAACCGTTTGCGCCAGGAGGAATGTGAAGTTCCTTGTACCCATGATCGATGTAATTCTGCTCGTAGTCGAACCGGTCGGTAAATTGAAACGATCCGCGTACAGCAGAGAAAGCCCCGTCCGCGCCAATGATCAAATCGAATGACTCCCCTGATTTCCCTTCAACAAAGAGCTGAGTCTTTACAAAGTCAACTTTCTGAATCCGCTGATCGAACCGAAACTGAACACCGATCCGTTCAGCTTCATTCATCAACACAATATTTAGTCCGCTGCGCGATACCGAGTTGATGAACTGTCCTTCTTTGCCATAGGCAAACGAGTTGAGTTTTCCCTGTTTGTCGTGCATCATGCGTCCGTGCATGGGAATCGCAACCTTTTTCAACTCGTCGGCCAAGCCAACCTCTTCGAGTGCGCGGATGCCGCGGTTGCTCAGCGCGAGGTTGATTGAACGACCGCCTTCCGCACCACTTCTTCGCATGTCGTGCCTGCGCTCAAACACCGTGACATCGTATCCTCTTTTTCTGAGGTAGATGGCGGCAAGGGACCCGACCAAACCGGCTCCGGATATGGCAATTGACTTTTTAGCACTCATCGTAATGCTGTTCTGAAGATTTCTGTAAAACGGAAAACGTCCTCAAACGTATTGTACAACGGCACGGGTGCAACGCGGATTACATTGGGCTCACGCCAGTCGGCAATAACGCCTGCCTTTGTCAGCGCATTGAAAACTTTTTTTCCGTTCTGTTTCATGTAGATCGAAAGCTGGCAACCGCGCTCACGTTTATCGGATGGCGTGAGGATGACAAACTTCTTTCCGGTTGAATCAATTTGTTTTAACAAAAACTCGAGGTAGCCGGTGAGTTGTGCGCTCTTGGCAACCAGGTTTTTCATACCGGCCTGCTGGAAAACTTCGAGCGATGCCAGCAGCGCTGCTCCGGGAAGAACCGGGAAGTTCGACAACTGCCAGCCATCCACCCCGGGCATGGGCTGAAAGCCTTTCTTCATTTGAAAGCGCTCTTTTTCATGATGGCCCCACCATCCTGCCAAGCGCATTAATTCGGGATTATTCGCATGACGTTCGTGGACAAAAGCACCCGCCACTGCTCCGGGCCCGGCATTCAGGTATTTATAGCTGCACCACACGGCAAAGTCTACGTTATCACGATGCAGGTTAAGCGGTACGTTGCCGACAGCATGCGCTAAGTCAAAACCTACACGCGCGCCTGCGTGGTGGCCGGCCTCCGTAATTTTTTTAATGTTGAAGAACTGCCCGGTATAATATTGAACGCCTCCAATGATAATGAGTGCAAGCTGATCTTTGTGTTGATCGATGGCTGCCAGAATATCTTCCGTGCGCAAGGTGAACTCGCCTTCGCGCGGCTTCAGCTCAATGATTGCGTCTTCGGGCTTAAAGCCGTGCAGCTTCACCTGCGAATCGAACGCGTATTGGTCGGAAGAAAACGGACCCGTCTCTGTTAAAATCTTAAATCGTGTGGACGTGGGCCGATAAAACGTTACCAGCATCAGGTGGAGGTTCACCGTAAGGTGATTCATCGCCACTACCTCGGATGGTTTTGCCCCGGTAAGTGCTGCCAGACCTTTCTTGGTGAACTTATGATAATAGAGCCACGGCCTGCGCGAATGAAGGTGACCTTCCACGCCCAGTGTTGCCCAGTCGTCAAGCTCTTCGGTAACAAACTTTTTCGTTGACTTGGGTTGCAGTCCCAGCGAGTTGCCGGTAAAGTAGATGGAGGTTTTGCCGTTTACTTTTGGAATGCTGAACAGGTTTCTGAATTTCTTCAGCGGATCTTTCTTATCCAGCGTTTTGGCAAAGGCGAGCGAATTTTGGAATTGCATGCACAATATTAAACAATCTCGTTATTCGAGATTGCTCCGTACCTGCTTTTCGTGATGACCCGCGTGGTAGATGGTGAAATAAATCATTTCGCGGAGGGTGAGCTTGCCCAGCAGCGGATGGGGGAGCAGTAGCACATCCAGTCGTTCTTCTGAATACTCCGCTATTTTTTTCGACAGTGCGGAAACCGTGCCGTCCAGTTTTTGAAACAATGCTTCACGCTGATGCAGGTGAACCAAGTCCGGAGTAAATCTGCGGGAAGCCCGCCCACCCTGACGTAATTTTTCCTGGTATTTGATAACAAGTTCGTCAAATGTTCGCGAAGGGCGATTTGCCTTTCCAAACAGTAATCTAACGACAGGCCAGGGTAGTGAAAATGCCAGGTTTACGGGCGAAACCGCTTTAACAATGTGTTCAAGTTGTTGGCCAGCGGTCCACTTGCTATCAACGGATTTAGTGAAGTCAGCATCCGACACGTTGCGAATAGTTGTCATGAAGTGTGCATGACTTTCTTTCAGCTTTTGCGCAAGCTCCGGAATCTTCATGCCTACACAAATTTCGGATCAGCTTCCATCACGGTACCACACTTCTTGCAGGTTCGAAGTTCTTTTGAGCCGTAGAAGTCGCGGAAGCGCGGAAGGAAATCTTTCTCGATGTTTTCGAGGTGAAATTTATATTCGTGAAGTGGATTGTTGCAGTTTTCACAGAACCACATCAGCCGGTCTTCAAACGAAGGATCTTCACGTTTGCATTCGATCACCAGACCGATGGTGTTCGCGGGGCGTTCCGGGCGGTGTGGAGTGTTTGCGGGAAGCAGAAACATATCGCCTTCGTTGATTTTCATGTCAACCGGCTTTCCATCTTCCTGGATACGAACGTTAATGCTGCCTTCCAGCTGATAGAATAATTCTTCCGTTTGATTGAAGTGATAGTCTTTTCGGGCATTGGGTCCGCCTACAATCATCACGATGTAATCGCCTGCATCGGCATACAGGTTTTTATTTCCTACAGGGGGTTTCAACAGATCGCGGTTATCGTTGATCCATTGTTTGAGATTGAACGGTTTGCGGATGGCCATGGCGGTAAATTTTTTAGATCAACTTCCCAGATTGTGCTAATTTAAGAACAATTTTACACGCATAGCGACTCAATCATGAATCTTGATTTAACCGGAAAAAGAGCGGTTGTGTGCGGCAGCACGCAAGGCATCGGAAAAGCATCGGCCATTGAGCTTGCGCTGATGGGTGCCGACGTGACGCTGATGGCACGCGATGAACAAAAACTCAAAACTGTTATACAGGAGCTTCCCGGAAACGGCAAGCATACGTATTTGGTGGCTGACTTTTCATCTCCGGAAATTGTTAAACAGAAAATCACGGAGTTCGCGGCAAAAAACCCGATTCACATTCTGATCAATAACACGGGCGGACCTCCGGGCGGACAAGCCATCGATGCCCAGACAGAGGATTTTGTAAAAGCATTCTCGAATCATTTGTTGTGCAATCACATTCTCGTGCAGGCTGTTGCTCCGTCTATGAAAAAGGAGAAATTTGGAAGAATCGTCAACATCATCTCTACATCTGTAAAAATTCCGATTCGCGGATTGGGCGTATCGAATACGATTCGCGGTGCGGTAGCCAACTGGTCGAAAACGCTTTCGCTTGAACTGGCACCGTTTGGCATTACGGTAAACAATGTGCTTCCCGGTGCAACGATGACCGGCCGGCTTGAGCAGATCATTAACACTAATGCACAGAAAAACGACAAAACGTTTGACGAAGCGAAGGCTGATATGATCCGCGAAATCCCGGCAGGAAGAATTTCCGAAGCGCACGAAGTTGCGGCAGCGGTAGCTTTTCTCGCATCGCCGGCTGCGAGTTACATCAATGGCATTAACATTCCGGTCGATGGCGGTCGCACCGGAAGCTTATAAGCGATGGAAAAAATTCTCAACTATATCAACGGAGTTTTAACCGAACCTTTCAGCGGAGCATACCTCGAAAATGTTAATCCTGCGGAGGGAAGGGTGTATAGTTTAATTCCTGATTCCGGAAACAAAGATGTTAATCATGCCGTGGAAGCGGCAAGGCGCGCTTTTACAAAATGGTCGGCTACACCCGCTGAACAACGTTCCGCTATAATGATCAGGATTGCGGATCTCATCGAGCGTGATTTGGATAAACTCGCCCTTGCGGAAAGTATTGATCAGGGTAAGCCGCTTAAGTTGGCAAAGACCGTTGATATTCCGCGGGCTTCAGCAAACTTTCGGTTTTATGCCACCGCGATCCTGCACACAGCATCGGACGCACATTTTACCGATCAGCAGGCAATCAACTATACGCAGTATCAGCCAATTGGTGTCGCGGGGTGCATTTCACCCTGGAACCTTCCGCTTTACTTATTCACGTGGAAGATCGCGCCAGCACTGGCCGCAGGCTGTACAGTGGTAGCGAAGCCTTCGGAAGTTACACCCATGACAGCTTACCTGCTGTCACAGCTGTGTATCGAAGCTGGTTTACCGGAAGGCGTATTAAACATTGTGCATGGACTTGGTGCCAAAGCGGGTCAGGCAATTATTGAACACCCCGAAGTTGCAGCGATTTCGTTTACGGGTGGAACGGCAACCGGGAAGAAGATTGCTGCCACGGCAGCTCCGATGTTCAAAAAACTCTCGCTTGAACTGGGCGGAAAAAATCCGAACATCATTTTTGCCGATTGCGATTTTGAAAATGCGGTGAGTACTTCCATTCATTCTTCTTTTTCAAACCAGGGTGAGATTTGCCTGTGCGGTTCGCGAATTTTTGTAGAGCGTCCGCTGTATGAAAGATTTCTGACTGAGTTTACTGCACGCACCCGTGCATTGGTGGTGGGCGATCCGCTTGACGAAAAAACAAAAGTCGGAGCGATTGTATCAGAAGCTCACATGAATAAAATCCTGTCGTATATCGAACTGGCGAAGAAGGAGGGCGGCACGATTGTATTGGGCGGGAAGCAAATTACTGGTACCGGCCGGTGTGCGAATGGATATTTTGTTGAGCCTACCATCATTACCGGACTTGAACATTTGTGCCGCACCAACCAGGAAGAAATTTTTGGTCCCGTAGTGACCATCATGCCGTTTGATACGGAAGAGGAGGTACTGGAATATGCCAACAGCACTACGTATGGATTGGCTGCGACCATCTGGACAGAAAACCTGAAACGCGCACATCGTGTGGCAGCGCAGGTAAAAAGCGGAATCATTTGGGTAAACTGCTGGCTGTTCCGTGACTTAAGAACCCCGTTTGGAGGAATGAAACAAAGCGGAGTAGGGCGCGAAGGTGGCTTTGAGGCGCTGAAATTCTTCACCGAAGAGAAGAACGTGTGCATCAAACTTTAGTCCTTAATCAGCGTTCGGTAGTACTCGAACATCTTCAAAACATCTTCTGTTTTTTCAAAGCTCAGTTTGTTTTCATACGCCCAGTCATCAATCTGATAGAAGTAGGGTTCTGTATAACGCTGCATGATGATGTCGGTCGTTTTTGAAAAGCTTTTGGTTGTTTTTCCATTGATCAAAAGGCCATCCCGTTCCTTATGAAACGACATGAGCAGGGGTGATACCTGTCCGTTCGTGTCAAAAATGTACAGCATTTCCGTTTGAGAGTAAGTCGTGGATGGCGGTCGCGCCCCCGAAGCATTCCACGTCCCGGTAATGAATGAGAAATTCCCAATTGATCCGCGTTGCATGAGAACGCGTAATGGCCCGACAGAATGGAGAACGGCAAACTTGGGAAACTCCATGAGGACTTCGAAGAATTTGCGTTGAATTTTAACCGGCTTTAAGCCTTTTGCCTGCGCGATGGAATCCACCCGTGATTGGATGTTTTCAAAGCCATACGAGATGAACTTGCGTTGTTTGCGTTGAAGTGTGTCGTAAAACTCAAACCGTAAAACGGACGTTGCGGTTAGCGCTTTTGAGATTGTACCGTTGTCAAACTGAAGTAAACTCGTCATTTTATTGTACCGGACTAACCCATTAAGGTGCGTCCGGTCAACCAACTCAATATGTCCTTCACTCCACACGGCAGTGGAGTCAATGATCCGGTCGATTTTCACCCGTTGTGAAAAAACTTCTGCCGAAAGGCTGAGCAGTACTTCAAGGGTAAAGAAAAAGACAATTGTTTTCATACACCTGAGGATGGAATAAACAACGTACGATTACTGAACGATTTTGTAGACGGAAGATTTTATAAATCCACGATAAAATTTTTTCGAGATCTGCTCCTGCATCCCGGCTTTTGTCAACGCACCCTGCCAATGCGGTAGCGTATGTGTTTGGATGCCGGTTACAATCTTAAAAAATGCGTACATCATTCCAAGAAAAACTTTGTGCCATACTTTTTCAGAAACGAAATCCGTGGCCAGCCAGGTGACATTGGTGGCCAAATGTGGTTTGAGTTGATGAATCACCCGTTCCAGTGTTTGATCGTTGAACAAGTCGAGGTAAAAATTTGTGATCACCACGGAATAGGTCTCCCCAGGAATTTGACGCTCGGTTCCGATGATAAAGTTGACGTTATCAGGATTGTGATTTTTTCTGCGCGCGAGCTCAATCATTCGTGGCGAAATGTCAACGTAGTCAATCTTCACCCTTGGGTGCTGTCGCAGCAGGGCTGTCAGCAATTCACCCGAACCACCGCCAAGGATTAGAACGCAGTCGCTGTCGCGAATTTGATCGAGGAAAAATTCCTGGGCACGCTGGAGCGTGTTTCCAAATACAAGTTTTGCAGAAACGGTGTAGAACGGAGCGAGCCGGTTGTAGCCTCTTGAGATTCTTGTATTTTTCAATTATTCAGCGTTACTAACCGCGACAAATAATCTGTAGTATTGTAAACCGTGAATGTATTCGATATTCATAACACTTTTTTCAGAATTCTGGGATATGATCTGAGCTACCTCGAATTCTTTGGTGTCATTTCAGGCATTATAGCCGTATGGCTTTCAGCACGCGCTAATGTGTGGAGCTGGCCAATCGGGATTATTAATGTCGTTCTGTCGTTTTTTCTGTACTACCAGGTTCAGCTCTATCCCGATATGTTCCTGCAGATTTTTTTCTTTATCACCAATTTAATTGGATGGTGGCGCTGGCTAAACCCCAAAACAGGCGAGGAGGATAAAAAGAACGAGTTGCGCGTAAGTTGGATGGATCGCCGGCAATTGATTGTGATCACAGGCATTGGCGTAACCGGAACGATTGCGTTTGGGTTGTTCGCCAGCCGGCTGCATGATTTTTTCCCGTTGGTGTTTATCAAGCCCAGCGCTTCACCGTTTTGGGATTCGTTTATCACGGTGATGAGCATTGTTGCCACGTACTACATGATCCAGAAAAAAATTGAATGCTGGCTGATCTGGATTGCCATTGATATTGTTGCCACGGCATTATACTTTGTCCGCGACATTAAATTTTACAGCGTGTTGTATTTCGTGTTAACGATATTGGCCGCTTTTGGATTTTATCATTGGCGAAAGGAATATAAATCGTATCAGCAGGCATGACACGCGGTTTAGTCATTGGAAAGTTTCATCCCCCGCACAAAGGGCATTTGGCCCTTATCGAATTCGCGTCAAAACAATGTGACGAGCTCATCGTTTCTGTAAGCGAAGCAAAAACAGATCTTATTCCGGTAGACATTCGGATTAGCTGGCTCAAAAAGATTTTTCATAAGCAACCCGCAATAAAGATTTTCGGTATAGAAGATAACTTCGATAAACCGGAACTTCCGTTGAAGGAGCGGACGAAAATATGGGCTGACGTGATGCGGAAAGCGTATCCGGTTATTGATATCGTCTTTAGTTCAGAAGCGTATGGTGAACCGTTTTCTGCCAATCTGGGTGCGAAGCACGTTTTATTTGATTCCGACCGGAAGCAATTTCCAATTGCTGCGTCACGAATTTTGAAGGCTCCCTTTCAGCACTGGGAATTTATTCCGGAAACGGTCAGACCGTACTTTGTAAAAAAAGTCTGTTTCTACGGAGCAGAGAGCACGGGCAAATCGGTGATGACAAAAGCGATGGCTGAAAAATATCATACCGCCTTTGTTCCGGAGGTCGCCCGCGAGATGCTCACCTCAAACACGTTCAACCGGGAAGACATTATTGCCATCGGTCGCGAGCAAACGGCGCGGGTATTCAGTCAGGCTCAGCGCGCAAACAGGATTCTGTTTTGCGATACGGATGTGATCACCACACAGGTTTATTCCCGCCACTATTTGAAAGTCGTACCGCCGGTGCTATACGAGTTTGAACGCATGGTTCAATACGATCTGTATTTTTTATTTGAAATTGACACGCCCTGGGTTAGTGATGGCTTGCGTGATCTGGGATCGGACGAATCCCGGAAAAATATGCACCGGATTTTTAAAGAAGAGCTTGACCGCAGGGGCATTCACTACATCACCGTACGCGGCACCTGGCAACAACGCGAACAGATTGTTACGCAGGCCGTGGATTTGATTCTCTCGGAATGATCAGAACTTCATCGCTTTCCCCTGCTCTGGAAAAACAAATTTTACTCCGAGCGCATTCGATTTGTTGAGTTGATTTTTGATTTTTTGCTCCCGGTCACCCAACGGTTTCATGTGCGTAATCACGATCGTAAAATTCTTTAACGAATCCTTTCCGCAATATAAACTCAGTGAAGTAAGTTCTTCGGCTAATAACGTAGGCGTTAAGTGACCAAACAGCGAAGTTTCGGCCTGCTCATTGCTGAACGACACTTCAATAAAAATTGCTGTTAGTTTTTTATCCCGGATCAGCGATCCGATTGCTTTCCACAGCTGATTAAGTTTGTCAGATTTTTCGATGCGGTCAGCCCCCGTATCTCCCAGATAGAGAAGATAGTTTTCTCCGTTCCGGACTAAAAAGGCCGTGCTTTCATTCGGTGATACATGACTCAGCACAAACGGAGTTGCGTAAAGTGAGGTGTTCGTCAGCCGTACTTCAACTGCGGGAGTGAGGGTTTGGTAGGTGTATTTATTGAGCGTGGGTTTTTCGCCTTCGTTGGCAAAGTTTGCCCAACTTCTCCAGCTGAAATGTTTATCCTTTAAAACCGATAAACACGATTCTAATCCATAAATGTACTTCGATGAGTCTTCCGGGGCATTGATAATCAATCCCGCTACGTGATCGAAATGTGGATGTGAGATCAAATAGCCTTTAACATTTTTTCTCAGCCAGGCAGTTGCATCGCCCCGAAGTGTTTTTTTAACAATCGCTTTTTGAATTCCCGCGTGCAGGGTACCGGCATCCAGGCATACATACTGGTCACTGCCTGCAGCAGCAACTGCGTATGACGAAAGATTGCTTTCATCCGTGCCACCCTTGATGCCTAACGGAATAACGGTAAACGATGATTGTGCCCGGCACGCAGAGGCAATCACCAGCAATAAAAAGAGAATTCGTCTCATGGGGTCAAAGGTAACGTGCAAGCGCATCAATTTTGTTTTTCAGCAGATCAATTTCCGATGCAGATTGTGTTAACGAAACCGCTTTTTCATACTGTTCTTTCGCGGATGCATAGTCAGCTAACCGGGTATAAAAATCCCCCAGCGCAGCATAGTAGATCGAGTTGTTTTCCAGACCGGAAACTGTTTTTAAATATGCCAGGCCTTCCGCTGCGCTTTTTCCAAAACCGATGGCAATGGCTTTGTTCAGATTAATGATTGGATCGGCTTTGATTTGCGACAACAGATCGTACAGCAAAAGAATTTTGCTCCAGTCGGTAGTCTCAAAACTATCTGCGCGGGCATGCGTTGCCGCGATTGCAGCTTCGAGGTGATACTCACTTAATTCTTCACCGCTGGTTGCGAGGTCGAGATATGCATTTCCTTTATCGATCAATGCTTTGTTCCACCGGGTTCGATCCTGATGCTGCAGTAAAATGATGTTCCCCCCTGCATCCAACCGGTTTTCAGCCCGCGATGCCTGGTAGCACATCAGCGCAAGCAGGGCATTAACATTCGATGAATGGGTCAGTTTATTTTTGGTGAGCAGTAAGCAAAGACGCATAGCCTCTTCGCATAAATCGTGACGAATCAGTTTATTCGGATGCGTGGAATTATACCCTTCACTAAACAGCAGGTATAACGTATGATGAACAGCCTGCTGTCGTTCCGTCAACGTTTTTGGTGAAATAATCTCGAGCTCAATTCCCTCTTCGCGGATTTTTTCCCGCGCACGGTAAAGCCTTTTTGTGATGGTCTCGTCTGTTGTCAGAAAACTGTGCGCAATTTCGGAGATGCTCAAACCGCATAATGTTTTTAGAATTAACGCGATCTGTGATTCGTAGGGAATAGACGGATGGCAACACGCAAACATCATCCGCAGCTGACTGTCTTCAATCTCGTGATCGAAGAACAATTGACTGATAGCCGGCGACAACGTCCATTCGGATTTAAATGCCTGCGCAAGTTCCTTTTCGATGTGTGCGTGGGTATTGCGCTGACGAATAACGTCAATGGCCTTTCGTTTGGCAACGGTGTAAAGCCATGCCGGGGGATTTTCGGGAATACCTTTTACTTTCCAAACATTCAGTGCCTGCAGCAGCGTATCCTGAACGATGTCTTCGGCAATGTTGAGTTGTTGAAGTCCAACCATCCGCGTCAGCACGGCAGCCATCTTTCCTGCCTCGTGACGAAAAAGATGACTGACAAGCTGGTTAACGGTGGTTTCGGACATTCATAAAAATAGAAATTTTAAAGATCGTAGTAGGTGGCGTCTTTTACGATTAGTCCGTTCTCAACGGTCAGAACACTCACAATCGGCAGGCTGAACGCAGTTCCGTCAGGCGCAGTACCGGTTGAAACAAACTCCACTACCACTGTTTTTCCGTCAGTATACATCGCGGTAACGGCATCGTGAATGTCGGGAAACATCTGCTGGAGCTCACGATACTTTGCAACCGTCTCGGAGCGCGTTTTAGAAACAAATTCTTTTCCGAACGATGGATCGAGAAACAGGGCGCTATCCGCATACAACGTGGCCATATCCTGCCATTGGTGCTCGTTGAAATGTTTGAAGAGTTTTTTAGCGATAGCCAAATTTTCCGGCTGGCGCGTAGCCGGAGAGCATGCCGCCAGCAACAGCAGCACACTCAGGTAAAAAGGCGTTCGCATGTTACATGTTGTCGAACTTGACTACGGTACGGATTTCCACCATTCCGCCCAGTTCAAAGTCGGGATATTCTTTCGCCAGCTCGGTTGCTTCCGCGAGGTCCTTTGCCTTCACCACGAAATAACCACCCACAATTTCTTTGCTCTCAGCAAACGGCCCGTCAGTCACCGTTTTTTTCACGCCTTTAATGGTTTTTCCGCCTGGCAGAAGGGCCTCCCCAGAATCATAACGGCCTTGCTGTTGCAATTTTTGAACCCACGCAAACCACTTATTCATTTGCGCTTCCTGTTGTTCGGGTGAAAGATGGCTGGCATCGCCTCCAATGAAAATGAACATGTACTTTTCCATAATTTTTTGAGTTTGATTGAACATAATTTCCCCTATGACGGACGGGTTTGCCCGGCATGGACAGGATTTTTAAATTTTTTTATGCCTTTCCGACCCGGTGCCCTTTTACGGAGAAATAGAGGATGTAGAGGTAGCAGGGCAGCATGATTACAAAGAATACCCACTGAAAATCATACTCATCTTTCAGCGTGGCAAAAATTCTCGGGATGATCGCGCCTCCGGCAATACCCATAATCAGCAGAGCAGAGCCTCTTTCTGTAAATCGTCCCAACCCTTCAATCGCCAGCGGCCAGATTGCAGGCCACATCAGCGCGTTTGCCAATCCCAGTGCGGCAACAAAGCCCACCGACCAGTAACCATGCGTTACAAGAGCAGCTCCGGTAAAAATTATTCCCAGCCAGGCAGAGATTTTTAATGCAGTTTGTTGTGAGATGATTTTTGGAATCGTAAACAGTCCGACCACATAACCGGCCAGCATGGCAAACAGTGTAAACGAGGTGAAGTATTTTGTTTGGTCAGACGAAATTCCAAATCCTTTCCCGTATGTACCAATCGCATCGCCCGCCATTACCTCAACACCCACGTATACGAAAATACAGAATGCACCCAACAGCAGATAAGGGAATTGAAGGATGCTGGTTTTATTGCGGGGGGTTTTGCCAACCGGTTCGGCATTCACCTCCGATGCTTTGATTTCGGGAAGCGGCGAGCGCGTTATCCAGAACGCTAGTACCACCAGGATCAATGCCATGATCATGTACGGCCAATAGATGCTGGACGCAAATTCATTTAGAATATGTTCACGTGCAGTCGAGTCGGCAGCATTCTTGACTTTTTCCTCCAGCGAGCTTACATCTTTCAATACAAAGGCGCTTAACACAATGGGACTCAGCATACCGGCAGTTTTATTACAAATCCCCATTATGCTGATGCGTTGCGCGGCACTTTCAATCGGGCCGATAATGCTGATGTAGGGATTGCATGCGGTTTGCAGAATCGACAAACCTGATCCAATAATAAAAAGCCCGAGCAACGAAATAGGGTAGTTGCGTTCCGTTGCAAAGTGACCGAAAATGGATGTGCCTACCGCCATTACAAGCAGTCCAAGCGCCATACCTTTTTTCATCCCGGTTTTTTCAAGAATCCACGATGAGGGAAGGGCGAGGAAAAAATATGCCATGTAGAAAGCCGTGGTCACCCAAAAGGCTTTTGAGTCGGTGTCAAGATCAAAAGCAAGCTTCACAAAGGTGATGAGCGGGCCATTTAACCACGTTACAAAACCGAAAATGAAAAACAAAATACCGATTATCGAAACCGACTGAATGTACTGGCGGGAGTTGTTTTGCATAGCAAAAGATTTGTAGCAACTTAGCGAAACAGTTTTACACATAGTATATGAGCAATAAAAAAGAGTTGACGCTGCTGGTGCTGGCAGCCGGAATGGGAAGCCGCTATGGCGGGATTAAACAAATTGATGGGTTTGGCCCGAGCGGTGAAACAATTATGGACTACTCACTCTTTGATGCAATCCGGGCCGGATTCACCAAAGTGGTTTTTATTGTTCGAGAAGAAATCAAGGATACCGTAAAAGAAATGTTCCTACCCCGCCTGGAAGGAAAAGTAAAAGTTGAGTTTGTGATTCAGGCGCTCGATACCAACGTACCGAAAGAATATCAAAACCCTGAACGTACCAAGCCATGGGGTACTGCGCACGCGGTGCTGGTGGCGAAAGATGTGATCCATGAACCGTTTGCTGTAATTAATGCCGATGATTTTTACGGCCGAAATGCGTTCAAGTCAGTTGCGGATTTCTTTCAGGGCGACACAAAAGGCGCGCATGCCATGGTTGGTTACACATTGAAAAATGTTTTGTCGGATAACGGAAGCGTTTCGCGTGGTTGCGGTGAACAAGACGCACAGGGTTATTTAAAGTCAGTGGTAGAACGCACCACCATTGTAAAAGAGAATGGGAAGATTATCGCGAAAGAAAAAGATGGCGATATCGTGATGGATCCAAACACGCCGACGTCCATGAACTTCTGGGGTTTCCATGAAACCATTTTTCCTATGATCGAGAAATTCTTCCTCGAGTTCTTAAAAGAAAAATCGAAAGAGCCGAAGGCTGAATTCTTCATTCCGATCATCGGTAACGAAATGATTCGTCAGGGTTTGGGTAAGGTTAAAATTCTGGGCGGTGGTGATATCTGGTTCGGCGTTACCTACAAAGAAGACAAAGACGAAGTTTCGGGTAAGATCAAAGAATTGGTGAGCAAGGGCGAGTACCCCGACAACTTGTGGAAAAAGTAACGATCATTCAACCGTAAACAAAAACTCCCGGACGGTGTCGCCCGGGAGTTTCATTTTTGGGGAGGTTCAGTGCTTAAAATTGCTCGAACTTCGAGAAGAAGAAACTTCCTTCGATTGCAGCATTCTCATCGCTATCGGAACCGTGAATAGCATTTGCGTCAATTGACTTTGCAAACAAATTACGGATCGTTCCTTTCTCTGCTTTCGCAGGATCAGTTGCACCGATCAGTTTACGGAAATCTTCAACCGCGTTATCCTTCTCCAGGATCATCGGAATGATAAAGCCTGACGACATATACGCTGTCAAGTCGTTATAGAACGGACGGGCCTTGTGAACTTCATAGAACTGTCCGGCCCGCTCCTTGGTGAGTTGGGTCTTTTTCATGGCTACGATACGAAAGCCCGCTTCTTCAATCATCTTGATAATTGCACCTGAATTTCCCGCGCCTACTGCATCGGGCTTAATCATGGTAAATGTTCTGTTTCCGGCCATTTTTAAAGTTTTTTTACTAATTCGCGGGCAAAAATAGCGTTTCCCGGCATTAATCCTCTAAAAATCTGGTGTTCAACTCAATAATCCTGAAATGCTGAAAATCCTGATTATTTTTGCCCCTTCTTAATTGCGGAAATGCAAAATATCCAACTGTTTAAGGCTTTCATGGGTCAAACACGGCAAGTCGTGATTGTTACCCACCATAAGCCCGATGCCGATGCCCTGGGGTCGTCCCTTGGCCTGGCCGGATATTTAAACAAGAAGGGACATTCCGTTACCGTAATCACCCCCAGCGACTACCCGGAATTTCTGCATTGGATGCCGGGTAATGCCGGAGTACTGGCCCTCGATAAAGGGAATCAGAAACTGATCACCGAGAAGATCAATCAGGCCGAAATTATCTTTTGCCTGGATTTTTCTGCGCTTAACCGCGTTCAGGACTTGACAACTATTTTGCGGGACGCACCAGGCAAGAAGGTGATGATTGATCACCACCTTGAGCCTGAAGGTTTTGCTGATTTTGTAAAATGGGACGTTCGCGCTGCCTCAACGGCACAACTGATTTTCAATCTGATTTGTGAACTAGGAGATGAGCACCTGATTGATGCTAACATTGCCGACTGCCTGTATGCCGGTTTAATGACTGATACCGGTAGCTTCCGGCATTCAAATACGCGCCACGAAGAGTTTGCGGTAGCCGGTGAACTGGTGAGGCTTGGCGCGGATCCTTCGAAAGTTTCGAAGCTCATCTATGATACCAATACGCTCGAGCGTTTGCGCCTGATGGGATTTGTGTTGAGCGAGAAATTGAAAGTTCTGCCCGAATACCGGACAGCGTATATGACACTTTCCGCAGATGAGCTGAAACGCCTTGGCTCACAAACGGGTGATACGGAAGGCTTGGTGAATTACGGACTGTCGATAAAAGGCATTAAACTTTCCGTGATGATTCACGAACGCAAAGACAGCGTTAAGCTTTCGCTTCGCTCACTGGGTGAATTTTCGGTAAACGAAATGGCGCGCAAGCACTTTGAGGGAGGCGGACACCGGAATGCATCGGGGGGAAGTTCATCGCTTTCGCTGGACCAAACGCTACAGAAATTTTTATCCATTCTTCCGGAATACAAAGATCAATTAAACAAAGACTAACAAATTTTATAAAACAATAATTATGAGAGTAACGAAAATACTGATCGGGTTAATGCTTGTTTTGTGTGTTGCCTGCGACAAATCAGAAAGAGAAACCCCGAACGGTTTTAAATATAAACTGGTGAAAGAAGGATCGGGAAGCCCTGCGAAAGTGGGTGACGTATTGCTGTTCAATTTTGTTTTTAAAGATTCAAAGGATTCTGTGTGGCGTAACACCTATGAGGGAGACTTCCCGCAGTACATCCCGATGCCGGATACGGCTGGCATGAAAAACGAAGACGGCATGACACAAATGTTGCGCGAACTCAGGGTTGGCGACAGTGCCGTGGTGAACATTCACATCAAGGATTTTTTCAAAGACATCGTTCGGGCTCCTATTCCGCCACAGTTCGATTCTACATTAACCTTCATCTATCAAATCAAAGCTGAAAAAATCATGACGCGCGATTCGTTCATGACGTATCAGCAAAATTTTTATCAGAAAAAGCAAAAAGCACAGTGGGCGAAAGATTCTGTAGCAATCGAAAACTATCTGGCTAAAAACAACATCAAAGCTCAGCGCACGGAGTCTGGCGTCTACTACGTGATCACCCAGCCAGGAAAGGGCGAGAACGGGCAAACTGGCCAGTACGTGAGTGTCAACTACACAGGCTACACGCTGGAAGGCAAGTATTTTGATACCAGCGTAAAAGAGGTGGCGTTGAAAAACGGATTATACAATGCGCAACGCGAACAGTATATGCCGTACGGCCCGTACGAGGTGACAATCGACAGAAGCAGCGTAATAAGAGGCTGGCATGAAGCGTTAAAGGTATTGAACAAAGGTGCTAAGGCTACGATATTGGTACCTTCTGCATTAGCCTATGGCGACCAACGCAGAAGCGAGGTGATTAAAGAAAATGAGGTTTTAGTCTTCGATCTGGAAGTGGTGGATTTGAGGGCTGAAAAACCTGAAAATACAAATCAAAAAAAAGGTAAAAAATGAAAAGCAGGTTATTGAGTAGTTTGGTTTTGTTGGCAGGGTTCGCCCTGGTGCTGGGATCTTGCCTGAACGATGATAGCATCACTCCGTATCAACGGTTGCAGAAGGATCTTGCCAAGATTGAGGAGTATCTGGTAGCCAATCCACCGGCTGCATCGGACATTGTTGTGCGCGATGCGTCAGGAGTAACACTGGTGATTACCGACAGGCCCGCTTATGACATCACGGGCGCAGAGCCGGTACCCATGCAACCCACTCCGGAGAATATCATTCGCGTGGCCTATGTGGGCCGCCTGTTGAATGGAACGCAATTCGATGCGGATGACTCGTACACCTTCACACTCACAAACACCGATGCAGGTGGTTCGGATGTGATTTCCGGCTGGAAGATCGCGCTGGGTTTAATGACTGAGGGGATGAAAGCAACGGTATTCATCCCATCCGGGTTGGCATACGGCAGCCGCGGTTCGGGATCAATTGGTGCCAATCAGGTGTTGGTTTTTGATCTGGATCTGAAAGAAATCGACAGATCGAATGAAGAGCCACGCTTCACAACCGACAAGACAAAAATATCGGCATACCTGGAAGCGGTAGAAAATGTAGTGGTTCATCCGAACGGGTTCAGTTATATTCTTCAGTCGATCGGATCAGGCCAGCGGCCGGACATGTATGATGAGGTTAAGGTAAAGTTTACCGGCAAAGTATTAAATGCTGATAATACCGAAACCACCTTTGCTCAGGATGTCACTCAGGGACCTGTGAACATTTTCAGCAGCCGGCCAGCTAATTACATTCACGGGATTGCACTCGGTCTTCAGTTAATGCAACAAGGTGACAAAGCTACATTCTATCTTCCTTCAGCGTTGGGATACGGCCCCGGCACAACAAGCGGAGTTTCTGCTAACTCAAATCTTATCTTTGAGATTGAGCTCCTTGAGGTAATCCCGAACGGACAATGAAAGCGCTCTGTTTCGCTACGAATAACAAGTATAAAACAGAAGAAATCAGGGCCCTGCTTGGGCCCTTTTTTCTGCTAAAGAATTTGAAGGACATCGCCTGTACCGAAGAACTGCCGGAAACCCAACCGACAATTGAAGGCAATGCCCGTCAGAAAGCTCAATATGTTTTCGACCACTATGGTATAGCTTGTTTTGCGGACGATACCGGTCTGGAGGTGGAGTCGTTGAATGGAGAACCCGGTGTTTATTCTGCGCGATATGCCGGGGATCACCGCAGCGATCACGACAACATTCAACTTTTGCTTTCGCGGCTGGAAAATAGCGTTAACCGGAAAGCCCGCTTTAAGACCGTGATATCATGGATTGACGGGGAAACAACCGAAAGTTTTGAAGGTCTTGTGTACGGAACGATCATTTCTGCTCCGCGCGGATCCAACGGCTTTGGATACGACCCGGTGTTCGTGCCGGATGGCTTCGATAAGACCTTTGCTGAAATGGATCTGGCTGAAAAAAATTTAATCAGCCATCGCGGGATAGCTGTGAAAAAACTGATTAATTTTCTTCGCGGGAAATACTCATGACAAAACCATTCACCATTGGAATTACCGGAGGAAGCGGATCGGGCAAGACGTTCTTTATTAAGAATCTGGAAAGTCGTTTTACCGACAGTGAGCTCTGCCTGATTTCGCAGGATCACTACTACCATCCGCGTGAAATGCAACAACACGATGAACGCGGCATCAAAAACTTTGATCTCCCCGAGTCAATCGATCATCGTCAATTCCAGCTTGACATCCAGACGCTCAAACGCGGAGAGGTACTCAGGAAAAAAGAGTATACGTTCAATAACCCCAATGTGACTCCAAAAATTCTGGAGTTTAAACCTGCTCCGGTAATTATTGTGGAAGGTTTGTTTGTCCAATATTTCCCCGACCTGGAGCAGGAACTTGATTTAAAAATCTTCATCGAAGCAAAAGATCACGTCAAACTTAGTCGCCGGATCAAGCGCGATAATGAAGAACGCGGCTATGATCTGGAGGATGTATTGTATCGCTACGAGAACCATGTAATGCCGGTGTACGAAACGCTCATCAAGCCGCTGAAGCACCGGGCCGACATCGTAATACCCAATAACAGCAATTTTAACAGGGCCCTCGACTTCCTGGCACCGGCCATCAGGGCTAAAATTGCAGGCTAATTTTTTCGGACCCGACTTTCATTTTTAACGTATTTCCCTACTTTTGTAACCCCGTGAAAAAGTCTGGAAAATATCGTCTCTTCACCCTGCTGGCCGGAACGCTGACCGCTGCGGTGATCGTATTTACCCAACTTTTCTACTTCCAGGCTGCCACCTACTGCCAGGAAAAGGCTCAGACTCAGCAAAAAGAAAAGGAGTCACCGGTAAAAAATGGAAAGGAAACCAGCAGCCAACAGGCGTATATCTCCATTCCGTCTAACACCATAACTTCCATTTCTGCAATTGAATTAAGCGATGGACTTTCGTTTGTACAGGAAATTCTCGGCGAACCGCAGGAGAATGAACCGGCAGCGGAAACGCCCGCGCTGGCGAACAGATTCTTCTATACGCTGTTCCGTTTCATCATCGCTTCGAACGCGCCCTGATTTTTATTGCGCATTTTTTTCCTGCCCGAATTCCGGGCCATCACGTGTATTTAATCAATTCTCAAACTTATAACCATGCAAAACAAAGGACTAGTCGTTATTCTAACGGTTGTTATTTCACTGCTTTGCTTCTACTACCTGTCGTTTACATTAATATCGCGCAGTGTACAGAAGGATGCCGTGGAGTACGCCACAACAATGAAAGGAGAGGTTGACCTCCTCAAAAAACAAGCATACCTCGATTCGGTTTGGAACAAGCCGGTTTACAACATGCTGGGTCTTCGTGACTACACCTATAAAGAAGTAAAAAACAGTGAGATCAGCCTTGGCCTCGACTTACAGGGCGGTATGCACGTAACCCTCGAGGTTTCTCCGGTTGATATCATTCGCGGCCTTGCCGGAAACTCAACCGACTCGGCTTTCGTGAAAACACTTAACAAGACAATTGTTCAGCACAAAACCAGTCAGAAGGCTTTCGCGGATTTGTTTTTTGACAATTTCCGGAAAGACTATCCGAACAGAAAGTTCGCATCTATTTTTGCCAACGCTGCAACCCGCGGCCGCATCAGCTTGCAAGACACCGATGAGCAGGTAGTATCAACTGTAAATAAAGAAGTTGAACAGGCTATCGACCGCTCATACACGATCCTCAGCAATCGTCTCGATCAGTTCGGAACATCGCAGCCAAACATTCAGCGCCTGATCGGCACCGAACGAATCCAGGTTGAAATTCCGGGTGCAGAAAACCCGCAGCGTGTTCGTAAACTGTTGCAGGGAGCAGCACGCCTTGAGTTCTGGGATGTTGTTGAACCCAATACACTCAATAATTCCTTCATTGCGATCAACGACCTGCTGGTGAAAGAGCAAAAGGCAAAAGCCAAAGCTACTCCGGGAAAAACCGAGACAGCCGACCTGTCGAAACAACTTTCAACAACCAGCGACACATCTTCCCTGCAAAATCAGCTTAGCAACTCGGTTGATAGCGCTACGAGCGGACTGGATTCTCTCCAGGCACTGAACGTGTCTCCGTTGTTTGCGTTGAGCAAGCCCGCAGGTGCTTTCCGTTACGAATTGAAAGACACGGCAGAAAT
Source organism: Cyclobacteriaceae bacterium (assembly GCA_016786495.1). GTDB lineage: Bacteria > Bacteroidota > Bacteroidia > Cytophagales > Cyclobacteriaceae > UBA2336. Next base: position 76,739 of record JAEUUJ010000018.1, read on the forward strand.
TAATTCAATCTTAAAACGTCAGGACGTTAAGGCACTGTTGCCGCGTAACGTGAAGCCTTACTGGGCCAACAAGGCTGAAAAGCTAGGCAACCTGGATGAAGCGCTCGAACTTCACTTTCTGGATGTTGGAAGAAACAGCTTACCTCGTTTGACCGGTGAAGTGATCATTGACGCGAGCAGCGGTCTGGATCAAAAAACACGTCCGGCTGTATTCATGCGCATGAATGCAAAAGGTACACGTGAGTGGGCAAAATGGACGCGCGATGCAGCGCAGAAGCGCTCCCGCATTGCAATCGTAATGGACGACTATGTGTACTCTGCACCGGGTGTGAACGGTGAAATTCCAACCGGAAGCTCAGAGATTGCCGGAAACTTTACCAACGATGAAGCAAAAGATTTGGCCAGCGTTCTGAAAGCAGGTTCACTCCCTGCGCCAACCCGCATTGTTGAATTTGCATCGGTAGGATCTACGCTCGGTCAGGAGGCCATCACCAACGGTTTGATTTCAATCGTGGCAGGCTTTATCGTGATTATCATCTTCATGTTTGTTGTGTACAGCAGCGCAGGCTGGGTAGCCGACTTAGCGGTAATCCTCAACTTGATTTTCCTGCTTGGGGTGTTAGCGTCTCTGAACGCATCCCTTACCCTTCCGGGTATTGCCGGTATCTTGCTTTCATTGGCAATTGCCGTTGATGCGAACGTGTTGATTAACGAACGTGTAAAAGAAGACCTGGCGACCGGAAAAGACTTTACAGCTTCGGTTCGTGCGGGTTATAAAAACGCATTCTCAGCGATTATCGACTCAAACGTTACTACATTGATCAAAGGTGCGGTGTTGTTGATTTTCGGATCGGGCCTCATCTACGGATTTGCCGTAACGCTCGTAATCGGTATTCTTTGTTCTTTCTTCACGTCTGTATTCTTCACACGCGTATTGTTTGAAGGTGTTATCAAACGCAGAAAGACAGTCAGCTTCTCACAGGCTTGGTCCAAGAACCTCTTCCGTTCGATCAACGTTAACTTCATCGGCAACCGTAAAATTTACTACGCTGTGTCATTGTCGGTGATCGTAGCCGGAATGATCGGACTCGCGATGAAAGGCTTGAATTATGGTGTCGACTTCAAAGGAGGTCGCAGCTATATCGTGGAATTTGAAAAGCCGGTTGACGCAAGTGCTATCCGCACTAACCTGACGGCAACTTTTGGTTCAGCTCCGGAAGTGAAGACCTACGGTTCTGACCAGCGCTATAAGATTACCACCGACTATCTGGTGGAAGACGACTCTGAAAATGCAACGCTACAGGCCGAACAGGCACTTGAAACAGGTCTCGGAAAATTTGAAGGAAACAAATCGACCGTGTTGAGCCCGATTAAAGTCGGCCCGACAATCGCAAACGACACGAAGCTTTCGGCTGTGAAGTCGCTTACGGTGGCGGTTGTGTTGATGTTCCTGTATATCCTCATCCGCTTCCGCAGATGGCAGTTTGCGATGGGAACCATGATCAGTTTGGTTCACACTGTGCTCATGGTACTTTCGATCTTTATTCTCCTGGAAAATGTGATGCCGTTCTCACTTGAAATCGATCAGGCGTTTATTGCAGCCATCCTGACCGTTATCGGGTACTCCATCAACGACAGTGTGGTGGTGTTCGACCGTGTACGTGAGTTTCTCGCCGCCAAGCGCAGCGATGAAGATACGCCTTCGGTAGTAAACCGTGCGTTGAACGATACGCTCAGCCGTACGCTTATCACGGGTATGTCAACCATTTTCGTAATCATCATCCTGTTCCTGTTTGGCGGTGAAACCATTAAAGGATTTACCTTTGCCATGCTGATCGGCGTATTGATTGGTACGTATTCATCCTTGTGTATCGGTACCCCGGTATTGGTGGATTTGTCGAAGCGCGACAAGTAATAGTATTTTAAGGTTTTTATTTTAAAGCTCTGGTCTGAAATGGCCGGGGCTTTTTTTATCTTGTGAGTAAAGAGAAACTCTATGTACGAAATCATTGATGCCCCGGAAAGGGAGGAGCGGACACTTAATTATGCCGGCTTTTGGATTCGGGTAGCTGCCTACCTGATCGACTCTGTGGTATTGTGGCTTGTAAACGTTGTTGTTTCCTACATAATTTTTCAAAGCTATAGTATATATCAGTCTAACTTGACTTTATCGTTAGTCTCGATTGTGATTGCTGCAACATATTTTGCCTTGATGGAAAGTTCAGAACGACAGGGTACGCTGTGTAAAATTACCGTAGGCGTAAAGAGTTGATAATAACCGAGGCTCGTTCAAGATTTCTAGTTTTTATTACGCTATCTTTTTTTTTTGAAAAGGTAAGGCTAGAGAAGGAATTGCCTTTTGGGAGTTTATGGTAATAGGAGTTTCTTACATTTGATGTTGAAATTATTGAGATTGTGGTAAAAACATACACTCAATGAGGCCGAAGGAAGCATCATCTTTGCCTATTAATAGTTGTGGATTGGTATATTTAGAAAAAAACCTCATCCCCATGAAGCAATTTTCATATTTCTGTGTTACTGCACTCCTTCTGTTTTGCTATCCACTATTCGCACAGAATAATACCTATACCGGAACTAATGCTGGAAACGGATCAAGTGGCGGAGCTTACAATGCAACCTATGGATACTCTGCCGGAGACGTTGTGACCGGAGATTACAATTCTTTTTTTGGAGCTTATGCGGGATTGGCTAACACATCTGGTAATTATAATACTTTTATCGGGTATAGAGCAGGAGATGCAAGTGTTACTGCGTCAGCTAACACCTATGTAGGATATTATGCTGGAAATAATAGTACAGCTGGTAGCAATACGTTTTTGGGATATTATTCTGGATTCACTAATACAACAGGTACGAACAATACCTACGTAGGATATCATTCGGGCCGGAGCGCAACTGGAGGGAATAATACATTTATTGGATATCAGACCGGAAATAGTTCTGTGGGTACAGGAAATGTGTTTTTGGGTTACCAAGCTGGTTATAACGAATCCGGATCAGGTAAATTGTATATCGACAATTCAAATACTGCTACGCCCCTTATTTATGGAGACTTCACCACGAATCAGGTTGGAATCAATGCTGTGCCAACCGGAAGTTATACGTTGAACATTGGTGGAAGTTTAAATCTGGTTACCTCGGGGACGGCAATTTATGTGAATGGTGTACCTTATGTTGGGGGTGCTTCCCAATGGACAACCTCCGGATCGAATATTAATTTCAATTTGGGTGTGGTAAGCATAGGCACAACAGCAGCTCCGGCAGGATATAAGCTTGCCATAGGAGGTAAGGCAGTTGCTGAAGAAATCACCGTTAAGTTACAAAGCAACTGGCCTGATTATGTTTTCGAAAATGCTTATACCTTACTCCCGCTGGCAGATTTAAAATGTTACATCGAACTCCATAAACACTTACCGGATGTACCCGCGGCTCGAGAGGTAACAGAAAATGGGATTGCAGTAGGTGAAATGAGCGCCATATTATTAAAAAAGATTGAAGAGCTCACGCTACATTTAATCAAACAACAAGAAGAAATTGATGCGCTTAGAAAGAAGATCAACGAAACGAAATAATTGCTATGAGAAAAATAGTATGTATACTCGTTTCAACATTGTTGATCGGGTCGGTTGGTTGTGCTCAGACCAGAACAAGTGCATATATCGATAACGAATATGTAAGCAACCTGTTGCCGAAAACGCCAACTGCCGCAGGCCTTGGAAGTTTTGGTAACATACCTGTAAATTATTACACAGGACAACCTGAGTTATCACTTCCGTTGATGACACTCATGGGACGAGAGTTGTCACTCCCCGTAGTGGTTAACTACGATGCGTCGGGTGTTAAATCAGATGACATTTCTGGCCAAGTAGGACTTAAATGGAACCTAAATGCGGGTGGATATGTAGCCCGTGATCTTGAAGGCCTGCCAGACGAAGATCCAGATAAAGGGTATTTAAAATATGCTTTGCTCTCGGATTACTGGAATACGGTGACCAGCATTACCGATTGGGTGACCAACAGTGAGAAGAATACGCATGACTGCCATCCTGATGATTTTACCATTGTGATCAATGGCCGATCGATCAGGTTTATGTTTGACAAGTATGGTAAAGCACACACCATTCCCAGACAAAATATCAAGATTACTTACGAAAAGCTCAGCAACAAGATTTATAAATTCATTGTCGTTACGGAAGACGGAACAAAGTATGAGTTCGGAGGCGATGCCACTGCAGTTGAGGAGAGAAAAATTGAACGCCTTGTTACCAAGTTTGGATACCGATATGACCCTTCTGTAACATTGTATCAGAACTCTACTCGCAGAGAATTTTTTACTGGATTCGAATGGCTGGAGGAGGATTATGATCAAAGCGATGAAAAAGCTGCGGTTGAATTTTATAATTCCCGATGGTACCTGAAAAAGATTACTGCAGCAGGAACAGACCAAATGACTTTCACTTACACTAAAGGTACCAACACTACCTATTCACTTAAGCCAACTGTTGTTCGCTCGCGTCCTATTTTGGTACGACTGGGTTATTATAAAATTGAAGAAACCATCGGTGGAGATTTTGAAAGATGGTTTATTCCGTGCTACCCCCCTCCCCCGGATTGGACAGGCACATTAGATTACAACGGGTTGAGCAACCACCGAAATCTTTTAGCTATCCGTGAGTTCCAATTGACAGACCCAAGTAGTGTTCCAGACAATCTTCCTAGTGTGGATATATGGGATGAAGTGCGAAGCAGTCCTTGGTATGTAACCAATCCTGCACAATCCTGGACAAACAATTACAATGCAGCAGGATTTGGCGGTGCAAATGATCTGTGGGGTAGTTCAGGTGTAAAGCAAAGTGCCGGAAATTATTATCTGAAGCCTGAAACTACACCCCCGACTCCGGGTGGAGTGAACGTTACAAATATACTTGTTACGGAAAGCAGCATTCGACTGACATCGGTTATCGCTGCCTCTGGTGCCAGGATTGATTTCACATGGAGCACGCGCTCAGATCTTCCGAATGCCTATAAACTGGATCGCGTCGAACTCTGGAACACACAAAATGAAAAAGTTAAAAACATCCGGCTCAATTATTCAACAGTAAACGTAGATGTCACTCAGCACAATGGGAACGATCCAATGTGGTTAACAGAGGCATTGCTGATGGCCAAGTTGAATAACCATCAACAATCAGATGCAATTTATCAGGCTCATTTTGGAATGGCCTATACAGCGTCTGATTTTGATGCCTCGGCAACGTTCGAGAAGTATGTTCTGGAAGGCCTGAAAGACTACAACTATAAGCGGTTGTTTCTTATGAATATTACTGATGAATCGGGTACTCCAGATAGAATCTTATATGAATTTACTTACGAAGACCCTCATAAGCTCAGGCGTAGAACCACTCCGGCATTTAATGAAACCGGATTCGGTTCAGACTATCCCCGGTGTGATGGTGTAACTCCGAATGGTCAAGCTATTGATGGTCCTCGGTATAATATAACAAGTTCGAAGACCGCCAATACAGCGCTCTCTTTTTCACAAGACTTAAATACTTTTCCCGCAGGTGTTCAACGCACACGCGGTATTCTTACCAAGATCACTTATCCTACCAAGGGCAGCACAACGTTTGTGTACCAGAACAGCATAGGGCCAAGATTATTATCGGTACAGGACAAAGATGAACAAGGGAATACGCTCAGTGAGAAAAGCATCAAGTATCTGAATACGTCCACAAATGGATCGTTCCGTTATGAATCGTTTATTGAATCCAAAGTACAAGGAACAACAAACAGTTGGGTTAAGACCTGGATAACTTCGACCGCTCCACAAAATGACAGGCCCCTGCATGGCCCGTTACAAATCAATCTTTCGGTTCGTGTATACAACGGCACGGAGCTCATCAATAAAGGTTGGGAGGACTTTACATTTTATGATGCATCTAACGGTCATGGCAATGAGGTAACGATGGTTTTGGCTGAACCAATTGATAAGAATGCTGCTGGCGTTGATCTAACAAATGGCATGGCTAATATTTATCCCTTTCCACGCCAAACTAACCGACAATATGCCCGCGGGATGGTAAAGTCTCACACAATCTTTACAGCTGCAGGCAAGATGGTTAAAAAGACGGAGTATGATTATGACCTGAATCCTAACGGATATGTACCAATTATAATACAAGGATTTACGGGTGCCAAGTTTATGGCAGATGGGTATGGTGGAACCAGCGGCCAGCAATCGAACCGTTATCGCTATGCCCGGTATAAAATACCGATAGACTGGGTAGTACTGGCTAAAACCATTGAAACTGTGTATGACCTCGATATCCAAACAAAAACGGCTACACTCATTAACCAGTACACCTACGATTCGGATAATCTTCAACTTATTGAAACAACAAGCCATAATCCGGTGCTGCCAACGCAGAAGCAAATAATTAAAACTAAGTACGCGACTGATGCAGCGTATAATTCTACGTTGCAACAGCAGAGTTGTGCCCAGCAGTATACCACTTGCAAAAATGGTTGCATGTCGGGTTCAGAGACACAACGGGTAGCCTGTATACAGCAATGTGAATTATCGCGCGGATCGTGTACAGATGTGCCGGTTGCCGGAACCTCGCCCGAAGTTGGTGCACTTATTTCATTGCGCAATCGAAATAATGTTACGGCACCCATTGAAACACAAATGCTGGTAGAAGAAGATGCTGTGCGGTATGTGACAGGTGCTCAGGTTTATCTGTACAATGAACAGGGCTCACCGGTTACGTTTGTGAAACCAAAAGAAGTATGGGGTACAAGCCAAACCGTGCCCGCTACTGGATTTACTGGCGGAACGGTTACTGGCAGCGGAACATTTCAGATACCTCCGAGCTTCCGCAAAGCGCATTCGTTCGATGCCTATAACGCTTCTACCGGAAACCTCATGCAACAAACCACACTGGATGGGATAACATCTCAGTATACCTATGGCTACAACAATAGCTTGCTTACAGGTTTCACGGTGAGTCCGGTTACTAATCCAATGTCATACTCCTTCCAACACAAGCCTTTTGTTGGGATAACTTCTAACACCGATCCAAACGGGCGAAGTTCATATTATGAGTTTGACTCATTCGGACGACTTAAGATTACAAAGGATCATGATGGAAATATTCTTTCTCGTACACGGTATCGCTATAAAACAGAACAAGGTGGCCTGAGTGATTATATTAATGGACCCACTACATATCCTGCGGGCCAACTGGCAGTGCTCACCACTTCTGATAATCTGACCCAGGTTACGTATAACTGGAATTTTGGTGACGGCAGCTTGCAGGGTGGAGGTACCAATATGGTGCAACATAAATTCGTCTCAGGTACGTATCGCGTAACGGTAGATAAGAACCACAGCACGTATGGAAACCTGACAGCCTCAAGGATTATTACAATTACAAATCCTCCGGGTATTCCACTGCTAATTGTAACCAACTCAAAGCAAAACTTGGATTTATGCGTGGATGGGAGTGTGCCTGCTCAGATGTTTGCCTCACTGGAGGGTCCCTGCAGCGGTCAACCGTTAACGTGGCAATATCGCGTGACGGGTGGCGACCCCACGTGGATCACACTAGGCACAGGGAATATGATGTTTAGCCCGGAAACAATGGTACCGGTTCAGTACGAAATTCGGTGCATTACTACTACGTGCAGCGAGTCACTGGTCTCCAATACCTTAACGGTAAAGTATATTAGAAGCAATCCAAGCTGTCCAATTCCAGTTTATTAATATGCGCTTCAGAAAAATATTTATCCAAATTGCGGCATTGCTGATTGCATGCCTGATGGCTTCAAATGCCTTCGCTCAAACAGAAGTGTTGATCACAGCATCAAACCGCTTTCAGAATGGCTACGAAGGAAAATCGTTTAAATATACAGACGAGGTAATTCTTAAACCCGGTTTTACCGTAACGGCATCGGCATCGGTGAACTGGTATGCAAAATCTATTGCCACCAACACCAATCCTATACAGCTTGATGCGAATTATGTTACCAAAGAAACTATTCTTAAATCAGGCGTTACAACGGAGAGCCAGATTGATGCACTGTCGCCTTATAATAAAGCTTCTGTTTATGAATATGTTGATGATATCGGCAGGCCGTTACAGCAGATTAATATGCGTAACAGCCCGGGCATGGGCGATGAGATCAAGTTTTATGTTTATGATGCATGGGGCCGGCAACCGCAGGAATACCTGTTGTACACAGATCGGGATATTAATACTTCTGGAAGACTCAAATCGGGCGCTTTGGGTCAAGGGCTGTTCTATGCCAATACACCACCTTCTGTTGCCAGTGATAACAAGCCCTATAAACTGAATATCTATGACGACTCCCCACTCAACCAAGTACGCCAAGTTTACGGAGCTGGTGAGGCTTGGCATCCCGAGGCGGCTAATCGTTCGGTGAAATCTGACATTACAACCAATACGGCTGAAGAACACATCATACGGTTTGTGTATACCGGCAGCGGGTTTCCGGTGTCAACAGCTGAATGGCCAGCAAATGCTCTTGTAATTACCCAAACTACTGATGAAGAGAATCATATTAAGCGAACGTATAAGAATTTTAAAGATCAAGTAATCCTTGAAAGATCAGGTGATGGTACGACTTGGCACGATACGTACTATGTTTATGACTTCGGAGGCAGTTTGATGTTTGTGTTTCCGCCCGAGGCCATTGAACATCTTGAAGCTGATTATGAACCAGGAGTAGCAGACAAGCAATTGTTTTTAAACACGTGGGTTTACCAGTATGAGTATGATAACTATGGGCGAAACACTGGCTCAAAGGTACCAGGAAGCGGATGGGTATACTCTATCTATGACAAATGGGACCGACTTGTGCTTACTCAGAACGCTAACCAAGCCGAAACGAATGCTTGGGTATTTATTAAATATGATTACCTGAACCGCCCCGTTATTACGGGGCTAACTACCGGAACCCGTTTGGCTTTAACGTTAGCCGCAGCGAGTGCTGCCACTCGATATGAAAATCGGATCGATAACGCAATCGGGTATACGAACTATACATTTCCACCCCACACCGAAAATGACCTATTATCGATAACCTATTATGATAACTATAGTTTTATCAATTATGTCGGATGGGATGAGGCTCCGGGTAGCAGCTACAATTTCAATCCAAAACCTGGTTTTCATACTGGTGCTGATGTTTTTCTAGCAGTGAAAGAGTACGAGACTGGCAAAAAGATCAGAGTGCTTAATCAAAATAAATGGATTAACTCTGTTACGTATTATGACGACCGATACCGAAAGATTCAGGTAATAACTGAGAATTATTTGGGAGGGATTGACCTTGTTACTCGAAAGTATGATTTTTCAGGTAAGAATCTAAAAACGCTACAGATTCATAATAATGAAGGACTAACATTGTCATTACTTAATGAGTTTGAATACGACCATGCTGGCAGAGTCTTGAGAGTATATCAACAAGTTGGCGATTCTCCCAAGGTACTGGTGACCTCAAACACGTATAACGAACTCGGTCAGCTTATCGAACGAAACCTTCATTCGACAAATGATGGCGGTAATTACCTTCAATCAGTAGATTTGCGATATAATATCCGGGGCTGGTTAACAAGTATTAATAATAGTACTCTTACGAATGACGGTGTAACCAACAATGATGCAAATGACCTCTTCGGAATGAATCTCTCCTACAACCAGGAGACACTTGATGTGAACGGTAATTCTCAGCCTTTGTATAATGGTAACATCTCTGCTATTCGCTGGAGCTGGAATAACCTGAAGGACCCCCAACAGGAAAAGATTTTTAAATACACCTATGATACATGGAGCCGTTTGGATGAGTCGTACTTCGCAGCGAAAAACGGGTCAACGTGGTCGGGTGCGATGGGTGCTTATAACGAAACTATGGCATATGATAAGAACGGCAATATTCTTTCCCTGAACCGCACCGGTAAGATTGGTAGTAACCAGGGTAACATTGACATGCTCGGGTACACCTACACGGGCAACAAGCTGATCAATGTCCATGATAACTCCTTATATTGGAATGCAAACGATAAAAATCCAGACTATGGATTCTCCGAGATTTCACATGACGATCAGTTAACAGAGTATGCTTACGATGCCAGCGGTAACGTTGAGGGTGACATGAACAAGGGAATTGTTTCTGTTACGTATAATCACCTTAATCGCCCTGAACGCATCGAACTGGAAAATAACCGGGTAATTGAATATCACTATGATGCTGCTGGAAATAAGCTTAGAAAAATTGTCCAGGCAGGCGGTGAAACGCTGCAAACAGATTACGTGGGAAGTATTCAGTACGTAAACGGAGTACTGGCTTTTATTCTTACTGACGAAGGTCGCATTGTGACAGGTCGGGATGACAGTGACCCGCAATATGAGTACTTCCTGAAAGACCATCAGGGCAATACCCGGGTTGTGTTTGGATCAGTACATGAGACAAACGTTTATAAGGCCACCTTGGAACAGGAGGTCAATGACCGGGAGGTGAATACTTATGGTTTTAAAAATATCTCACGTGCTACTGGATTTAACCAGACTGTTCCAAGTTTTGAAACACCAACTCCACAGTATGCTGCGGTGATCAGTGGGGGTGTTGGCCCGGCAAAAATGCTAAGTGTGACAGAAGGCGATAAACTGCACCTGGAGGCACATGGCCGATATACGGGAACGGTAGGTTCGGGGAAAATTACCGCTGCCGTGCTGGCCAGTGCGGTTACATCAACCTTCGGTGTATTACCCACGGGTGAAACACAAACAGCGTACAATAGTATTAATGGAGGTGTATTGGGATCGCCTGTTGGGGAATACTCAGGGACACCAAAAGCTTACCTGTGCTATTTCCTGTTTTCTGCCGATTATTCCTGGTATCAGTTTGGGTATTCCGGTCTGTCGACCGATGCTTCAGTTGCCTTTGAGCAATTGTCGATTGATATTACTGTAGACCTGCCTCCGGGTGTTAACAATGGGTTCTTATATGTGTATGTAGCCAATGAGACAACGGGCACACCTGTTCACTTCGATGATATCAAAATTATCCATGAGCGCGCTGCACAGTCGTTGCAAGTACTCGAAGCATCCGATTATTATCCGTTCGGGCTAACGATTAACCCAATCAGCTACCGGCAGGAAAGACGGGATGACGCCCAAGTACGCAACAATGTTGGTTTCCAGGGCCAGGAAATGCAACGCGATTTTGGATTGAACTGGTATCAATATGAATACCGCATGCACGATCCTGCAATCGGAAGGTTTGGCAGTGTTGATCCATTATCCGAGAAATATTATTATAACTCACCGTACGCCTTCAGTGAAAACAGACTTGTGGATGGCATTGAACTGGAAGGATTGGAATATTTAAGAATGGACTACTATAACGCCATGATGTATCCGCTGTCGCCTATGGAGTTTGGAGGATTGAATTTCCTATTACTAAATAATATCGATTTGGCAAACACCGTGCAAATCGGAAACGATAGTTATCTGAATGTCGGCAGACATATGTATTATAATGAAACCACAGGCTGGAGCTTTTCAGGTAGCCGTGCGGAGCAGAAGACTGAAGAAACTCTGGCAGGTTTAAATGCTGTAAACCGAACAGAGGCACTTCCTTCCGATGTCGAGCATAAAATAATTTCTGCAGGCACGCAAATTGCGTCTGAAATAATGGAAAGTCAGCAACAAGGGCTTAATATCTTCAACCCGGGAGGAGTTTGCTATGCCGTGAATGGTGCCAGAATCAATCAGGGATTTAAAGATGCATGGGGAGTAAACGCGTTAAATCTTGAGGTTCGAAAAAATAACATAGATCATCAAATTTCGTCCACGGCAATTCGGGAAGGTAAGTATGCAGGGTACGGTGTTGGCGGAGCATTAGCGCGTAATGGATATGGTATACTGGTCAGTAATTCAGGAATCTGGAACGGAGATCTTCAAGTAGGAGCTCCATTGCAATTATGGTATACGATTCCTAGTCTAAATGCTGGGAGATTGAATGGTTTTGGTTGGGGGCACAGCGTTATGTTTAAAAGCTATGAATTTGAAAATGGTAAGATTATCGGAATTAATATTATAGATAAAGGAGGAGCTGATTATATTCCTAAGACATCAGCCCCATTTATGGTTGGAGCAAACCCGGTGGATCCAAAGAAATAATTAATGAAAAGAATAGCCCTACTCTTATTGCTTATTGTCTTATTGGCCTTCTCGTCTGATAAGGGTAGCGGCTGTTTAACCACATTGCTTTATCTTAATCAGGAAGTTTGTGAAAAGCCAATTAGTAAGGAGGTAATATGGTTTTTGCATGGCACGCAAACAGATATATCACCAGCCTTGACACTGAACAAAGCGACTAAGCTTACAAATACCATTAGGTGTGCCGATTTGAAAAAACCTGATACACTTTATTCGTACAACCAAGGTTATCTTGACATTTTTTACTCCGATGCTTATGCAGACACCGCTTATTTAAACCTTGTTGATACCATTAGGAAGGGAAGAAAGAAAATTTCGAATCCATACCTGGTATTTTGCAAAGGAGGACGCATTTTATGTCTCGACAAAAAGCGTTCATGTCTTAGAATTATTTCTATAAACTCATGCGCTGCCCCATCCAGATTTAAAAGAATCATTACCTGCTTGAAACAAGAAAAGGAATATAGTAAGGTGTTTGTAGCCTATTGCGGTGGAGATCAGTATACTGAATTTTGACGTTAGATATTATCGATTAGTCTGAATAATCCGAATGATTTTTGAGATTGATATAGAGCTCCATTTCAGTAAGCAGTACGTTGGACTTTTACAGTTATTGAAAATATTTCTTTGTGGATGTTTTTTATTCTTTGGATTGAATGGTTACGCCCAAACTCCTCAGGTAAAATTATCGCAGAAGCATTTTGCTAAAATTCAGGATGCATCTTCGATAAAGGAGAAACTAAAGCGCTACCGCAAGTACTATCGGAAAGACAGTACCAGGCAGGCTAAGAGAAGTGAAAAACAATGGCAGGCAAAATCCGACAGTGTGTTTGCATCGCTGCACGAAGGGCGCGACAAAGCCGCAGCCAGAGTCGCACGGCTTTCCAAACGCGCTAACCGCAAGCTCGAGAAACTCAGAAATGCGGCAAGCGAAAAACGCGGCCGGCTTGATTCGCTTAACGGCAAACCGTTTGTAACGGCACGCCTGCCCGACAATCCGGTGACCAAACTGAAGCACAGACTGCCCAACAAACCTGTACTGCCAAACCATACCGGAATACCCAGGGACGATCGTGCAAGCGGGTCTGATCCAGCGGGTAACTTGCCTAAGCTGCCCGTAGATACGGGCCGGTTTGATTTACCCACAAACCTCCCCATCAATCCGGTTAGCGATACCTTAACAAAAGCCGATGCGGAGCAACTAGCGAAGCAAGCCCTGCAAAACCCGGCACTAGCTGAAGCCACAGGCGACATGAAAGCCATTGCCGGCAACGCTTCCGGGTACCGGCAACAAGCAACCGATCTTATCCGGAGTGATTCAACTGCAGTGCGTAAAGCCGGCAACCAGTTTATGAGCCGGGCACCACAGCAGGCCGGTGGCCTGGAAGAAGTAAAAGCACTGAAAGACTATAAAGCACAAACTGCCTCGCTCGACCCTACCCAAAACACGTATGTAAAACAGGTTAACCAATTACAGGATACTGCCTACCAAAAAGAGCAGGCCCGCAAGAAAGCCGAAGAGCTCGCTGCTGAATACCTCGCGAACAATCCATCCCTTATGAAACCTGCCCAGGCGAAGATGGATGTGCTGATGAAGAAATTTTCGGCTGTGCCTAATTCACATGATCTGAGTACTGCAGTAAAGCGTACGTCACTAGGAGGTAAGTCGTTCAAGCAAAGATTGTACATAGCAGCCAACTTTCAGGTGCTGAGCTTTAAGCCTGTAGCATTTGATTTTTCGCCCGTGATTGGTTACCGCATTAATACCAGATGGGTTGCCGGTACGGGCATTCATTGGCGCAAAACCTTTGACGACTCGTTGGCGATTGCAGCGACCAATGCCCTAGGTTACAAAGTTTTCACCAGCTACGACATCTTCCGGAATTTTTTCGCCTATGCAGAGTTTTCGCATACGGCTATTTCACAGACCCGCAAGGAAGGTGAAACACTGCGCACGTGGCAACCTGCTGCACTGGCCGGACTGGGCCGTAAATTTACACTGCATCCCAAACTTGAAATGACGGTGGTGGTGCTGTATAATTTTATTCACGATGATGATAACCGATTGTACACCAGCCCGTGGATCATCCGCTTTGGGTTCCAGGCGAGCAGACTGGTATTTTTCAAAAAGAAACCAACTCTGACGGGCTATTAGAGACCTGTCTCTATTACATCTGTAACCTTTTTAAATCAACCCTCTCGACTTTAGTTCCAGATACTTGTTGATCGTGTTAACGGTAAGCTGTTCCGGTTTGGTAAGAATGCTCATGATCCCGAACTGTTTCAATTGCTGAACAAGTTGCATTTTTTGATACAGATGATCTTCAGCCGTAACCTGAGTGTACACTTCTTCGAGCGTTTGTGTGGGCTGTTTTGTAAAATCACTGATTTCGGTGTTTTCGAAGAAAATCACCACCAGCAGGTGCTGGCGGTTCAGGTTGCGAAGCTGCGGAATCACACGCTGCAACGCGTATTCACTTTCGAAGTTTGTAAATAAAAAGAGCAGGCTTCTTCCCTTAATAAATCTGCGGGCGCCCACATACATCAGTTCGTAGTTTGCTTCTACCGGTTGTTCCTCCTCATTGTATAACGCCTCCAGAATTTTCTTCAGTTGTTGTTTGCTGCGCTCGGCTTTGATCGCCGTCCCGATCCGATCCGAAAAGGTAAGAAGACCGGCTTTATCCTGCTTCTGCAATACGATGTTGGAGATAACCAGTGAGGCATTCACCGAATAATCGAGCAGACTTAATCCGCCAAACGGCATGTGCATCACCCGGCTTCTGTCGAGGAGGCAGTAAACCTGTTGCGACTTCTCGTCTTCATACTGGTTAACCATCAGTTGCGCCCTTCGCCCGGTTGCCTTCCAGTTGATGCTCCGGAAATCATCTCCGGATACGTAGTGTTTGATGTGTTCAAATTCGTAACTGTGGCCGATTCGTTGCATACGCTTCACGCCATATTCAAGTGATGTGCGAACGAACGATTTCAGCTCGAAACGTTTCATCTGAATGATAGACGGATAAACCGGAATCATTCCGCCAAGCGGAACTGTTATTCTGCGTTTGATCAGTCCCAGGCGTGTCTGTATGAAGCAATGAAGGTCACCAAATACGTATTCTCCGCGCGTAACCGGTTTTAGCGGGTATTCGAACTCCTGCGATTTATTGGCAGGTAAATTCCGCACCCATTTAAAGTTTCGCACCTGAAACTGCTCCGGCAGTTCGTCAATCACCGTAATCATCAGGTCAACCGATGAATTGTTTCTGACGTTAATCTTTACTGGATTGTCATCACCCAGTGAGAGTACTTTCGAAACCAGGCGGCTGGCGGTCACCGAAATTCGCGGTCCGTACAGCACAAGGGTGTCGAACAATACCAACAACACGAAAATTAAGATACTGGTTAGTCCAATGGGTAACAGCAACTTGAATGGGAACGACAAAACCAGCACGAGCAGTATACCCCCGCCAACCAGGAAAAAACGATTGTTCAGGAAAAAACTTTTGAACAAAAATTTCATCGTGGAATTTCGATTCGCTCGGTTATTTCTTTGATCACGTCTTCCGATTCAACGCCTTCCATCTCGCGCTCAGCGGTTAAGATAATCCGGTGATTGAGTACCGGGGCCGCCACGTACTTAACGTCATCGGGCGTAACAAAATCGCGTCCGCTCATCGCGGCAATTGCTTTTGCAGCCCGCATAATTGCCAGCGATGCACGTGGGGAAGCTCCCAACGACAAGTCGCTGTGCGAACGCGTGCTGGCTACCACCTGTGCGATGTACGAGAGAATTTCATCCTTGATGTGAATTTTCTCGATGATCCGCTGGCAGTGACTCATGTCCTGCTTCGATAACACAGCCGCAACGGTATGTACAGCTTTCATGGTAAAATCATCGCGGAAGCGTTTCAGCACTTCTGTTTCCTGTTCAACCGTGAGATAACCCAATTTGATCCGGAATAGAAAACGATCGAGCTGAGCCTCTGGCAACCGATACGTTCCTTCCTGTTCAATCGGGTTCTGGGTGGCAATAATCAAGAAAGGGAATTCAAGCGGATAGGTTGTTCCGTCAACCGTGATTTGACGCTCCTCCATCACTTCAAACAACGCAGACTGAGTTTTAGCAGGGGCCCGGTTGATCTCATCAACCAGCACCACGTTACCGAACACCGGGCCGCGATTAAAAGTAAACTCGGAGGTTTTGAGATTGAATACCGAAGTTCCGACAACATCGGTGGGCATCAGATCGGGCGTAAACTGGATTCGCGAAAAATCAACCGAAAGCGTGCGGGCCAGCAGTTTCGCGGTAAGGGTTTTCGCAATTCCCGGTACACCTTCGATCAGGATATGACCTCCGGTAAAGATGCCCGCCATAATCAGGTCAATTGTTTTTTCCTGACCCACCACCAGTTTGCCAACCTCGGCTTTTACCTTCGCTATGTGTTCGTTGAGTTTGTCGAGGTCGTTTTGAAGCGGACTGCTGGTTGATACAATGTTGTCTTCCATACTTATTTTGCCTTATTGTAAAAATTCTGAATTGCGTTATAAAGATTCACTAACGGAGCTGAATCAATTTCCTGAAAATTATTGATAATCTTGTACTGCTGAAAAATGACTTCTACTTCAGCCTGACTGACTTGCGATTTGGCTGCCAGCTTCTCAATGAATAATTGGTCGATCGTGTGTGTATGCAGACCATACCGGGTGCGAACGGTGTGCAGGAAGAACCTCATTTTCTTTCGTGCCATTTCACCGTTGTTTCCGCTCCGGAAGTGGAGTGAAGAAATCATTTTTAGGAACGCCAGGGAGGTATTGGTTTTCTTTTCGACTACCGGAATAAAGCGTTGCTGACGCTTTGCCGCGAACACCACGTACAACAAAGCCAGCACAATCAGTAACCACCACGCGTAACGCAAAGCAGGCTGCTCGAGCATGTAGTAGAGCGGATTTTTATACGAGTTAGGTCCCCGGTTGAACGAAAAGGGATTACGGTATTCGTCCCAAATGATCTTGCGGTGTGTTGAGTGAGAGAACACCGAAGCGACATAGTCGGCACCCGACTCTTTTACGATGTAAAAATTGGTGAACAGGATCGGATTCGTATGAATGTAAAGGTTTCCCTTCCCGTGAGGGATCTTAAAGAAGTTGACATGATCAGGTTTGAAGAATCCCAGTGGCACAACCGAGTAGGCAGAATCGCACAATACCTTTCGATCGAGATGCTCCCACGCATAATCGGTGGATTCACCTTTTATTTCATGTGTGAAAGCCCGTGGGGCTGGCGTGGCGAAATAGGGATGAAAAAAATTGACCTCAACGGTATTCTTGCTGACGTAGTTAAATTGTAAGTTCTTCGCGCACTCCGCCTGATAGACGTTACTGAGCAGTCGTTGAGGCATAAACCTGCAGATGATGAACGCATCATTTCCGGCCGCGATGTATTTCTGCAACGCTTCTCCTCCAACCGAATCGTCTTCCCACATGTAGTCGATTGATACGTAGGTGGAGGGAGTAGCCGAGAAGGCTGAATCAAGCAGTACCTCCAGCGGTTTTTTGGTATTGTGAATAAACCCGCCTGAAGCGAACGATTTGAGTACTTCCTGCGTGTATTTGGTGCCAAAAGGCTGATCGCTTTTTGATGAATAGGACTCGTCCCACTCGTAGCGGTCCTGACGGAGATTAAAATAAAGAAACACGAGTACGGCCGCACCCAACAATATCAACACGATGACCACCGGCTTCTTCATGATCGCTGTGTTTGATAAAGTGTTTTGAAGTTCGATTCAAGCACGGCAAATTCTTCTACCGATGGTGTTCGTTCGCCATACCATACATATTCGTAGGCCGTCATAATTTTTTTGAATTGCCCGCCAAACCCGTTGGAAGCGAGTTCATTCGCGTAGTCGCGATTCGTTTTGTTCTTTTCCCAGTGAATGAACCCCTCGCGGTTCAGGTGTTTCAACAGTTTGATATAATAAAGCCGAACTGCGAGCCGGAGATTGTTTTCTGCCAGTGCTTCCTGAAGTAACTTTTCAAGATCCAGATCCGCTACATGTTCGGGATCGGTGAGGTCGGTATACAGCGATGCACCCCGCTGCAAATTTCGGTTCGGATCGTTTAATGCCTGCTTGATGAACAGATAGATCAGATACCCAAGCAAACCCAAAATGATGATGTAACCAATTACTTTTAGCGCAAGCGGATCGATCGTGAAGTTTGGTAACGAAGTTTTTCGCTGTTCTTTTTTTTCTTCGGCTTTTTCGGAGTACGAAGTATTGCCGATGATTTTCTTCCACTGTTCTTTGTCGAACGACTCCCTTCGATAAGTTTTTTCAGATTCTTGCCGTGTAATGGTAAGGTCGCGCGGGGTTTGCGTGTATTGAACATTCGCGTATGCAGAATCAGACGAGTCGTACTCCATCGAGAAAACTACCGTATCTACCGCTGCTGAGTCAGGCATTAATGCCGAATCGAGTGCCTGCTTAAGCGTAAGTGAGTCATATGTTTGACCGGTTGCCCGAAAACCCAGTAAAATCAGAATAAGCAGGGTGATGAATCTCATGAGTTTTTTCCGCGCGACTTTTTAAGCGTTATTCTCGCGATGGCCTGCTTTAATTCGCCAGCAAACGCAACTTCCTGCAGTGAATAGTATACAAAACTCATGCTGATGCAGACTAACGGAATGATCAGGTTAAACATCATGAGTTTGATGAATATTTCTATCAGGTACGTGAGTTTTTCGATTAATCCCTTTTCGCCACTTAAATTCCAGGAAATAGCCTGCACGTAAAGATACAAGACCGGTGAGATGGCGAGCAACAGAAATACGAGTGCCGTGAACAGGAGCACCACCTGCAATCCATAAATTTGCACGAAGCCCTGACTGAACGTTGCCCGCAGCGAATTCCAGGAATCCCCTTTTACTAATCCGAACGCCACGAAAAAGACTAATCCAAACGTGAGCGCAAAAAGGGTATAGCCGAAACCCTGCCACCAAAAAGGCATGGCAAACAAAATTCCGAGCAACACAACACTTTTCACGAAAGTCTGAACCCGTATACCGGCTGTAATAGTTTTTAGGCCGCTGTCTTTGAGGATCAAAAGCCACGTTACCGTGGCAAGTGAGGCTGCGGTAAGGGAAGCCACCAGGAATTTAGGCAACGAATCGGCCTTCAAGCCAAAGAAAATTTCTCCGAGCAAGTATCCCATGAAATCATTATAGACAAATGAAAGTTCCTGCTCGTAGGTGAAATAATACACAGCGGTGCCAGCGATACTCAACAGGAGAGTCCACCGGAACAAAGAAGCTCCGTGACGTTTATAAAAATTAAATGTGTCGCCCAGAATTTCTGCCTGACTTTTAATTTTTGTGTACGAGACAAGATAAGGCTTGTTGGGCTGCAACTTGGTTTCCTGCAAAGGTTCGGAGAACCCGCGCTTCAGCCGCCACCACGGATACACGACAAAATATCCAACAATAAACAGAGCTGACAAAAAAATGAGGGTGAGCTTGGCAAATGCCGGTACCTCGGTGTAACGTGTTAAAAAACTTTCGATGATGCCGGCAATGATGAGAATCGGAACAATTCCGAAAACAAGCTTTAAAGAGCGTACCGCGGAGAGTTGAAAAGCCTGGAGGCGTGTGTAGGTGCCTGGAAACAACAAGCCACTACCGAGGGTTAAGCCGGCACCACCGGCAATGATAATGGATGATATCTCCAGGGTGCCATGCAGCCAGATGGTCATGGCAGACGTAGCCAGCAAATCCTGTTGGGCAAAGTAATACTGAAACGTACCGATCATAATTCCGTTGTAAATCATAATCAACGACGTACCGATCGACATGAAGATGCCGAGCACATAGGTGCGGAATGCAACCTGAATGTTGTTGCTGATGATCTGCCACGCCATCTCCAGTTGATTCTTGTCTTTGTAAATCGCCATGGGATCACCTTTTTTGATGTTTTCTTTGGTGATTTCCATGTAGCCTTGCCCGAGGATATATTCCGGGAACGTCTCATCGCGGGCGGATGAAAAAACTCCGATTGCCGCAGCCAGCAGGAATACGGCTAACGAGATCAGCAATTCCCTTCTGCAGTAAATAACGATTTGAGGAAGTTCGCTAAGCCAGAAAGCTTTGAAGTGATTTTTATTATCCCTTCGCTTGTTGGAAAGATTGGAGAAAAAATTTCGGGCGATGTTATTCAGGTACACCCGCACCGACCGGTTCTTGTAATACGTTTGAGAGTAACTCAAATCGTCAACCACCTGCGTAAAAAGCGTAGACAGTTTTTCAGGATCTTTATTTTCGCCCTCCAATAATTGTTCTGATTGGAGCCACTTTTCCTTATTTTGCCTGACGAACCGGGTCTCTTTCATACACAGTGAAAGTATTTCTTTTTAAAACGAAATGAAAAGCATTGAAATAAAAACCACGCAAAATGTTCGGCTGGAATATGAACTGGCGAGTCTGCGGGAGCGGATACTCGCGTTTTTGCTTGATTTAATTACGATGGGCCTTGTGGTATTGCTGCTCTCGCTGATTTTTAACGGAATCTTAAAACTTTACGGCACGCTGGAAGTCATTTCGTCCATCTTTACCGGATGCGTGATCATGCTTTATTCGCTTACGCTGGAATACTTCAACAGTGGCCAGAGTGTCGGAAAAAAGCTGATGAAAATTCAGGTTATCAAGATTACCGGTGATAAAGCTACATTTTATGATTACCTCGGTCGCTGGATTTTCAGATTGCTGGATATCTATTCTTCCTTCGGGGCCATTGCTTCGGTGTTAATCGCGTCCTCGTCACGCGCACAACGAATTGGCGACATTGTTTCAAATACCTGTGTGATTAAGCTGGAGTCGTCTGTCTACCTGAGCCTGAATGATATCCTTAAAATTCAGTCACGCGAAACCTATCAGCCGGTATATGCTCAGGCTAAGCATCTCGCAGAAGATGATGTCATCCTGATCAAGAGTACAATCGACCGGTTTAAAAAGTACAGGAATGATGCCCACACCGAGGCGGTGCGGGATTTAACGGATCGAATAAAATCGTTGCTGGAAATCCGGGAGTCAACACCCGACAACGTAAAATTTCTGCAAACGGTGATTAACGACTATATCGTACTTACTCGGTAGCGGCTGTTTCCACCCGAAAGCCTACCGCATGAATTCCGGCGAGGGTATCGGTTCGCATGAATTGCTCAAATTTCAGACTGTATTTGCCGGCAGTTTTAAACTTGAATTTTTTAAGAACGGGTATTTGCTGGTCGTACACGTCACCAAGTCCGCTGCTGCCAAAGGGCTTACCGGTTTTTTCTTCGAACAAAAATGCACTGATCAGATTTTTTGAAACGGAAACTCCGGAGGAATCCTGCAAGGCGTAGTTGATGAAAATTCGCGAGTAGGGATACTTGACCGAGTTACGAATGTTGCAATACACATTGTACGTGTTCACCGTATCGGTGATGTCAAATTCGAATACCGGCTGGTCAGAAACGATCCACGCTCGCGCTTCAAAGTCGTGGTTCTGTTCATACACCCGGCTGCGGTCGCAACCCGCGAGGAATAGAATCAGTAAAAGAAAAAGGACGGCTCTCATGAATCGGTACGGGGTTGACCGCTATCCGGGTTTTGGTTCCGGTTCGGATTATTTGGGTTGCCTTGATTCCGGTTTTTATTCGGATTCTGATTTCGCTGTTGATTCTGGTTGTTGGGCTTGTTTTTGTTTTGCCCCTGCTGATTCTGATTCTTGTTCTGGTTTTGGCCGGACCCCTGTCCGCGATTCTGATTTTGCCCTTGACCTTGCGGACGATTCGCGTTTTGATTTTGTCCCTGACTGCGATTCGGGTTTTGATTTTGTGCCGAACCCGTTTGTCCCTGATTGTCGCGATTTCCTTTCTTCTTCTTTTTCTTCTTCTTCGACTTGTCGCGGAACTTCTGATCCATCCGTTCGAGGTCGCTGTTAAGTTTTTGTACCGGAATTTTTTCCGCCAGTACATCGTCCTGCAGCGTGGCCGGTTTTTTACCCGCCCGGTTCATCTCCAGGATGTGATTCACCCGGTCAACATTAAGCGGATACCAGGTATTCTCTTCGTTAAAACCGAACCACATGATCTTGCGGAAAATGTCAGTCTTCTGAAGCTTGGCTTCACCGGCTTCGGTCAACAACGGAGTTTCAATTTTCGGAATGTCCTGCAATGCCTCCATGTAGGTTTCCAACTCGTAATTCAAGCAGCATTTCAATCGGCCACACTGTCCGGACAGTTTGCTCGGATTGAGCGACAGGTTCTGATAACGCGCTGCACTGGTCGCCACGTTTTTGAAATCGCTGAGCCAGGTTGAACAACATAGTTCACGTCCGCAAACGCCTATCCCACCCAGGCGACCTGCCTCCTGCCGCAGGCTGATCTGACGCATTTCCACGCGAATGCGGAACTCCGTGGCGAGTCTTTTAATCAATTCGCGAAAATCGACCCGATCATCCGCAGAATAAAAAAATGTCGCTTTGGTATTGTCAGCCTGGTATTCAATGTCCGATAACTTCATCGGCAACTTGGTCTCGCGCAAAATCTCGCGTGTGCGATACAGGGTTGGCAACTCACGCTTCTTCACCTCCTCGTATTTCTCAAGGTCTTTCTGGTGTGCAATGCGGTAGATTTTTTTGATCTCGGAGTCGTTGACAACTTTTTTCTTCTGCATCTGCAAACGAACCAGCTCACCCTGAAGCGACACATGGCCGAGGTGATGGCCGTTGGGAACTTCCACCACTACAGCATCGCCTGTGGTAAGGTTAAGCCGTTCGGCATTGCGGAAAAATTCTTTCCGGCCGTTCTTAAACCGAACCTCAACGATTTCGAAAGCAGAGGAGGAGGGCATCTCCATGTTCGACAGCCAGTCGAACACATTCATTTTATTACAGCCACCTGTCTGACAGGCGCCATTGTTTTTACAGCCGGCAACCTTGCCGCCTTTTGATGTTCCGCACGAGCAACTCATTTTCCGCTAAATTTTAATGAACGAAAGGTGAGCTGAAGTGCCAAATATAGATGATGTACGTGTTTTCATTTGGTTTGGAGGGCCAGCAGATCCAGCCCAATATCTTTCCTGAAATATAGTCCATCCCATGCAAGGATAGAAGCGCCCCGATAGGCTTTTTCACGTGCGGTTGCCAAATCCGTACCCAGGGCCATCATGGAGATTACACGACCCCCATCGGTAACGATTTGGTTTTGATTCTTTTTTGTGCCGGCATGAAACGCCACCGCATCGGTCACGCGCTCCAGTCCCGTAATCGGTTTGCCTTTTTCGTAGTCGCCCGGGTATCCGCCCGAAACCATCGACAGGGTGACGGCATATTCCGGATGGGTTTCGATTGAAAAATTTTTCAGCGCTCCGGTGGCTGCAGCGTTCAGCAACGACACGAAGTCGGTTTTTATTCTCGGCAGCACAACCTGTGTTTCCGGGTCGCCCATTCGGGCATTGTATTCGATCACATACGGTTCTCCGCCCACATTCATCAGGCCGATGAAGATAAAGCCTTTGTAGGGGATACCTTCTTTGGCCAGACCGTTAATGGTAGGTTTAATAACGTTGTCCTCAACCTTCTTGAGGAACACCGAATCGGCAAACACCACGGGCGATACAGCCCCCATGCCGCCCGTGTTCGGACCGGTGTCGTTATCACCAATGCGTTTATAGTCTTTTGCCTCCGGAAGAACCACATAATCCTTTCCATCGGTCAGCACAAAAACAGAAACTTCAATTCCGTTGAGAAATTCTTCGATCAGAACTTTCGCACTTGCATCACCAAATTTCTTATCAACCAGCATTTCTTTGATTACTGCTTTCGCTTCTGCCTTGTCGTCTGTGATGATTACTCCTTTGCCTGCCGCAAGCCCGTCAGCTTTCAGCACGATGGGCGGAGTACACGAATCGATGTAGGTGAATGATTCGTTAACCGTTTCCGGGAAAAATGTTTTGGCTTTCGCAGTAGGTACGTTGTTTCGCACCATGAATTGCTTCGAAAAATCTTTGCTGCCTTCCAGCTGTGCCCCGGTTTTACCCGGGCCCACCAAGGCTATGGTTTTCAGTTTTGCATCGCCTTCGAAATAGTCACGAATACCCTTTACCAGCGGCACCTCCGGCCCCACAACCACCAGCTCAATCGCATTATCCAGACAGAACTGCCCCAGTTTTGCAAAGTCGTCTACAGCGATTGCTACATTCTCAGCCACCGTACCCGTACCCGCATTACCGGGCGCAACAAAAAGCTTATCGCACTGCTTGCTTTGCTTGATTTTCCACGCGAACGCATGTTCGCGGCCGCCATTTCCAATGATCAGGATATTCATAAGGGGCAAAGATAACGGTAAATAAAAAAGTCACCCTGAAACTTCAGGATGACTTTCTGATTTTTAAAAACGTTAAGGGCTCTGGCTGCTATCCCGCAGGTCAATATTAATGTGCGTGCTCGCTCATAAACTGCACCCGGATCAGCCGGATGTCTTCCTCTGAATAATCCGAAAGGCTCTCATCATTTAATGCAGCCTCAAGGCTGTCGGTATCGGCATTCATAAAATAATCATGAATGTCGTCCTGCTTGCTCTTGTCGAGAATGTCGTCCAGATAATACGTCAGGTTAAGCTTCGTTCCGGAGTAACTGATGTTTTCTATTTCAGTCAGCAATTCGTTGAACGTGAGGCCGGCAGTCTGCGCAATTTCTTCGAGATCAATTTTCTTATCAATCTGCTGAATGATCAGGATTTTGGTCTTCGATTTATTAACCGAAGTTTTTACAACAATTTCCGAAGCCGTTTCAATGTCGTTGTCGTCAACGTACTTCTTAATCAGCTCCAGGAACTCTTTCCCGAACTTATTCACTTTACCCATGCCCACACCGTTAACCTGTGCGAGGTCTTCTTTGGTGGTTGGGAAAGTAGTGGCCATTTCTTCCAATGACGGATCCTGGAAGATTACGTATGGAGGCAAATCTTTTTGCTTGGCAACCTTCTTGCGAAGGTCTTTCAGCATTTCGAAAAGCTTATCGTCATACGCTTTGGTGTTGGCCGGAGCGCGTTCAGTGGATACTTCTTCGTTCTCCACATCGGTTGTGAAGTCGTGATCACGCGCCATTTCAAGGGGGTGCGGCTTTTTGAGGAACGCTTCACCGCGGGCCGTCATTTTAAGCACTCCGATATTCTCAATATCTTTTTCCAGCAACTGGAAGATCAGGGTCTGGCGGATAATTGATTTCCAGAAATCAGCGTCCTGCTCTTTTCCCTTCCCATAGATGGGCAGACTGAAGTGACCGTAACTTTTTACGTATTCGTCTTCTACACCCCGCAACACGTGTACCAGGTGGCCCAGTCCGAAGCGTTCGTTAGTTTGCTTCACCGCCTGCAATACCATGGCCGCGTACTCCATGCCGTCAAAACGCTCGCGCGGATGCACGCAGTTGTCGCACATGCCGCAATTGTCTTGCTTATACTCTTCGCCAAAGTAGTGCAACAGTTGCTTTCTGCGGCACACGGGTGACTCGGCATAGAATTCCATTTCCTGCAACAGGATGCGGGCGTTCTCGCGTTCCTGCACAGATTTATCTTTGTTGAATTTTTCGAGCTTGTTCAGGTCGTTATGACTGTAGAACATGAGGCAATGGCCTTCGAGTCCGTCACGGCCGGAACGTCCGGTTTCTTGGTAGTATCCTTCCAGTGATTTGGGAACATCGTAGTGAACAACAAACCGAACATCCGGCTTATCGATGCCCATGCCGAAGGCGATGGTGGCTACGATAATGTCTACTTCCTCGTTCAGGAAATTGTCCTGGTTGCGTTCACGCACTTCAGGATCGAGGCCGGCATGATACGGAGCTGCTTTAAATCCGTTTACCTGTAACAGTTGTGCAATTTCTTCTACTTTCTTCCGGCTCAGGCAGTATACGATTCCCGACTTGCCTTTGTGATGACGAACGAAGTGAATGAGTTGTTTCTTCGTTTCTTTTTTAGGGCGAACCTCGTAGTATAGATTCTTACGGTTAAACGATGACATGAATACATCAGCGTCTTCCATTTGCAGGTTCTTCTGGATATCGAGCTGCACCTTCGGGGTTGCGGTAGCGGTTAATGCTACAATCGGCAGGTTTCCGAATTGCTGAATGATGGACTTTATCCTCCGGTATTCCGGGCGGAAATCGTGACCCCATTCGGAAATACAGTGAGCTTCATCAATGGCAACAAATGATACGTTTACTTTTTTTAAGAACTCGATGTTTTCTTCTTTGTTCATCGATTCAGGCGCTACATACAACAACTTAACGATGTTGTTCATGCAGTCCTTTTTTAATCGTGTGATTTCTCCCTTCGAAAGTGTTGAGTTTAAAAAGCGGGCGTTAACGCCATATGCATTTAACTGATCGACCTGATTTTTCATCAATGCGATCAACGGCGAGATAACAATTGCCAGGCCTTCGTTCATCAATGCAGGAAGCTGGTAACAGAGCGATTTACCTGCACCCGTAGGCATGATCACGAATGTATTTTTGCGATCCAGTACGTTACGGATTACCGTTTCCTGATTTCCGCGAAACTGGCTGTAGCCGAAAACTTCTTTCAGCTTTACTTTCAACGCATCTTTCTCTTCAACCAACATCATAATCTTTCCTAACAGTAGTAAGTATCAAATCTTTATCTTTGCAGACTAGAAAAGTCTAATTCTCTAAGAACATTGAATATAACAAAAAATATCAAAAAAATTGCTCAGGATGTGCTAAAAAATGAATCCGAAGCAATTCAGAAATTAACGCAGTACATCGATGACAGCTTCGAATCGTGCGTGCAGGAAATTTATTCTGCAAAAGGCCGTGTTGTCATTACAGGAATTGGCAAAAGCGCAATTATTGCAAATAAAATTGTGGCCACGCTAAATTCTACCGGAACACCTTCGCTATTCATGCATGCAGCAGATGCAATTCATGGCGATTTAGGGATGATTCAGCAGGATGACATCGTCATCTGTATCTCAAAAAGCGGTAACACTCCTGAGATTAAAGTACTGGTTCCCCTTCTGAAACGCAGAGGTTCAAAACTTGTTGCACTTGTCAGCAATGTAAATTCATACCTGGCGCAACAGGCGGACTATGTGCTAAACGCGACAATTGGTGAGGAGGCATGTCCGAATAATCTCGCACCGACTACCAGCACAACCGCCCATCTTGCGTTAGGTGATGCGCTGGCCGTGTGTCTGCTTGAGTTACGAAATTTTACCAGCGAAGATTTCGCCAAGTATCATCCCGGTGGCGCGCTCGGCAAACAACTCTATCTGAAAGTCTCTGATGTTTTTGTTAACAATCAGTTGCCGATCGTTAAGCCCAACGCTCCGCTGAAGGATGTGATTCTTGAAATTTCTTCGAAACGACTGGGATGTACTGCGGTAGCAGAAAACGATCGCGTGCTGCTCGGAATTATTACTGATGGCGACCTGAGGCGGATGCTCCAGAAGGATATTAACATTGGTACCGTTACCGCTGCGGACATCATGACCCGGAACCCGAAAAGTATTGCAAAAGACGAGTTTGCGGTAAAAGCCCTGCATCTGATGCAGGAAAAAAGCATCACACAATTAGTGGTGATGGAGGGCAATAAAGTGGAAGGTTTTATACATTTACATGACCTTCTGAAAGAAGGCATTGTCTAGGCTTTAATAAGGGGCTGTTGCAGCATTTGCCGGTGGAGAAAAACAAAAATTTGTACGTTGTACTCATGGCGGGAGGCGTTGGCGTGAGGTTTTGGCCTTACAGCCGCAACTCAATGCCCAAGCAGTTTCTCGATGTATTGGGAACCGGAAAAACACTTCTTCGCTCTACCTACGAACGGTTCCTGTCGATTTGCCTTCCGGAAAACATTTATGCCGTAACCAATCAGGAGCACGCACATCTTGTGCAACAGCAGATTCCGGAAATGAATCCGGATCAGATATTAGCTGAGCCGATGCGAAAGAACACGGCACCGTGTATTGCGTATGCGAGTTACCGGATTCACAAGCAAAACAAAGACGCAGTTGTTGTGGTGAGTCCGGCCGACCATTTGATTCTGAAAGAAGACGAGTTTCAGGAGATTATCTTAAAGGCAGCCGACATTGCCCGAACGCAGGATAAGTTATTGACACTAGGCATTACTCCCACACGGCCGGAGACAGGTTACGGGTACATTCAGTTTATTCCGGATAAGAAAGTTGCCAAGAAGGTGAAGACGTTTACCGAGAAGCCGGAGCTTTCGCTCGCAAAAAAGTTTCTCGAGAGTGGCGACTTCGTATGGAACTCAGGAATTTTTATTTGGGGCGTTGAGGCGATTATCCGGTCACTCGAAGAGCATTTGGTAGAAATGGCCGAGGTGTTTGAAGAGTGTATTCCTGCGTTAGGTACTCCCGCGGAAGCGGAAGCTATTGGAAATGCATACGCGCAGTGCAAGAGTGTTTCCATTGATTACGGAATCATGGAAAAGGCAACGAATGTTTTTGTTTGCCTGGGTAATTTTACGTGGAGTGATTTGGGTTCCTGGAACTCGATTCATGAATTGTCTTCGAAGGACGATCACAACAATTCGGTTACCGGAAAAACACTGCTTTACGATACCCGCAATTCTATTATTCGGTCAGATACACCCGGCAAACTCATTGTCGCGCAGGGCTTGAACGGTTATCTCGTAGCCGAGTTTGGTAACGTGATCATCGTGTGCGAAAAAGACCGCGAAGATCAATTCCGCAAGTTTGTTACCGACCTGAAGGCCATGCAGGGCGGGGGGGAGTTTTTATAACATCCAGGAAGTTTCTGCTTTTTTTCGTGGTTCCTTTTCTGATAGCCGCATGTCCGGTGATTGCTATTCTGTTTTTAATGCGAATGAAAATCATCCGTGAGTTTTTCGCGCTTACGCTGACAGCCACGTTGCTTACGACAGCCTTGGGTTTGCGAGCGTTCAGGCAGAGGCTTTCTGACGCACCACTTCATAGATCGCCACCCCGGTAGCCACTGAAACATTCAGCGATTCTATTTTTCCCCTCATAGGAATTCTGACCAGCGCATCGCATTCGCGCAGAAGCACATCGGAGATGCCGTCTTCTTCAGAACCCATGATGAGCGTCACCGGCTGATCGAATTTTACTTCGTAAATATCTTTTTCTGCTTTTTCCGTGCAGGCCACCACCATAATTCCGTTTTCGCGGAGAAATTTGATGGTCTTTTTTAAATCCTGCTCGCGACATACCGGCAAATGATTCAGCGCCCCGGCCGAAGTTTTCATCGCATCGCTTGTAATCGGAGCATTTCCCTTGTCGCCAATTATGATTCCGGTAACTCCGGCACATTCGGCCGTGCGGGCAATCGCACCGAAATTTCTAACATCGGTAATGCGGTCGAGCATAATGAAGAACGGTTCGCGGCCTTCCGAATAAGCAAAGTCAATCAAATCATTTACCTGCGAGTAACTGATGGCCGACAGCATGCATACCACGCCCTGGTGATTTTTTGTGGTGAGGCGGTTCAGCTTTTCCTGAGGGACGTATGTGATCGGAACGTTGTGGTCCCGGGCAACACCGGTGAGCTCGCGAATCAGGTCGTTGTTTAACCCGGTTTGTACGAGAATTTTTTCGATTTGCTTGCCGGCGCGGATTGCTTCAATAACCGCGCGCGTGCCATAAATCATGTCGGTGTTCGAGATCATGGCTGCAAAGCTACGATTAAATGAATGACTTAAAACCGGGCCTTACGCCACAAGTCAATCATCTGGTACCAGTCGTCAGCGAAACTTTTCTGGCGGATCAGCACAAAATTATCCGGATCGAAAATCGTAGCAGATTTTACAAACTGAAACCGTTCTTTAAAGTTCTCATTTTTATATTCCCAAACTTCGCGGTCGTCAAACAGATAAACCTCATCCGGCACACCGTAAATAATGTAAATCATTCCGCGGTCGGTTTTCCAGCCTTCTTTATACGAACTGAAGTACAAATTGGCGGCCTCCACGCGCTTGAAATAATTCCGCATAAAGGTTCGCGCCCGTTCGGTATTTCCGGTGATGCTAAGAATCACCTGATCAAATCTCTTTTTGTCGTTACCGGCAAGTTTAATTTTCTCATACTCTTGTTTGGTACACACATAGATGAGCGGACCCGCAAGACTCTCCAGTTTGCCAAGTTTGGGATAGTCTTCTTCAACCCGAAACGCAATGCCCGCTGTTGATGCCGTGTCCTGCTGTATCAGGTACAAACCTGTATGGGGCAACGAGGCTTCTGTTGCAACATCGATGGAAAAAACGGAATCGGGTTTTATTGTTTTGGCTACGCGCGCCTGAGCTGTTGAAAATGCCGGAGCGCCTGCCGGAAATGCATCTTTGTAATACGATACCTGAAGAGGCTTGTCGCTTGTGAACCCATGAAAACTGACCGGGCTTCCCCGCTTGATAAACGATTCTTTAATCATGTCGTTCGTGGACGAAGTTGCGTACAGCGACTGCGTCTCCGGCAAGGGCTTGTAAAACAGGAACGCCCAGGATTTTTTTCCGTCAACCACGTTCACTTTCGCTACCACGATGGTTTGGTCGGCATCGGCTGAGAATTGTAGTGATCCTGCTTTCCGCACAGCAGAGCTCTCGAGTTCGGTGGGTGTTCCGGTTTTTGGTATTCCGGTTTTTTCGGCCGGAGATTTCCGCAGCTCCCAGGTAATTTTGAGGTCGGTATAGAGTCGTGAGGTGTCGTTCAGTTTAAGATCATAAAAAACTGTGTATGTATCCGACTGCTTCACGACATCCCAGCTTAGCGTGAAAACTTCGTCTGGATTGTACAGGTACCGGAAGTTCAGATTTCGTAATACCTGGGCCTGCAGTCCGGTGCTGACAAGCAGGAATAGTAAGGGCAAAAATTTCTTCATGGTACTTAAATTAAACCGATTCGGAATATTCCGGAGCATTCGGTTATTTTTGCGGCTCTGCTCAGAAAAATATGGCTAAAATATACACAACCGAAATCACTTCGGAGAACATCCCATCGGACAATCCTTTGCATCAACGATTATTTAAAGCATATGTTGTGGCGGAAGGATATGTTCATGGCGATGTACTGGAAGTGGGCTGTGGCGAAGGCCGAGGGGTAGAATTGCTCATGAGCAAATCAAAGTCGTTCACGGCCGTGGATAAGATTGAAGAGGCTTTGGTGCAGTTGCGGAAGCGTTTCCCGGCCGGAAAGTTCATCAGTATGAACATCCCCCCGCTGGATGGTCTGGCCGACAATAGCTACGATTGTGTCGTAAGCTTTCAGGTGATCGAACATATCAAAAACGATGCGTTGTATCTGCAGGAAATTAACCGCTTGCTAAAACCCGGAGGCCTTGCACTGTTCACTACGCCTAACCGCAAAATGTCGCTGTCGAGAAATCCGTGGCATATTCGTGAATACCTGGCGCATGAATTGAAGGCACTCGCGGCCGGAATTTTCGCCAATGCTGAGATGAAGGGAATTACAGGCAATGAAAAAGTGATGCAGTATTATGAGCAGAACAAAAAGTCGGTTCAGCGCATCATGAAATGGGATATCTTCCGGCTGCAATGGAATTTACCAGCATGGATGCTGCGTGCTCCTTATGAATTTCTGAACCGCAGAAACCGGAACAAGCTGCAAACCGGCGATGATGCGCTGGTGAAAAGCATCCGTCATGAAGATTACCAGGTTACAGATGATGCCGACAGCGCGCTTGACCTGCTCCTGATCGTTACCAAGAAAAAGTAGTAACACTTGATATAAATGAAAAAGCCGGCTGTTAACCGGCTTTTTTATTTTTCTAAATCCTTATTCCATTTCGCCTGCCGACTGGAAGATGCCGGCATTCCTTTGATAGGCGTCTTCAAACTTCTTCGCCAACTCCGGTTCTCCATATCTGTAGAGAACGCTTTGCAGTTCACTAAGGACTACAATTGCATTATAGGTATCATTCCCAAAATTGCGTTTGCTAATATTAAATTCAGCCAAGTCAATCATTCGATTACCCAATACGGAGGCAACCTCAATCGCTTTTTCCTTTTCACCTACTTCAAACAGTGCCCGCACATTCCTTGCATTACTTACATCGAATGGAACCGAACCATTGGGCATCATAACAAGGCTGTACAAGAGCAACTCACGCGCTTTGTCTTTCTCCCCCTTGTCGATCAGAGCGTCTGTTACCTCCTGTACTGTTCCGCGATGGTTCAGAACGAAGTTTCGGTAGTCTTCGCTATAGTATATCGTTGAATCCTGCAGTCCGCGGAAGCGGAACTTCTTCATAATATTGTTGTATGCCACTTCGGTATTCACGAGGCGGTTGCGTGGATCGGGATTGCGCACCGGAAGAATTCTGAATGTATTTCCTTCCATCACCACATACGGGCGAAGATCTACGTTGAACTGGTCGAGGGATGTGTAGTTTACATACACCGGACGTTTCCAGTTGTTTGTTAACAGCACGTCAAGCAATGCCAGATCTTTCTTCTCAAGCGCGTTGCCTTTTAACCGCAGAACCATTTTAGGAACAATCAGACTGTCAAGTTCGGCCGGAACAATTCCGGATGCTTTAACCTGATCAACATCCACATCCAACACAATGTTTCTGGAAGGAATCACGTTGGCGTCTTCGTAAAGCCGCAGCGCGTTGTCACCTTTCGCCAGCAGGCCGATATATTCTTTCAAACTCATGTTCGGAATATTCAAATCCTTGAACGGCAGATAATCGTTCGGTCCGCCCTGCAAATAGTTTTCCGCACTGAGTGTATACGGCAACGGCTCTGATTCGTAGTGTTTACGCATGCTTTGCTCGATATACCAGTCGGTGTTATAGTAACTTAATACCACCACGCGCATATCGGTGCGAACGCCCTCCACTTCCTGCGCATACCACAACGGGAACGTGTCGTTATCACCACCGGTGAAAAGAATTGCATTTGGAGCACATGATTCCAGATAATTCACGGCCGAATCAACCGAGAAGTAGCGGTTAGCGCGGTTGTGATCATCCCAACCCTGCTGCGCCATAATGGCCGGAGCCGTTAATCCGATCAGGGTCGCTGTTACAAACGCCATTTTCGATTTCATCACATTGGCCAACGACTTTCCGATTCCGATTACGGCCAGTCCGATCCAGATACAATACGCGTAGTACGAGGCTGCATAAATATAGTCGCGTTCACGCGGTTCGGCGGCAGGACCATTCAGGTAAACTACCAGCGCAACGCCTGTGAGAATAAAAAGCAAGCCCACCACAAAAGCATTCTTGCCGTCCTGAACCAATTGGAAGTACATGCCCACCAGTCCGAGTATGAATGGAATCAGGAAAAAGTTGTTGCGCCCTTTGTTGGCAAGGGTTGCGGGAATTTCCTCGCCCCACGACCGTGGCCCGAGCCAATCAGCACCTTGTTCGTCACTTTCGCGGCCTGCAAAGTTCCACAGGAAGTACCGGCCATACATCCAGCCGATCTGATGCGTGAACATAAACCGCATGTTATCGCTGAAGGTCGGTTTTTGCCCTTCGCGCAAATTGAGTATCTGGCGGTACTGCCGAACCTGTGCGGGATCGGTACTATAAATGCGGGGAAGGATGGTTTGCTGCCCGGGTTCGTACACGAGTTCCCGTTTGTAGTCGGAGATTTCGTACTTGTCTTTTCCTTTCCGGTATTCAGGAGCTCCTTTTTTAATGTCGATTAATTGAGCCGTGAAGTATTGTCCGTATAACAGTGGCCGGCTGCCGTACTGCTCGCGTTTCAGATAGCTTACGAAACTCATCACATCTGACGGATCGTTTTCATCGATCGGTGTATCGTAGTTCGAGCGGATTACAATGATGGCGTACGATGCGTAACCGATCAGAATAAAGGCTGATGAAAGCAATAACGTGTTGAGTACAGGTTTTGCGTTTCGTTGCGTGAAACGGATTCCCCAGATCAATCCTGCAATAATGAGTATGCCAAAGAAAGCTGCACCCGATCCGAACGGAAGTCCTATTGAGTTTACGAAGAAAAGTTCAAACTTTCCGGCAATGGTGGGCAGGCCTGGGATAATTAAATCGTTGATGAGTAGAATCAATACTCCGCTGATTAGCAACGTTGAAACGATACCCCAGGTAGTGGGTTTGTATTTTTTGAAGTAGAAGATTAATCCTAATGCCGGCAGGGTTACCAGGTTCAGCAAGTGAACCCCGATGGAGAGACCGATCATGTAGAAGATCAGGATCAGCCAACGGTTAGCTTTCGATTCGTCTTCGATAACATCCCACTTCAGCATGGCCCACACCACAAATGCGGTGAAGAACGATGACATCGCGTAAACTTCTGCTTCAACGGCAGAGAACCAGAACGAATCGGAGAATGTGTAGGCGAGTGCGCCTACGGCTCCGGCACCCATGAGCAACCATGTGTGTGAGTCAAGCTCGGTATCGTTGGAGATTTTGAGAAGTTTGCGGCCGAACAACACGATCGACCAAAACAAAAACAGAATGGTAAAGGCACTTGACAGCACACTGGTGAAGTTGATCCAGTAAGCCACCTGCGTTACATCGCCAAACGAAAGGAACGAGAACAACCTGCCGATCAACAGAAACAACGGTGCGCCAGGAGGGTGCGGCACTTCAAGCTTATAGGATACCGCAATAAATTCGCCACAGTCCCAGTAACTACCGGTTTCCTCCATGGTGAGCCAATACACTGCCAGGGCGATCAAAAAAATGATCCAGCCGGTGATGTTATTCGTCTTCTGAAAATTCATGAAAAAGCTTTTTTGCAGGATTTAAGGGGCGAAAATAAGCAATAATGTCAATAGTCCCCAGCCAATGACGGTGGGTCGGCCGGGGCCGGTTAATAACGGAATTATTTATACACTATTACGTAAAAGACCAGCCAAAGGAGAAACAAAAACACGTAGGAGCTGAGCACAATGAACCAGACTACTTTTTTGTTTTTTCGTGCATAGTGATGAATGCCCGCAACCAGCGCGAAGCAGTACACAACCTCGAACAGGTTGAGTGCCCGGAGCGGATATGCCCATTTAGCATCAATTGCGTAATAATCGAAAAAGTGCATCAGCGAAAGCGGATAAAACGCCCCGATGTCGGAGTATGACGGGTCGGTTTCGATAAAGAAAAAGTAGAAGATTTTGATCACTTCGGGTATCAGGAAGACAAACTCAGCACCAATCACCACCCCCCAACACTGCGCAAACGTAACGCGGTAGCCGTACGAAAAACAGCCGATCCAGATTACGAATGCGATCACGGTAAACTTCCAGAAGTAGACCAGCGGAATCGAGAGAAACTGAATCATGCTAAGCATTTTCAGCACAAATCCTTCGGGCCGGTCCTGGAGAAACTCAAACGCTGCCGTTTCGTATTCGATAAAGGTTTTTTTGAAGTACAGCAGAAAAAGCGTGAGCACGCACAGTAAAACGAATAACAGCCTTTTGTCTGTAGCGAATATTGACTTAGTTTCGTTGTTGGATTGCATAAAAAGGCAGAGAAAGCGTTGTACAGGTTTATGGTTCGGATTTCAAAGATATTGGTGTCACGATATTTTTTACTCGGGGTTCTGCTGCAGTTGGTCGCGGTTTTTGCTGTTCAGGCACAAAAGGCTGCCAAAAAAGATACAACTATTATTTTACTGAACGACATCACTGTTCAGGTTCAGTGCTCGCAGGCGTTAAACGACCTGTATAATTTTAAGTTCGATAAAGCGGAAGAAAATTTCAGAAGCCTGAAGCGGCAATATCGCTGGCATCCGCTGCCGTATTTCTTAATGGGATTGATCGAGTGGTGGAAAATCATGCCGAACACAAAAGATACTTCGCACGACAAGCAGTTTCTCGCATACATGGACAGTACCATTAGCATTGCTGAGAATCTGTACGACAACTATCCGGAGTATAAAATAGAAGGCGCGTTTTTTCTTTCTGCAGCCTACGGCTTTAAAGGCAGGCTTTACTCGGATGAGGAAAGACGCAACTGGACAAAAGCCGCTTCCGCGGGAAAAGATGCGCTTGACTACCTGGAAGAAAGCAAGACCAAACAGGATTTGAGCCCCGAGCTTCTGTTTGGTGATGCATTGTTTAATTATTTCTCGGTATGGGTTCCTGAAAATTATCCCGCGTTGAAAATGATTTTGTGGATGTTTCCGAAAGGCGACAAAGCGCTCGGGTTAAAACAATTGAAAGAAGTTTCGTACAACGCATTCTATACGCGTACCGAGGCTATGGTTTGGCTCATGCGGATTCTGAACAGCTATGAGAACGATCAGCCGCGTGCCTTCGACATTAGCCGCTACTTATATGAAACGTATCCTGATAACCCGTTCTTTCACCGGTATTATGCGCGGATTTTATATTCGATGGGTAGATTCTCGGTTGCCGAACCGGTTTGTTTGAATATCCTGACGCGTATCGACAGCGGTCAGTTGGGCTATGAAGCAACCAGCGGACGCTATGCTGCATTTTTTCTCGGGCAGATTTACGAGACATACAAAAAATATGAAGACGCCAAGAAGTATTATAAAATGTGTATAAAGTTTGCCAACGAGATTAATGCCGATGAATCGGGCTATGCCTTGTATTCCCTGATCGCCCTTGGGGAGATTGCGGAGAAAGAGGGTAACAAAGCGGAAGCAAAAAAATATTTCAAGGAGGTAAAGAAGAAGTCGGGCCGGAAGGATGAGGCATTTAAAACAGCAAAACAGCGTCTGAAAAAACTCGAAAAAGGCGATTAATGAATCTTCCGGATGGTCTTGTAAAAAAATCGATCCGGCTGGCAGGCCTGCTTGCTCAAAGTAATCTATAGAGTGACCAATAATTCAAGATTATGTGCGCGTTAAACTATTTGTATGTTCATCACCGCGAAAAATTAGAAGCTGCTTTTCCGGGAAGCATGAGCGGAGCGCACAGAAAACCGGGATCGTTCTGGATCAGAAAAAAGTAAATCATGGAGCTGCGCGATTTTCTGGTAACTCCGATCCTCATCCTGCTCGTGTACATCACGGCTTACGTGGTAAGGCCGTATGTGACCAATGAACTTACCAGACGATACTTCTTTTGGGCGTTAACCGTTCGTATTGCAGGCGCATTGTTTCTCGGCATCCTCTACCAGTTTTATTATTCAGGCGGAGATACGTTTAATTATCACACACACGGAAGCCGCGTAATCTGGAATGCGTTCATGGAAAGCCCTTCCGATGGTTTAGCGCTTATTTTTTCTTCGGGTGAAGATCCGCAGATCGCGTATAAGTATTCGTCACAGATTTTGTTTTGGGGCGATCCGGGTTCTTACTTCATCGTGCGGCTCTCCGCAATTTTCGATCTGTTCACGTTCTCCACCTATTCCGCAACGGCTGTGATCTTTGCCTTGTTCAATTTTACAGGCATGTGGATGTTCTTTACCGTGTTTGCAAAAGAATTTCCCAACCAACGTAAATGGATTGCACTGGCCATCCTGTTCATTCCCTCTGTCGTGTTTTGGGGCTCCGGTATTTTGAAAGACTCCGTTGTGGTTGGCTGTATCGGGATGCTGACGTATTGTGTGAAGAAACTGCTGATTGATAAGCAATTCAGATTGCTGCTTGTTGTCAGCCTGATCGCTGCAGTGATTATCATCTATACCGTTAAACTTTATGTGCTGCTTTGTTTTCTGCCCGCCATGCTGCTCTGGGTTTATGCCAGTGAATTCTATAAAATTAAATCTACCGTGCTGAAGGCTCTGCTCATACCTTTTGTGCTTGCGCTGATTGTTGTGTCGGGATTTTATGCGGTGGTAAAAATCGGGGAAGATGACAAGCGATATGCGCTCGAGAACCTTACCCGCACGGCCCGCATCACAGCATACGACATCGGATTTTATACCGGAAAGAATGCGGGCAGTGGTTATTCGCTTGGCGAACTGGATGATTCATTCACGGGAATGCTGAAACTTGCACCGGCTGCTATTAATGTGTCGTTGTTCAGGCCATACCTGTGGGAGGTGCGAAATCCGTTGATGGCCCTGTCTGCACTTGAAAGCTTTGTGCTGATGATGTTAACGCTTTATATCCTGTTGAAGAGGCGGTCGCTTTTTTTTCGCGCGCTGACTGACCCGAATGTTTTATTTTGCCTGGTGCTCAGCGTCACCTTTGCGTTTGCAGTGGGTGTTTCTACGTTTAATTTCGGAACGCTTGCCCGTTACAAGATTCCGTTACTGCCTTTTTACGCATTGGCACTTATCCTGATCTACAACTACCAGCGTCCCCAAACAAAAGAAGAAGCGTTAGCCGATTAATTAAACAGCCGGATAAAATTGGCAGCGTTGGAATTTACGGAGTATTCGGCTTCGACTTTTTCGCGACCTTTTCTTCCCATCGCTTCCCGCAGCGATTCATCGGCCATGAGCTTCTCGAGCTTTTCCGTCCACTCGGTTTCGGTGGAGGCAAGAAATCCCGTTGTCCCGTCGTCAACAATTTTGGAATTGACACCCACCGGTGAAATAACGCAGGGAACTCCGAGTGCCATGTATTGCAAAGCTTTAAAACCACATTTCCCTTTTGCCCAGATATCATCGGTGAGCGGCATTACTCCGATGTCCAGTCGTAAAAGATCCGGAATCTCCGTTGCCTTATTCCAGGCAATGAATTCAAGCGACTGTAATTTCAAGTCGGGTTTCTTGTTCGCGATGACGAGGAAACGAATCCGTCCAGGAAATTTTTTTTCGAGCGAGTGGATGATCGGTTCCAAAAACTCCAGGTATTTTATCGTGGAATGAGTGCCGGTCCATCCGATGGTAATGCGGGAATCCTTTTGAAGGGTGTACAGCGAAGGATTATGTAAATATTGAGTGTCGATTGTTGTTGGGTTGAGTACAACATTTTTGTTGTATGTTTTCGCATACGAACAAAGAAACTCATTGCCGCAGCTGATTCGCGTACTCCACCGGCAAATCGAACGAACCTTATTATGCCATTTTAGCCAGCCAGCGATTTTGTTTTCGGCAGATGTATTCGGAAGCCAGATGGCGTCATCAAAATCGTAAAT
This sequence comes from Cyclobacteriaceae bacterium, assembly GCA_016786495.1. GTDB lineage: Bacteria > Bacteroidota > Bacteroidia > Cytophagales > Cyclobacteriaceae > UBA2336. Next base: position 116,057 of record JAEUUJ010000018.1, read on the forward strand.
AATCTTTTTGCCAAACAGATGAGCGATACATTCAAAGACCGGCGGCCCCAGGGGCATCGCTTCGCGATGAATAAAAATATAGTCGTACGAAGCTAGTGTAAATAAAGATGCTACTCTTCTGAATACCCCCCGCACAAACCCCATAAGTTTTTGAAACGCCCTGCCGGGGAGGTATAAAATTCTCCACGCCTGTTCATCCCAAAACGTGGAAAGTTTGTATTGAATGTTGTTTTGCGAAAGGAGGGGAAGGTATTGCTCGAACCTGAACCGCTGTGAGGGCGATTCAGCTTTCGGATAGGGAACCCAGAACAAAACCTTCATGATTTAAGTATTACCTTGCAAAGGTATTTAATCGTCAAGAATAGATTGAAAATTCTTCTGGCCGTGGAAACCCTCTACCCGGGCGGGGCAGAAATGTTCGTGCTCAGGCTGGCGTCAGCGCTGAGCGCGCGGCATGACGTTGTTTTATTTCGCGTTTATCCGGAAGCGTTTGATCAGGCACTTGTTGCGCGGCATCCGGGATCATTCCGGCATGCCTGGCCCGAAATACCGCTCGATATACTTTGGCGAAAGCTTGATCGCGTGATCAGGCTCGCTTCCATTGATTTTTCATTTCGGGAAGCTTGGGCCAAGCGGTCACTGAAACGCCTCATCAAGGAAGTTAAACCGGATGTTATCCACAGCAACCAGGTAAAAGTTGATCACCTCATGGCCCGCGTTGTTCACGATGAAGCATTTGTGATTACGTTGCATGGCGACTATAAAACGTTTGATGAGTTAACGGTTAAGAGTCGCAGAATCCTCAACTTTAACGGGAAGCTCAGGCAGATTGCTTTAAAGACACCTGCCTTTGTGTATATCTCCGAAACACAACGCGCGTACATTCAATCGATAAATCTTGGATCAGTTTCGCTGACAAAAATCTATAACGGTTATCCGAAGTTGGATATCCTGCCAAACAACAGTGCTGTCTTTACTTTCGGGATGATTGCGCGCGGTGTGAAGGAAAAAGGTTGGCAGATCGCTATCGATGCGTTTTTGAACGTGCATGAACAGTTTCCGCAGACGCGCTTGTTGCTGGCGGGAGACAGTGCATACCTGCAGGAGCTTCGTTCCACGTATGCATCAAATCCGGCTATCGCGTTCGCGGGACAAGTTTCAGATCCCATGCCATGGATCGCTCAACTCCATGTCGGTTTGTTGCCGAGTTATTATCCTTCCGAAAGCTTACCTACCTCGGTGATGGAGTATCTACTGGCCGGAATTCCGGTTATTGCCAGCAATGCCGGTGAAATTGAGCATATGATCGCCACACCCGAAGGTCCGGCAGGCAAAACCTTCCGGATTCAGCAAAACGGTTCGGATGCCGAAATGCTGGCCCGGGAAATGAAAAAATATCTTACCGACAGTCAACTGTATCAACAGCACTGTGCCCGCGCGCGCGAAGCTTTTAAGAAATTTGACATGCAAACCTGTGTGGAGGGATATGAAAAACTTTACCGTACCGAACTGAGCAAACAATGAGCGTAAAACAAAGAATAAAACAATTGGCGCTTTATCGCTGGGCAGTTGATACGCTGTATTCCGTTGTTATTAATCCCTACCGGGCGTGGCAAATTCGCAACCGGCATAAAAGCCTCTCCGGGGCAAATGAACAGGAAATTTTCAAAAGCATTTATGAATCTAACACGTGGGGCGATAGCGAATCGGCAAGCGGAACAGGTTCTTCGTTAAAAGCGACAGATCATCTCCGCGTTCAATTACCGGCTCTCTTAAAAAAATATAACATCCACAGCATGCTGGATTTGCCGTCAGGTGATTTTAACTGGATGCGCTCAATAGATCTTCAGAATATTCACTACACGGGTGCCGATATCGTTCCCGAAATTGTTGAACGTAATCAGGTGTATGCAGACGATCAACGGAAGTTTGTCGTTCTCAATCTCATTGAAGATGAGCTGCCGGCCAGTGATTTGATTTTGGTGCGCGACTGCCTGGTACACTTGCCGTTCGAGCAGGCGATGAGGGCCGTGCACAATATCAAGAAGAGTTCCGTTCAATACCTTCTGGCTACGCATTTTCCGGGTTCGAAAAATGAAGACATTCCGATGGGCCGATGGCGGCCACTTGATTTATGTGACCAGCCGTTTTTGTTTCCCGCACCGCTTGAAGTAATTTCGGAGAACCTCCCGGGCCGGTTTAAGAACAAAAGCCTTGCCCTTTGGCGGGTAAAAGATCTGTGATATGCGGTTTGCCATTCGCGATGACGATACAAATTTTTTCACATCTCCCGAAGAGATTGAATTCTGCTACCGGGAAACCTGGGATGTATGTCCGCCTTCTTTATCGGTAATCCCGTTTGTTCAGGGCAACTGGCGAAAGTGGCAGGATGAATTTTATGAAACCGGCAAAATAACCGATTGGGTATCGTGGGAAAAAGATGACGAGGTACATCCAATCCATGAAAACCACAGACTCGTTGAGTTCTTGAAAGATAAAGTTGCGGAAGGAAAAATTGCGCTTACCATCCACGGAGTCAATCACCGCAATAAGGACGAGCACCGGAAACCGCTCGCCAATAACCTGGTTCACTACGCAGAGTTTTATACCGATCAGGACCTGACCGCCAAACTCAGAGAAGGTAAAGCTTACCTCGAAGAAATTTTCGATCAGCCATTTACGGTTTTTACACCCCCTCAAAATGCAATCACCAAAACGGGATACAAAGCAATCGTGAATAACAATCTCGGCCTCGTGGGCGGAGGGCTATCATTTTTATCGCGGCAAAAAACACTCCGCTGGCCCTGGGAATTGATGATGTGGAGTTTTTTCCGGGCAGAGAACCGCAACCAGTATTATCCCTATGTAATTAACCTCGGGAGACGCAAGGAAATTATGGTGCACTTCCCGTTGCAGGAAGTCACGCATCTGGAAGATTTGATTAAAGCCTTCGATTTCGTTAAAGCAATGAATGGCGACTTCATTTTGTCAACACACTATCATGGTTTTCCGGTTCCGCACCGTACCTACAAAAAGAAAAACATGAAATACGTGTATGACGAGTTTTTCGATTATGTAAGAAAGAGCGATGTTCAGTTCTGCTCGGTCAATCAAATGCTCTCGTAAACCGAACTGTGATTTTATTTATCTCATTTCAATCGCTTACCTCAACCAGTGCCGGGGGCACCGGAAAGATTGCGTATGAAGTGGCCCGGAATTTATCCGACAAAAAGCACCCGGTTAAGCTCATCGTATCGTCCAAAGGAAAGTTCACGACTACATTTCCGTCAGCACCGGTGAGTAGTTTATCACGATATTATCTTTTCCTGTTAAACAAATTCATTGCACCGTGGCTCAAACCGTATCAAAAGCGGCATCTTGAAGAGCGCATTTTTGACCTGTTCTGCAGCAGGCATATTCAACGTGGCCAGAAACTGGTTTTTACAACCACGCCTTTTATCCCCCAGACATTAAAGAAGGCAAAACAACTGGGTATACCGGTGGTGTTTTTCCCCGGCACACCGGAGGAGAATCATATCGCTGAACTTGTTACCCGTGAAGCCAGGCACTGGAACGTAGCCACGGAGGATGTGTACACGTATCAGCCACGACTCGCAGCGTACAATCAAGGAATGTCACCGATAGATTCTATTATTTGTCACTCGTCTGTTATTGAATCTACATACCGTAAACAGTGGACTGAAAAGAACTTTGTGTCCTGCCCGGGGCTGTTGAAACCGATCTCGCTTAACAACGAAGACGCGAATCAACCAACGTCCTTCACCATTTTATATGCTGCTCACACGGTGTGGTTGAAGGGTTTGCAGTATTTGCTAAAAGCCTGGAACGAACTTTCTATTGATGGTGAACTGCTGATTGTTGGCAGTATAGACCCAACGGTTCAACGCGTCATTGATCGTGAGTTTGGTTCCCTCAAAAATGTAACGTTCACCGGAGCCGTTTCCGGGATTGATGCGTACGTGAAACGTTCAACCGTGCTGGTTTGTCCGAGTTTGATTGATGGCGGGCCGGTAACTGTGATGGAGGCAATGCGGTTCGGTGTTCCGTCTGTGATGACTGATGCATGCGGGGTAAAGGATTTCATCCGCGAAGGCGAGACCGGCTGGATAGCCGAAGCGGCTAACGCAAACGAACTCGCAAGTCGAATAAAATGGTGTTACGACAACCGCGAGGCTACCCGACAGGTTGGGCGTGCAGCGCAATCCATGCTCAACCAATATGATTTTATGGCTTTTATTGAAAATATTGCGTCAGAAACGCTTGCTTTGCGGAATCTATGATGAGTAAACTCCGGGCACTTTATTTACTGGCTTTAAAAAAGCTCCTAGGTCACAAAGTAACCGTGTTAACGGTTATGAATGGCCCGTTGAAAAGCTATCGCTGGAAGTTCACCAGTCGCACGAACAACGAAATGATTCTCGGAACGTGGGAACCCGAAATGCAGGATATTTTTTCGAGGTATATCAAACCCGGGCACGTTGTCTACGACCTGGGCGCTCATCAGGGATTTCTGACTGCGCTGGCCGGGAAACTGGTGGGCGAGAAAGGTAATGTTTATTCGTTCGAGCCTTTTCCATACAATTTTCAGTTTCTGAGCGAGAACATTAAGCTCAATAAGCCTCAGAACATTACGTTATTTCAGGCGGCCGTTTCCGATAAGGCCGGGACACTTGAATTTTCAAATTCGATTCACGACACCGCCAATACGTACTTGAAGCAGTCTCCGGAATTTAAAGAGAACCTACTGCAGGTGAAGGCAGTAAGCCTGGATGAGCTGATTGACAACAAAACAGTGCGACCCCCTGATTTTATCAAGATTGACGTGGAGGGTGCTGAATGGGATGTACTGCAAGGCTCACGCAAGTTATTTTCATCCCACAGTCCGGTTGTTTATCTTGAAACACACAACGTTCATAACGCGGGAGTAGATCAGCAGTGCCTTGATTGGTTACAGGCTCAGGGATACAAGGTCGCGGAGACCATTGCGATCAGGCCGAACCGTGAAATGTGTTCGTACGTGCTGACGCGGGATCGAAATTCATAATTAACGTTTTCATTTTTGGCTGACACGGTTAACCATGCTGCCGGCTTTCGCTGGACAATTATCGGGCAGGTTGTCGGGCAGGGCGCGTTGCTGGCGGGTTCTATTTTGTTAAGCCGCGCACTGGGTCCTTCCGATTTCGGTTTGTTCGCGATGGTGTCGGTGATCGGAAGCATATCCGGAATCATTGTAAGCTTCGGGGTTACGCATGCCATTGTCCAGCAACAAAAATTGAGTCAGCTACAGCTATCGTCATTGTTCTGGTTTAACCTGGCGCTCGGCATTTTGTTCGCAGCACTCTTTTTTCTGGGCGCTCCGTTGTTGGCCGGATTTTACGATCAACCCGAACTGATTACGGTAAGTCGTTGGTATAGTATCGTTCCGCTACTCACCGCATTCACGAATGTACCTGCAGGCATTCTTACGCGTGATTTGAACTACAAGAGTCAGGCGGTTGCGGTGATCATCGCTGTCACGCTTTCCTACGCGATTAGTTTGTTCTCGGTGTTCCATGACGCAGGCGTGTTCGCCTTTGTGATTCAGGCTGCGTTGTATCAGGCACTCCTCGCAATTATCAGCTTCGTTTGGTCACGCTGGCTTCCGTCCCTTTCGTTCAGTGCGTCGTCCATCATTCCGGTAAAGAAATTTTCACTTCCCTTGTTGGGAAGTCAGGTAATTGATTTTTTGTTTTTTAATCTCGATGTATTGCTTGCCGGAAAGTTTTTGGGTAAGCGTGAGCTCGGGGTATACGGCCGCGCGAACGCGCTCGTCATGCTTCCCGCTAATAACGTAGGACAGTTGCTGGCTAAAAGCTTCTTTCCGATTTTCTCCGCGAATCAACAGCAACCCAAAGTTCTTACAGATTACTATTTGCGCTCCACAAAAGTGTTGCTCATGCTTGTGTTGCCTGCACTGGCGTTGCTGGCGTTTACCGCACACGATCTGATCTTGTTCTTGCTTGGCGATGCATGGCTTGAATCTGCGAATCTCGTGGTGTTGCTTGCCGGTCTGGGAATTTTTGGAGCCGTAAATACATTCAACGACTCACTCATCATATCACAAGGCAGGAGCAAGCTGTTGTTGAAAATCACGATTGCCGATAAGGCGATTCTGGCGATAAGCCTGTTTGTGGGATTAAAGCATGGTATTGCCGGGCTGGCGATCGCAAAAGTGTTTGCGGTAGTTCTGGCCTCGGTCCCGCGCGGATTCGTGGTGCTCCGGCTTACCAACATCAATTTCTTTGATTTTGTGAAGCGTTTTAATGCTGTGCTGGTTGCCCTTATTGCCCTGATGTTGGCGGAACTTGGGCTGATCATGATTTCGGGCGCGTTGCCGTTATTTTTAAGACTTGTTGTGACAACCGTTCCGGCAGCCGGTGTTTATGCGGCAATTTTGTTTCTCATGAAAGAACCCGCATTGGACGATTTAAAAAAGCTCTTCAGGTTTAATAAAAAATGAAACGGAAGAAGATTTTAATGATTGCCCCTGATTTGGGTTATGGCGGTGCTGAAAAATCTTTTTCGCGTTGGGCTGATTTGTTTTCGGAAGAACATGATGTAACGCTCGTGGTATTCAACACTTCTTCCGAGAATGTTTATGTCGCAACCCACAAGCTGATCTCGTTACATGTTCCGGCAGGAAGAAACCCAATTTCCAAGATTTGGTTTTTTATTCAGCGGGTTGCACGGCTTCGAAAAATCAAAAAGCAACTTGTTCCCGATGTGGCGATCAGTTTCCTGGAAGGCGCGGATTACGTGAACGTACTTTCGAAAAAATCGGAGAAGGTTGTGCTGAGCATTCGTGGATCAAAACAGTTCGATTCAAACATCAGCGGTCTGCTGGGTTGGTTCCGGCACAACGTACTCATGCCTTATCTGTACAATCGTGCCGACTTGATTACGGTGGTAAGTGAGGGCATCAAAACCGAGCTGCGGGAGTTTTATCACGTAAAACACGCTGTCCCTATTCAGGTTATTTATAATTTTTATGATGGTTTAAATCTTATCGCGTTGGGCAGCGAGCCGCTCCCGGAAGAGTGGCAAAATTTTTTAACCAGTGCTGAAACGATGATTTGTGTGGGGCGCCTGGCCCGGCAGAAAAATTATCCGTTCATCATCCGGGTGTTCGCGAAAATGAAAGCGCTCCGACCCGGGCTTAAGTTGGTGATCTTGGGAAGCGGTGAATTAGATTCGCTGATCTCGGTGGCCCGTAATTTGGGTTTGGCGACTTTTTCAAAAGGAGAAGAATTTTCAACGAACAACGACATTTACTTTGCCGGCATGGTTAAGAACCCGCATGCGTACGTTTCACGCGCCTCACTGTTTGTTCTTCCTTCCTTGTTTGAAGGATTCCCGAATGCGTTAGCCGAAGCCATGACCGTTGGAGCAGTATCCGCGGCAGCGAATTGCCCGTATGGCCCCGCTGAAATTTTTGACCATCCGATTCAGGAAATACGCGAACCGAAATTTCTGCCTGCCGGATTATTGCTTCCGGCAAGTGAAGAAGGTGTGAAAGAGCAACTCGAATCGATGTGGGCAAAAGCTCTGGTGGAAGCACTGCAAAACGAGGCTTGGCGAAATCGTGCTGCCGGGCAGGCATCAAAGCGTATGGAGGAGTTTAATGTGCAGAAATTTAAATCAAGCTGGGGCGAAATGCTCAACTAATGGCCGCGAAGAAGAACATATTGGTGATCGATAACTCAACCGGCTGGACGGGAGCCTTCAAATCGGTTGTAACAGTTGCTGAGCATCTGTCGGGATCTTATAATTTTCATTTTTGTATTCCAAAGCAGTCATCGAATAAGCAGATCCTTTCCGACAAACATATTCCGTTTGCTGAACTCAACTTCATTGAAGTCAGTAAGCGATTAACCGTACTCTTTTATTTGCCGCAGCTCTTGCTCAATTCGTTGCGCATCAATGCGTATTGCAAAAGATTTGGCATTGAAGTAGTCCATGTAAATGACATCTATAATCTTACCGGTGTGGTTGTTAAGCTGCTCAATCGGAAAATAAAACTCATCCACCACATCCGGTTGCTGGAATCATCGTATGCCCGGTCGTTATATAAAGTCTGGATCCGAATCATCGCCCGGCATGCCCATCATCTTGTAGCGGTATCGCAGGCTGCGCGGGCAGATGCTGGCCGGTATACGCAGAAGCCAGTTCAGGTCATCCATGATTGTATCAACGGCTCACCGGCTGTTCTTAGAAGAGGTGATTCCGGGCATGTCGTGTTTTTGTACCTCGCCAACTACATTCCCGGCAAGGGGCATGACGTTGCCATCAAAAGCTTTTCAACGGTGTTTCGTCAGAACGCAAGCATCCGGATGATTATGGCGGGTGGTGATTTGGGTGTTCCGGCCAACAAAGTTTATAAGAAATCCCTTGCTGAGTTAATTTCGAAACTTGGACTTTCAGACGTAATCGAACTTCGTGGTTTTGAACCCGACATTCAAAAGGTTATGAGCGAGTGCGATGTGTTTTTAAACTTTTCGGCCTCCGAGTCTTTTTCCATGACCTGTCTGGAAGCAATCATGAACGGGAAGCCGGTAATTGCAACGGCCAGTGGTGGCCCAGCTGAAATTGTGAAGAACGACTACTGTGGTATTATCATTCCGGTAGGAGATATCCATGCGGCATCGGAAGCAATGTTACAATTGGCAACGGACTCGTATAAACGTGACTATTTTGGCGAAAATGCGGTACGGCAGGCAGGAGAGATGTTTAACCTCGAAATTGAAGCATCAAAGCTTTCGCGTTTGTACCATGCGTAGCCTTTTCACAACGGGTTTTGTTCTTCTTCTCGTAACCGGGAGCTGGCACGCGGCAGCTCAATGCACAACTTTATTTGATATTGATCCATCCGTTTGCAGTAACTCGAATCTAACGATCAGTAACGTCACAGCCGGAGCAAGCTCGTATGAGTGGGATTTCTGCGCAGGAGATTTGGCCAATGCCCCCACCGCACAGAGCGCGGTTTCTTCCTCTTTGCTGTTTCGTGCACGTTCGGTAAAGATTAAGCGTGAGGCTTCGGGTAACTATGTTGGTTTTGCCTTGAGTGAACCCAACGGCCAACTTATCCGAATGAATTTTGGGAGCAGTCTGTTGAACACGCCCTCGCTGACTAACCTGGGAAACTTTTCAAACAATATTGAACGTGCCTGGGGATTTACGTTGCACGAAGAGAATGGTAATTGGTACTGTTTTGTTCCGGATTTCGCGGATGGGTCCTTAATCAAGCTGTCGTTTGGATCAAGTTTACTTGCTACACCGGTGATGCAAAATCTCGGCAACTTCGGCGGTGCATTAAAATTTCCGGGTGGAATGTCGATCGTTAGCGAAGGCGGAAATGTGTTTGGGTTTGTGTGCAATGCCGGACCGGGAGCATCGGAAGTATTAAAACTTGATTTTGGAAGCTCGGTCACTAACACACCTACCGCTTCGGTGATTCCCGTTCCGGGCGGAAACTTTCTGATGGATATCTCTTTCATTAAAGAATGTGATCAGTGGATTGCGCTTGCTACTTCATTTGATAACCGTAAAGTTTTTTATCTCGATTTCATAAATGGTCTTGACAACTCGCCAACTATCGGTGAATTGAATTTACCCAGCCTGCAGTTTAACCCGTGCGCCATCTCGCTTCACCGTGAGGGTGGGAAATACTATGCCTTCACGCAACACTTTGACGGCTGGGTGTTTCGGATTGATTTTGGAACGAGCATATTGGATCACACCGGAGTGGAAACTAACCTCGGCACGCTCGGGATTTCAAATTCCAACTTTGCACTGGACATTCTTCATGAAGGGTCCGACTGGTATGGATTTTCCATCGATCTCAGCGGTTCGGTCACTCCCGGTGAGGGCCGGCTCATGCGATTGCATTTCCCGGATACGTGCAATGTGAACGTTGCAACATACGCGGGTCAGAATCCACCCGTCATCCATTATACGTCAGCGGGCACCTATACAATTTCTCTTACTATTCAGCGTGCAACAGGGTCAGTTGGAACCGTTGCGAAGCCGGTAGTCGTTTCTGCATTGATGGCTCCCGATATTAATTTCGCTACGCAGAATATTTGCGTTAATCATGATGTGATGTTTACATCGCAAAATTCTTCCGGAAACATTAACAACTACGCATGGACATTTGGTGACGGGGGCAATTCAGCGCTGCCAAATCCAACGTATCAGTACACCTCAACCGGCACCTTTAATCCGAAACTTACCGTGACAGCTTCAAATGGCTGCCAGAATTACGCCACCGGAGCGATTACTTTGTACAATCAACCGGTTGCAGATTTTAGTGCTCCGGCTGCGAGTCCGCTGTGTACCAATCAGAATTTACTCTTCACCAACGCTACCCCCGATATTGGGACTACGCCAACCTGGGAATGGAGCATTGATGCTGCGCCCGTGGCTTCCACGAAGGATTTAACCTATGCATTTACATCTACGGCAAGTCAGCAAGTCATGCTGAAGGCTTCCATTCCCGGATGCCAATCACAAAAAACGGTTTCGATAAATGGTTTGGTGGCGGGTCCGTTAGCCGCATTTTCGCTAAGCGGCAGGTGTGAAGATAGCCCGGTGTCATTCACGAATACATCTTCCGGCTCGGTTACCGGCTACCAGTGGAACTTTGGCGATGGACAAACTTCTACCGCTTCAAGCCCGGTAAACACATTCTTAAATCCTGGAACATTTAATGTCGTGCTAACGGCATCCAATGCTGCCGGATGTAACAATTCAGTATCGCAGCAACTGACCATCTTTTCTGCTCCGCAAGTAAATTTTGCAGCGCTCGCTCCGCCTTTTTCCTGCAACGGCACCGCAACACAGTTTAATGATCTCACGCCACCTCCGTCTGACAGTAACATGAGTTCATGGCTCTGGAATTTTGGCGATGCAGGAAGTCCGGCTAACACTTCAACACAAAAGAATGCACAACACACGTATAACGTGGCAGGCGATTACAATGTCTCCCTGACGGTGACCACAAACTTTTCATGCAGCGCAACGTTTCAAAAATCGGTTACAATTTATCAGACACCGACCGTAGACTTTACGCACTCGGCTTTGTGTGAAGATTCAGGTGTTACGTTTACCGATGCAACAGCCGGCCATACCGCCTGGAACTGGCAAATCGGTTCTAATTTTTATACCACCGAAAATCCCACACACACTTTTTCCAATCCCGGAACATACAACGTTACGTTATCTGCTACCGCAACTAACAATTGCGTTGGAGCAGTTACGAAGCCAGTAATTATTAATCCCAAACTTGCCGTTGATTTTTCTGCGTCAAAGACATGTGCTAATCAGTCCACCTTGTTCATGAATGCAACGGATGATCAGACTGATCCGATCGTGGACGTTGCGTGGACGTTCGGATCGTTGGGAAGTTCTTTCTCCAATCCCGCTCAATTTGAATTTTTGGAAAGCGGCACTGTCAATGTAACACTTACGGTATCCACGCAATCGGGATGTGCATATCCGCGAACCAAGGCAATTGAGATATCGCCCGGTCCGCTGGCAGCGTTTACGGCTGATCCAAACGAGGGAGAACCTCCCCTAACCGTTAACTTCATCAATAATTCTGTTAATGCCGATACCTATGTGTGGGATTTCGGAACGGGTGAATTGAGCACGCTTCCATCGCCATCCACCCGCTATGCAACGGAAGGTTTTTACTTTGTGCAGCTCATTGCTTCCAATCAGCAGAATTGTGTTGATACCACACGCCAAGTCATTACGGTACTCCTCGAATCCGGGTTGAAGCCGCCTTTGCCTAACCCCAGCGTGGGTGAGTTTACCGTCGAATGGGGATTGAACCAACTGGCCAAAACCGCCATCACGGTTACAGACATTACCGGTCGTCAAATCCGCGAGTTCGAAATCATGGGAGAAAGCGGGATAAACCGATATCAACTCGATCTCACCGGTGAGCAACCCGGACTTTATTTCCTCACCCTCAGGTATTTGAAAACCGTCAAAACCTACCGGCTGATGCTGGCCGAATAAACGGCTGGTCTTTAAAAGTTCTCAAGGCTTTTTCCTACTTTTACCAAATATTATTTGGTAACCAGCCCTTGCCCCATGAAAACTATCAAGCTTGACGCCACCGACCGAAAGATTCTGGAACTACTCCAGAAGAACTCAAATATTACAAACGCATTGCTGGCCAAAGAGATCGGTTTGTCTCCGGCTCCTACGCTTGAGCGCGTAAACAAGCTTGAAGCTGCGGGCATTATCAAAAGTTATCATGCGGTGGTGGATGGCAGTTTGGTTGGCCTGGGCGTAAGCACGTTTGTCATGGCATCGTTAAAAGGGCACAACAAAGACAACATTGAAAAATTTATCAGTGCGATTCAAAAGATCGAAGAGGTTGTTGAGTGTCACCACATTACGGGCGCAGGCGATTTCATTTTACGGATTGTATGTGCCGATATTGCCGCGTATCAGCAACTGATGTTGGAAAAAGTTTCTAACATTGATGTGGTGGACGGACTTCAGTCGATGGTGATCCTTTCAACATTTAAAGACAGCAAAGTCTATCCGATACCCAATGCATAGTCATGGTAGCTGATAAAAATTTGATTCTCGATGCCGGGCAGGTGAAGCAGAAGATCCGCAGGATGGCGTTTGAGATTTATGAAAACAATTTTAAGGAAAAAAGTCTGGTCATTGCCGGTATTGATGGCCAGGGCTATGTGCTCGCCAAATTGCTGGCGAAAGAAGTTGAGGCAGTTGCCGGCATTGAAGTGGTGCTGGTAAAAGTAAGCCTCGATAAGTTTGCTCCGCAGCAAGGTGAGGTAACGCTGGATTGTGACATGAAGGCGGTGAAGAAAAAGTGTATTGTGATGGTGGATGATGTGCTGAATACGGGCCGGACGCTTGCGTACGGATTAAAACCCTTTCTTGATACCGAGGTAAAAAAAATTGAAACAGCGGTTCTGGTAAACAGAAGCCACACCTTGTTTCCCATCTATCCGCAATACACGGGCTATGAGCTTTCCACAACCATCAAAGATCATGTAGTGGTGGAACTCGGCAAAGATGCAGCTGTCTACCTGAAGTAACCGGCAATCAAACTTTTAAATCTCCAATCAGAATGTCTGTTCATCGCTCGCAGAACGAAAAGAAAATTACTACGCATCAGCTCCAGGAAATGAAAAACCGGGGCGAGAAGATTGCGATGCTCACGGCATACGATTACAGCATGGCGCGGATTATCGATGATGCGGGGATTGATGTGATCCTGGTAGGCGATTCGGCTTCGAACGTTATGGCGGGTAATACCACTACGTTGCCGATCACCCTTGATCAGATGATTTATCACGCTTCCGGTGTGGTGCGTGCCGTAAGGCGATCGTTGGTGGTGGTTGACTTACCGTTCGGAACGTACCAGGGAAATTCGAGCGAAGCATTGCGTTCTGCCATCCGGATTATGAAAGAATCAGGCGCGCATGCGGTAAAGATGGAAGGCGGTGGTGAAATCAAGGAATCTGTTGACCGGATTTTAAGTGCCGGTATTCCTGTGATGGGCCATTTGGGATTGACGCCTCAATCGATTTATAAATTCGGAACCTATACCGTTCGGGCGAAAGAAGAAGCGGAGGCTAAGAAACTGCAGGAAGACGCGCGGCTCCTTCAGCAATGCGGCTGCTTTGCGATCGTACTCGAAAAAATTCCGGCTGAACTGGCGAAAACAGTTTCCAAAGAGTTGATCATCCCAACCATCGGCATCGGGGCAGGCGCTGACACGGATGGCCAGGTACTGGTGATGCAGGATATGCTGGGCATCAACAAAGATTTCAAACCAAGGTTCCTCCGGCACTATGCCGACCTGCACACGAGCATTACCAATGCAGTGAGCAACTACGTGAGTGACGTAAAGGCTAAAGATTTTCCCAACGAGGAGGAGAAGTATTGATTAGATTTTTGGTCTAATACGATACCGTGATTCCGAATTTGGCTGCAAGCGGGGTTCTCCTCCCGTCCCGGCTAACCAAATCTACTGTTGACCATGAGGTTCCAAAAAACTTTTCGAAAGTGTCCGAAGTTTTTGCGTCAGTAAATTGTACATAAATTTTTACGGGTGAATTCTTCCTGCCGTAGGGTATGAACGCGCCGTGTTCGTTATAGTATCCGATAAAGTCAATGCCTATAAAAAAGCCCTCTGGTGGAAAAGTAATTTCGAGTGACGCCAAATTGAGACTGATTTTCTTTTCTCGTTTGCTAAGTTGCATTGCTACATTCTTTTCCAGTATGTCCTTACCTGGCATTCCACTATCATTCGTATAAATGTGAAGCAGCAGAACAGCGTTAAACTTTTGGTCTTTGTACGGTTGCTCAACACAAAGAGTAATTGTTTCCAGTACCCCGGTTTGGTTGCGTGGATTGGTAAATAACTTCGCGTATTGATTAGAACCACCTGCAATCATAATGGTTTTCGCTTTGGTATCACCGAGCGAGTTTTTTTCTCCTTTCCGGTGAGCAATCACTTTAACTTCTTCGAGCGCGGTGATTTCTTCCTCGAGAAAGATATTGGTATCCGAAAAATCAACGCGAACCGTTAATTTTTTATAACCGACTGAGCTGAAAACTAACGTATCGGTTTCCTTAACGGATATTGAAAATACTCCGTTCACATTGGTAACGGTTCCATTTGGGGTGTGGAGCACGCCAATTGTAACAAATGGTATCGGTTCTCTTGTGCCGGCCTTGTAAGCAACTCCAGACATTGGCTGAGTTTGCCCGAAACAGGACAAACTCACTGCTAAAAAGACAATAGTGCTAGTTATTGACTGGATCGGGGCCATTGTTATCACAGTCTACAATTACATCAACGGTTCGTGTTTTCCATGTTATTCCTAGTAAACGCCACTCTGGTGTATGTACATGGTGCATGCAGCCTCTTTCATCCGAATACGTGTATCCGTCATCAACATCATTCCAACCGGTTTTTGCTTCCGCAAATCTCGGGATTGCAATGGCTAAAATAACAAACAAGATCAGCGCGGTAAAGTTTGTTTTTCTCATAGTCTCAGGTGTATTGGTTAACATAACTAAATGTACCTAAGAATGATTTTCAATGGCAAGCCTGTTGCAAAATAAAATATTGATTATCAGTAAGTTAGGTTGTTAAAACCGGATAACTACGTGGATAAAATAACAACCAGGATCAATATCTGTTAACATCATCTGTTGACCATCAAAGGCTCTTGACATGTCAATGAGTCCTAAACCCAGGACTCAGAAGCTCCTGAATGAACAACTTATCTCTCGAAAATTTCCGAAAAAGTTTGAGGGGAACTTACAACCCGTACTTCCTAAAAATCTGCTTCATTTCCTCCGTAAATAACGGACTACTCTGAGCGAGCTCGGGGTTGCCGGTCTTTTTAATCTCCGTAATCAGGCTTGAGTAATGGGCCAGGTCCAGCGATGAACTTCGCAGTTCCGCCAAGTCGCGCTTCATGAACTCGCGCTTTACGGGGCTGATAGCGACCGTGTTATAAAGTTCTTCCAGTAAATCCATCAACGCATCATCATGCCGGCTAAGCTCAGCCAGTCGCTTATTGCGAACAGAATGAAGATAGGTGATGATTGATTCAGTAGAGAGCGTGGCGCTGAAGTCAGTGCCAGGGAATAGTGGTGATCCGTGCATAGAACGGACACAAATATAAACTTCTTTGTTACTCGTTCAATATTATTTGCAAACTTCTATCGGAGTTTCATCTTTTAGATCACCAAACCATACAACTCCATACTCTCGGTAGAAACCGATACCGATCGCGTTCCATTTTATTTTCTTCCAGATACCTTCGTTGATTATCATTTGGTTATGACCGTTGCTTTGCTTCCAACCTTCAAGCCCGCCCGCGGCATCCGCTCCTGCACTGAAGTAATAACTGATCTCGTAACCATTACTTTCATACCCGGCTATCTCACGCGGCTTGTTCCACATGCACGCTGCCTGCTTGTGATCGGCCGTGTAACAGCATGACGTCCAGCCTCCTTTCTTCGACCAACTGTGCAAGTTGCACACTTGCTGGGTTGGGTCGTGGTTCTCCGCTAAATCTTTTGCATGAACATGGGCCACCTGTGTAAGTTTGGCTGAAAGGGGTATGGCATCCAGCCCTTTCGACTTCCGGTAGGCCATCATCAGGTCGTACAGCTTTTTTTCTTCAGCGGACAAGCAAACGGTTTCGGCTTGACGGATTTCTCCGGCAGCGGTGAGCAGGAGCGTCAGAAACAGCAGAACGGAGGTTGTTTTCATGATTTTTACCTGATCAAATAACGTTCCGGATATCGAAATGTGTTCATTTCTACAGCGAATTTTATAATTTCGAGTCCCTGAATTCAGGGTTAAAACAAAACCTTTATGAGCGATCAGAAAATAACCATCAGCAACGGAAAACTTAACGTACCCGATAATCCAACGATTCCATTCATTGAAGGTGATGGTACAGGCGTAGATATCTGGCCTGCTTCCAAGCACGTATTCGACAAAGCTGTCGAAAAAGCCTATGGTGGCAAACGCAAAATCAACTGGAAAGAAGTGCTGGCGGGTGAAAAGGCGTTCAACAAAACCGGAAACTGGATGCCTGAGGAAACGCTGACAGCTTTCAAAGAATACCTGGTCGGCATTAAAGGTCCGCTCACAACTCCTGTGGGTGGTGGTATTCGTTCACTCAACGTAGCGCTTCGTCAGGACCTCGACCTGTATGCCTGCGTTCGTCCCGTGCAGTGGTTCAAAGGAGTTCCTTCCCCCGTGAAAGAACCGCATAAAACCAACATGACCATCTTCCGCGAAAACACCGAAGATATTTATGCAGGTATTGAGTTTCAGGAAGGTTCTGAAGACGTAAAAAAATTCCTCAAACTGTTTCAGGAGAATTATCCGAAGCAGTATAAAAAAATCCGTTTCCCGGAATCATCCGGTATCGGTATCAAGCCGGTATCGAAAGAAGGCACCGAGCGGTTGGTTCGCGCGGCAATCGACTATGCGATCGCGCAGAAGAAACCTAACGTAACACTGGTTCACAAAGGAAACATCATGAAGTTCACCGAAGGTGGCTTCCGCGACTGGGGTTATGCACTTGCCAAAAATGAATACGGTGCCGTGGAGATCGATGGCGGTCCATGGATGGAAATCAATAAAGGCGGTCATAAGATCGTGATTAAAGATTCTATTGCCGATGCATTCCTTCAGCAAATCCTGTTGCGTCCGGATGAGTATTCTGTGGTGGCAACCCTTAACCTGAACGGTGACTATATTTCTGATGCGCTTGCCGCGATTGTGGGAGGTATTGGTATCGCTCCGGGAGGAAACATCAACTATAAAACCGGTTTTGCAATTTTTGAAGCAACACACGGAACGGCTCCTAAGTATGCCGGTCAGGATAAAGTTAATCCAGGCTCTGTAATTCTTTCAGGCGTTATGATGCTTGAGTACATGGGCTGGCAGGAAGCGGCTGACCTGATCATTAAAGGTTTGGAAGGTGCGATCTCGTCTAAAAAAGTTACGTACGATTTCCATCGCCTGATGGAAGGCGCTACGCTGCTGAAGTGCTCAGAGTTTGCGAATGAAATTGTGAAGAATTTCTAAGCAAAGCTTTTGATTATAAACTGGCCCCGGTTCCAAACAGGATCGGGGCTTTTTCATTTACGGATTTGCAACTCCGGTTATTTTTAATGAGCGCGGGGTAGGCAGAAAAGCGGGCGTGCGGCTGGATGTGGCGAGGAGCATTTTTCTGCCTAGACCTTTTTTGTTACTTTTTTGGGGCAATGCCAAAAAAGTAAATAGGAACGTCTAGCTGGTACGCCTATCGGTTTGCTAAAATGCAAGAGTTATGAAAAACAACTTGTTGATACTTCTTCTTTTACAAAGCCTGTTGGGCATTTCGCAGACGAACGTAAGGCTCACTTCACCAAACGGTAAAATTGCTGTTGAGATCACGGTTATGGACACCTTGAAATACTCCGTCTCAATCGGGAGTAATTTAATTCTCTCAAATGCCAGGGCTGCGATGAGAATCAATTCTGGCGAGTGGCTTGGCGTGAAGAATGACTTGATGAAAACCCGTAGAAACAGTGTACATGAGATTATTGAAAATCCGGTTCCGTTCAAGAGAAAATTTATTCCGGATCACTACAATGAATTAACGCTCGAATACAAAAACCAGTTTGAGGTGCAGTTCCGGGCGTATGACGATGGCGTAGCATACAGGTTCAAAAGTTCTCAAAAAGATTCGATTACGGTTCAGCAGGAAATTTCCACGTTTGGTTTTGCCGGTGACGGAACCGTCTACTGGCCCGAAGTTCAAAAGCGGGGTGACTGCGACATCTATCACACGAGCTTTGAAGAACCATACAAAATTCTTCCCGTCAGCGAGATTAAGTCGACATCGATAGCATTTAGTCCGGTGCTGGTAGACGTTGGGAATGCAAAGGTCTTGTTAACGGAGTCTGATTTGCTCGATTACCCTGGAATGTTTCTGAAAGGATCATCTTCCGGAACGTTACAAGGTGAGTTTGCTGCCTATCCGGATCAGGAAGTGGTACAGGGTGGAGAATTCAAGCAATGGGTGGTGAAGTCGCGGAAGCCCTACATCGCCAGAACAAAGGGGAGCCGTACGTTTCCCTGGCGGGTGATCGGGATTGCACAGCAGGATAAAGATCTGCTGATGAACGATCTGGTGTACCGCCTCGCGTCACCACCCAATCAGAAAGACTGGAGTTGGGTCAAACCTGGTCTCAGCACGGAAGAGTGGATTAATGGAATTAATCTGCACGGCATTGACTTCAAGGCTGGCTATAACACAGCGTCTTATAAATACTACATTGATTTTGCTGCCGATATCGGTTTGGATTACGTGATGCTTGATGCGGGCTGGTCGGACGTTAACGATTTATTCAAAATCACTCCCGGCATGGATCTAAAAGAAATTGCTGCGTATGCAAAATCAAAGAACATCAGGCTTGTGATGTGGACACTGGCGATGACGCTTGACCGGCAACTCGAGGAGGCATTGAAAATGTTCAGCGAGTTAAACGTTGCAGTTGTGATGACGGATTTTATAGATCGCGATGATCAGAAGATGGTAAATTTTTACTCCCGCATCGCGGAAGCGACCGCGCGGCATAAAATGATGACGATGTTTCACGGGGCTTTTAAAAGTGCCGGCTTTGAACGTACCTGGCCGAATGCCGTTACCCGCGAAGGGGTTATTGGCACCGAATACAACATCTGGAGTGACAAAGCGAATCCCGAACATGATTTGCTGATACCGTTTATTCGAATGAGTTCGGGCGTGATGGACTATGAACCCGGACTGATGAGCAATGCAAACAAAGACAGCTTCAAGTCGTCACGCGACATGGTGATGTCGCAGGGTACACGGGCACATCAGCTTGCCATGTTTATCGTGTATGAAAGTCCGTTGCAACTGTTTTGCGGTAACCCGTCAGATGCCTGGAAAGAGAAAGATTTTATGCGATTCCTGGCATCATTTCCTACCACATGGGATGAAACCGTGGTACTCGATGCAAAGCTTGGCGATTATCTCGTGCTGGCACGCAGAAAAGGCAATCGCTGGTTTGTGGGTGCAATGGGCGACTGGGCAGCACGCGAGATTGACGTTGACCTTTCCTTTCTTGGAGCCGGAGAATTTGACGCGATGATCGTGTCAGATGGTATGAACGCTGAAAAATATCCGGCAGATTACACGATCCATACAGCGCGGGTTTCTAAAATCAGTAAGCTAAAAGTACAAATGGCACCCGGAGGGGGCTATGTTGCGCAGCTGTCTCCGAGTGAGTAGTAGGAGTTACTACTACCGTTTCCGGGTCTGAAAGAACGTGTACCCCACAGTCCGCATTAACGCGTGTCAAAACAACATGTTTTTTCGTTGAATGGGGTGATGATTCATGCAACCAAAGGTTACTAAGCACGTATATTTCGTATTCCAGCAGGGAATAAACCCTGATTGAAACAACCAAAACAAATTAACTAACTTAAAATGAACAGATTAACAAAATCAGTTGCAAGTGTCATGCTTGCTGTGTCGGCATTAACTTTTTTTAGCTGCGATGATGACGAGTCAAATGTTATCGGACTTAACGATGCAGCCCAGTATGGAAGAATTACAGTAACATTGGAGGGTACACGTCCGGATAATGTAGCGTTTAGTGAGAAAATTGCTTTTCGCTTTATGCCGGAAGAAGGTCCAGCATATTCACGCGTAAGCTTCGATGGCGATGCTTACTTCTTTGTTCAGCGCCATCACGGAGCTGTAAATGAGTCACATAACGACAATTATGCTGGCTTCTATTTGCAAGCCAATACCGAAACGCAGACACCCACCAGCGGAAGCTTCTATTTGTACACTTCGGTGATTGATGATGACGATAATGTTTACTTCTACCTCAATGACGAGTTTACCGTTAACGTGGAAGATATTACGAACTTCAACTACAGCGAAGGTACTGGCAAACTCAAGTATTCTTTTACTACGGTGCTTGATGCTAACAGCAACAGCACAGGTCATGAATTGACTGTAACCGTAGAAGCTAACGTAAACGTATTTCAGGGCCTCAACGGTGGTGGCGGGGATTTTTAATCGCCAATCCTGAACTCAGAAAGGGGTGCTTTGGCACCCTTTTTTGTTTTTAAGCTGCCGATAAATCTCGCGTAAAGCAGATTTGCCGGATTTCACTATTTTTGCAACCGTTTTCGATCACAACATTTATGGGTTATATAGAGCCGGCACCGCTGTTAGACAAGGAAAATCCATTTGAAGCCATGATGTCCCGTTTCCGGGTCGCTTCGCAAATCCTCGGTCTGGAAGAAGAAGTTTATAACGTACTGAAATCGCCTGCCCGTCAGGTGATTGTGTCGCTGCCCATTACCATGGACGACAGCAGTATCAAAGTATTTGAGGGCTACCGTGTGGTGCACTCCACCATCCTCGGACCGTCAAAAGGCGGAATCCGGTATGATCCGCACGTAAACCTGGATGAAGTAAAGGCATTGGCTGCATGGATGACCTGGAAGTGTGCCGTGGTTGATATTCCGTATGGCGGAGCGAAAGGTGGTATCACGTGCAACCCGCGCGAAATGTCGGCCGGGGAAATAGAACGCTTAACCCGCGCGTACACAAGTGCGATGATCGACATCTTCGGTCCCGATCGTGATATTCCGGCACCCGATATGGGAACCGGTCCCCGCGAGATGGCATGGTTGATGGACGAATACTCCAAGACCCGCGGTATGACGGTGAATGCCGTTGTAACCGGAAAGCCAATCGTGTTGGGAGGATCACTTGGAAGAACAGAAGCAACCGGTCGCGGTGTGATGGTTTCCGCGCTGACCGCCATGGAAAAAATGAAAATCAATCCGTACAAAGCTACGTGCGCTGTACAGGGATTTGGGAATGTAGGCTCGTGGGCCGCGAGATTGTTGTCCGAGCGCGGCCTGATCGTTCAGGCAGTAAGCGATATCTCAGGCGCTTACTATAATGAGAAGGGAATTGATTTTGAGGCAGCAATCAAATACCGCGATGCAAACAAGGGTTCGCTCGAAGGTTTTGGCGGTGCAGAAAAAATTAAAGGTGATGAATTGTTAACACTGTCTGTTGACGTACTCGTGCCTGCAGCAACAGAAGATGTTATTACCGCCACCAATGCTCCGAACATCAAAGCTAAACTGATTGTGGAAGGCGCTAACGGACCAACCTCTTCAAAAGCCGACAGTATTCTGAATGATAAAGGAATTGTGGTTGTTCCGGATATCCTCGCGAATGCAGGCGGTGTAACGGTTTCCTATTTTGAGTGGGTGCAGAACCGGTTAGGATACAAGTGGGAGGCTGAGCGCGTAAACCGCAGATCGGACCGGATCATGAAAGATGCCCTGAACAACGTTTATAAAACTTCACAGGAATACAAAGTGTCACTCCGCATTGCAGCATACATGGTAGCCATTGATAAAGTGGCGAAAACCTACAAGTATCGCGGAGGATATTAAAATTTAACCAGAACCTTAGCTCATCAGGATGACTATTCACAAAGAAGGAAGAACACTATTATTCGTCTTACTGCTGGTTTTTGTCGGCATTATCTGGGTAAGCGATTATTATTTTTCTGATGTTGTTCGAAATATCATCATTGGTGTTTCGGCAATTTTCTACCTGATCGTTCTTCAGTTTTTCCGTAACCCTGTTTTTACAGTTTCGAAAAATGCAAAACATGTAATTGCTCCGGCCGATGGAAAAGTTGTTGTGATTGAAGAAGCAGAAGAGCCCGAGTATTTTAAAGGCAAGCGGAAGCAGATTTCTATTTTTATGTCGCCCTTTAACGTGCATGTAAATCGTATGCCGGTAGAAGGCTCCATTAGTTACTACAAATATCATCCCGGAAAATATCTCGTAGCATGGCACCCAAAATCCAGCACCGAGAATGAACGTACAACGGTTGTTGCTAAAATGAATAATGGCACGGAAGTGCTCTTCCGCCAGATTGCCGGAGCGCTTGCGCGAAGGATCAAGTGTTATGTTCAGCAAGGTCAGAAGCTTGAGCAAGGCCAGGAGTTTGGTTTTATCAAGTTTGGCTCACGCGTGGATATTTTTTTACCGCTGGATGCCACCGTTAAGGTGAATATCGATGATGTAACCAAAGGCGGAAAAACGGTTATTGCCGAGCTTTCCTGATCTGCAGCAAGTATCCGTTTTCAGGTCTGATTCGCACATTTTTGAATAAAAACACCGCTAACGGTCGTTTTAACGGCCTTATCTAAGTACCTTTCTTGAAATTCTGCCACGGTGAACAGATCCAAATCGTTACGTTTTTCAAAAGATCGTCAGGACTTTTTTGTCACGCTTAACAAGCGGGTGAATGAGTATTTCAAAACAAACAACATCAGCCGTCATGCCAATGCGGAGATGATTGTGAAAACGGTCTTCATGTTTGTGCTTTACTTCGTTCCGTTTGTGCTTATGCTGACCGGAGTGGTATCGGGAACGTGGCCCATGATCGCGATGTGTGTGCTGATGGGTGCAGGAACTGCCGGTATCGGACTGTCGATTATGCACGATGCGAATCATGGCGCATATTCCGGCAAACCGTGGGTTAACAACCTGATCGGTTACTCATTAAATGTAGTCGGAGGAAATGCGTTCAACTGGAAGATCCAGCACAACGTATTACATCATACCTATACGAATGTGTACGATGCCGATGAAGATATCAGTCCCCGGGGTGTTTTACGGATGTCGCCCTATTCAGAATGGAAGGCTATGCATCGCTTTCAGCACGTGTATGCGTGGTTCATATACGGCCTGATGACATTCGTTTGGGTATTGTTTAAAGATGTAATCCGCCTGATAAGCTACCATAAAGATGGCCTGATCAAGAAACAAAATGCGAACGTAACGCAGGAGATCGTAATTCTTGTTGTTACAAAACTTATCTACCTGGGCTACATTTTCACCTTGCCCATGGTCATCCTGGATCTGTCCTTTTGGACAGTGTTCGCGGGCTTTTGCATTATGCACTACGTGGCTGGTTTCATTCTTGCAGTAATTTTTCAACCTGCACACGTTATTGAAGGCACAGAATATTTTGAGCCGGATATGGAAGGCAATCTTGAAAACAACTGGGCTATTCATCAGCTTCACACCACAACCAACTTTGCGAACAAGAGCAGGTTGTTTTCGTGGTATGTTGGCGGGCTGAACTTCCAGGTGGAGCATCACTTGTTCCCGAACATCTGTCACGTACACTACCGGAAAATTGCACCGATTGTTGAGTCAACAGCAAAAGAATTTGGTGTTCCGTATAAGTCAGCTGAAACATTTCTGGATGCGCTTGTGGGCCATGGACGATTGCTCCGTGAACTCGGCAAGAAACCTGCTGAGGGAACAGTTGCGGTGGCCAACGCTGCTTAAGACACTACCGTATCAAACATTTTGGTGAACGCTTTCATCTCGTCAAGCGTGCCAATGCTTACGCGGCACCATTCCTTTCCGAGGTAATCCCAGACACGAATCTCGAAACCTTTTGCCTTGGTTTCGTCAAGAATTGTTTTTCCGTCTTTCGGGGCAGGAAAGAACACCACGTTAGCCTGAGATTTTCCGTATTGCCATTTTTTGGAATCGAGGTATTTGAACAGATGCTCACGGGCCTCCGCGTTTTTCTTTCGGGTGTACGCCATAAAATCCTCGTCACCTAAACTTGCCTGCGCAGCTGCGATGCCGGCCTGGTTGTAAGAACCCCAAATCTGTTTAGCACTCATTTTCTTAATCAGATCAGGATGCGCTACTACGTAACCCACACGCAAACCCGCAAGGCCATACACTTTTGAAAACGTTCTCGAAACGATTACGTTTTTATTTCCCTGCTTAACCAGTTCACTCATCGATTGCTGCTCTGAAGGGTCAAGGAATTCGAGATAAGCTTCATCGGAATAAACCACGGTTTTCTTCGACATTTCTTCACAGAAAGCCCTGTACTTCGCCTTTTCGACAACGGTACCTGTGGGGTTGTTGGGATTAACGAGGAACATAATTTTTGTATCGGGCTTTACGGCCGAAGCCAATCCCTCCAGGTCGTGCACCAGGTATTCGTCCAGATTTACCGTATCCCAACGGGCATTAAACTTTGCCGCGTAGTCCATCAAAAGTCTGAACACCGGAAATGCAGAAAGAACCGCACCACCTTCAAGCCCAACCGACATCCCGGCCAGACAAAGCAACTCAGACGAACCGGCGCCCATTAAAATGTAATCCGGACTTACACCTTCTTTCCTGGCAAGAATTTCTTTGAATTGTGCAGCTGACGTGTGCGTATAGCGGTTTCCTTCGCTCAAAATGTTTTTTACCGCTTCGCGCGCTTTCGCAGATGGTCCGTAGGGATTTTCATTCGACCCGAGTCGGATCAGCGTATCGGGCTTAATGGACGACAGGTTGTGCAACCGTTCTGCTTCGCTCACCGGTGCGGCCATCAGGCTGTCGAGTAACGCGGGCGTAAGCGCCAGGCCTGTACCCAGTGCAAATGACGACTTAAACCAGTTTCTGCGGGATAGGGTTTTTTCCATGCGGTTATCTCCAGGGAGCTTTTTGATATTGTGTAACGTAGGTTTGTCCGTCAAGCACGATCATCGGATCGTTGTTTTTCGGGTGATTTCTTTTTTCGAGCAAATAAGATCCGGAGCCATTACCCATCGAAGAGTTGTAATAAATCCGTGATCCATCGTACGACCAGGTGCCACGATCGCTGCCCTGTGAATTGGTTCCGCCTGAGTATGCGTTGGTGTTCACACTTCGGGAAGACTCGCTGTAGTATTCATAGGTACCATCCGCCTTGAGCGTAATGCACTGTTCGCTGCTGCTTCCGCCATTGTTGTAGCTGTTTACATTTACATAGCACCACTTTCCAACCAGTTCCTGAGCGATGTTGCCACCTCCCGCGGGTTGCGAATATGCAGGAGCACTATTGTTCATACTCGCGGTGGCAGAAGGGTCGGGAATTGCTCCGTTCTTCGCATAATAAAATGTTTGCCCGTTAATGGTGAGCGCAAGTTGATTGCCATTTACCGCATATTGCATGGAACTACTGCCTTGCGCTGTTTGAATGCTGATGATGTTACCGGAAGTTTGATAAGGGAATACTTGTCCCTGGTAAACGCATTGGTTCGCTTTTGTGAACTCAACAGTTTCGTTGTTGCCAAGCCAGACTCCCACAAGCGTATTGGTTACCGGTGCCGATTTGGCCACAGGTGTTGCTTGCGTTGATTCACTTCCCGCGTTGCCACGGGTAAAAACTACTTTGCCGTCAATATCTCCACCTGAAACGGTGAGTGAATTGCCGGCCAGTGTGTACGTATAGGTAGTTGTTGCACCGCCCGATGTAATCGAGAGCTTGTTGCCTTGGGTGGTGAACGAAATGTCGCTGCCGTCAAATTCTCCGCGGCCGTCGGCATTCAGGATCAGCGTCATCTGCTGACCGTTACTGGAGTTTTGCCAGACGCCAAAAATTTTAGTTTGCTGAGTCTTCGCGCCAATCTGGGCGTACGTGAGCGCAGGAATTACAGCGAGCAGGAGAAGGGTAAGTCTTTTCATGGCCGTGGGTTGACACTGACCAAGATAAGGATTTTTTGAGGCTAAAAATCAGAGAAATTTTTCGATGGTCCGCATCAGCGTTTGAAGGGCGGCTTCATCCGAAGCATCGAAATCGTTCAGTTTGTCGCTATCCACGTCCAGCACAAGAGCAACTTCCCCGTTCTTAAAAGCGGGCAGTACGATTTCGGATTTGGAAGCTGAACTGCAGGCAATATGTCCGGGAAACTGGTCGACATCCGGCACGATAATAACTTTCTTCTCCTTCCAGGATGCTCCGCAAACCCCTTTACCAAACGCAATGCGCGTACAGGCAATGGGTCCCTGAAAAGGGCCGAGTACCAGCTCGTTGTTTTTAACAATATAGAATCCAACCCAGAAGAAATTCATGGCCTGTCTCAAGGCTGCCGCAATGTTTGAAAGATTGGCCACCACGTCTGGTTCGCCTGCGACAAGGGATTCAATCTGCGGAAGCAATGCATCGTATCGTTCCTGCTTGGTTGCAACTGCGGGGATAACAAGTTCTTCGGCCACGTAAAAATTATTAAGGTTGATAACGCGTATAAATAGATACCGTATCGCTAAATACGGTTTCTTGTGAAATTAAGTTCCCGGAAATTTTTGGTGCGGAAATGCCCGACTCAAATTTCTCCGGAGCTGTAACTATCCGCGCCTCATCCCATAAACCGTTGTTTATAAACTGCTGAAGCGTTGTTGAGCCGCCTTCGATGATAACGGATTGAATATTTCTTTTAAAAAGATCGATAATCAGTTCTTCGATAAAAGATTGCTCATTCAGTTTTACGAACACAAGATTCTCCTGCGCTTCGTTTCGAACGGTGTTGTAGCAAATGGTTTTTTGTGAACCATCAAATAGCGTAAGCGTCTTTGGCAATTTTCCATACCGGTCGATTACAACCCGAACCGGATTTCTTCCCACCCAGTCGCGAACGGTTAGTGCTGGATTGTCATGCAAGGCAGTGCCGGAGCCGACAAGCACTGCGTCCTCTTCGCTGCGCCACTTGTGAACAAGCTTACGCGAGTGTTCGTTACTGATCCATTTCGAATCGAAATTTTCACGCGCAATAAAACCGTCAACTGTTTGTGCCCATTTTAAAATAATGTACGGACGTTTTCTTTCCATGAAAGTGAAGAAGCGCTTGTTTAGTTCGCGGCCCTTCTGCCCGAGTACGTTTGTAACGATTTCAATTCCGGCAGCCTGCAACTTTTGAATGCCTTTTCCGCTGACCAATGGATTGGGATCGGTATTGGCGATGACAACCTTTTTCACCTGATGACTAACCAGCATATCCGCACAGGGCGGGGTTTTTCCAAAATGCGCACAAGGTTCAAGGTTTACGTACACCGTACTTTCTTTCAAAAGTGATTTATCCCGCACGGAGGCAACCGCATTTACCTCCGCATGCGCGGAACCGTAGACTTCGTGCCTGCCCTCACCAATAATTTTATTTTCATGAACAATCACACATCCCACCAAAGGGTTTGGACTAACCGATCCCAGGCTGAGCTTGGCGAGATCAATCGCCCGCTGCATAAAAAGCTCGTCCGGGGAGGGGGAATTCATGTGTGAAACAATTGGTATACTTGCAAAGATTGTCAGGCCATGATCAATTCCAAAGACTTATTCCGGGATTTGCGCAAGCGGATTACGCTCGTGCAGGAAGCATCCGAAACAGAGAGCATCCTGCACCGGGTATTGGAAGAGGTTTCCGGAATTACCCGATCCGACATCATCAGTCAAAAAGCGGTCTCGTTGACAGCCCAGGAAATTTCCGCACTGGATTCGATCATCGACCGGATCAATACCAGCGAACCGGTTCAATACATTTTGGGTAAGGCTGATTTTTTTGGCCGGGAGTTTTTGGTCAACACTTCGGTGCTGATTCCTCGCCCCGAAACGGAATTACTGGTGGAGGAGGTGTTAACGCATGCGTCTAATACGTCCGGAAAGATTTTAGACATCGGTACAGGCAGTGGTTGTATTGCGGTCACGCTTTCGCGTGAACTTCCGAAAGCGGATGTTTACGCGTTCGACATCAGTGAAGAGGCATTGCAAACAGCGCGATCAAATGCTGCACGTTTAAACGCAAATGTCACGTTTCAGCAGGTGGATATCCTGAAAGATGAAATTACGTTGCGTGATCTTGATTGCATTGTGAGTAATCCGCCTTACGTGGCCGTATCAGAAAGAGATTCCATGCACGACAACGTGTTGAACTACGAACCTCACCTGGCATTGTTTGTTCCCGATAATGATCCGCTTATTTTCTACAAGATTATTGCGACAAAAGGGAAAGAGGCCCTTAAATCAGGCGGACGGCTTGTTGTTGAAATTAATGAGCGCTTCGGAAAAGAGGTCTGTGCAGTTTTTGCCGGAGCGGGCTTTTCGGATGTTCGCATCATTAAAGATTTGCAAAACAAGAATAGAATCGTTTCCGCAGTTAAATGATACCTCCTGTTTTAATCCTTCACGGTGCGCTGGGTTCGGCCTCGCAACTCGAGCCGGTAAGAGCGGCATTTGAAAATCACGGATTGAGCGTTCACAGCTTGAATTTATCGGGGCACGGGGGCGCTGCGTTTCAGCCTCAATTTGGAATTGAACAGTTTGCAGCAGATGTAAGGCAGTGGCTGGATATAAAATCAATCCGGATGGTAAATATTTTCGGCTACAGCATGGGCGGATATGTAGCGCTTTGGCTTGCCCGGAATAATCCGGAACGGGTTGCTTCGATTGTTACGCTTGGTACCAAATTCGATTGGAGTATTGAGTCTGCAACGAAAGAAGTGCGCAAACTTAATCCTGAAAAAATAATGGAAAAGGTTCCCGCTTTCGCGCGGATCATGGAAAAGCGGCATGCGCCCAACGACTGGAAAGAACTCATCCAAAAAACATCGGTTATGATGACGGGGCTTGGCGAAAAGCCTTTGCTGACTCCTGAAATATTGAAATCAGTGAACAACCCGACCTGGGTTTGCCTGGGCGATCAGGATGATATGGCCGACCGGCACTATTCAGAAGAAGTTGCCAGCCTGTTGCCAAATGGAAAATTCCTGTTGCTTGAAAGCACCCCGCATCCGATCGAGAAAGTTTCGATGGAGAAACTCGCCGGCATCGCTACACAGGCTTTTCGTTAGAAGAACCGGATGGCTCCTTTGAAGCCCCACCACATCGTGAGGTGTGTATCGTTATTGTAGTTATGTTCTTTGATGATTTCAGGCCGGTAGTTGGTGAAGATGTCATAATAGCCATCGTAAGAATTTTTGGTCAGATACCCGTTCAGTGTAATACCGAATGCGATTCCAATGCGGTCGAACGGCTGAACCTCTAACCCCAGGTATGCCTTATTTAACAGGTTGATCGCGCGGGTAAACTCACCTTTGTTTAACTGATTACATGTTAAGTCGAAATTCAGGTAAAGCCAGGAGAAGATTTCCGGAGCGGTACCGAATCCGTAACCGAACGTCCACTCGGTGCTGCGGTCTGTATCGTTCGGATCGCTTTCGGGTTTGATACCGAACGTGAAAATGTTATAGAATTTCTGCGTACCCGTGCGGAAAGCGATGTTGGTGTAGAAAATTTCATCGGCAGAGATTTCAAGTTTGTGGTACCCGTCTCGTACGTAACTCACAAAACCGATTGGCACTCCGCGCAATGTGTCTGCTACGTTAATTAGTCCGATCTGCATCCCTTTTAAATTGCTTGCGTAGTTAACAATCGGCGCAATCTGAATGCCTTTCATTCTGCGCTTGCTGATGTTGGTTATTCCGGAAATCTGTGCGCCTTTGAATTGTTTGGTTTGTACGTTCGCAATCCCTGCTATCTGAGCCCCGTACGACCGGCCGTTGTTAACGTTAACAATACCCGCTGCCTGAAAACC
Organism: Cyclobacteriaceae bacterium; assembly: GCA_016786495.1. Taxonomy (GTDB): domain Bacteria; phylum Bacteroidota; class Bacteroidia; order Cytophagales; family Cyclobacteriaceae; genus UBA2336. Next base: position 146,130 of record JAEUUJ010000018.1, read on the forward strand.
TTTCAATCCTTTTCGGTTCGTATTGAACAGTCCCGCTGCCTGGAAGCCGCGCATCCGGCCTTCATTAAAATTCATCAGTCCGGCAACCTGCATATAAGAAACGTCCAGCAGATCAATGTTGAACAGCCCGCCTACTTCAACTATTCGGGTTCCCGCTGAATAACCACCTAACACATTGAATGAAAAATCATTGATTGTTCTGGCGGATTCTTTGCCATTCGTACCCACAAACGGTACAAATGAAACTTGTGCTTTGCGGTACTGCAGTGTATCGCGCATGCTTTTGGTGTTCCACACGGGCTCAATCGCATGTGACGAGTCGGCCGGCAAGTCCATAACTACAGGTGGCGAGAACACAGTGTCCTGTACAACTTTGGTAATGGTATCATACTTGATAATAACGGGAGGTACTTCCGGTTTTGTCTCAGGCGAAAGTGAAACATTGATAAAGGCGTAGGTATCTTCTTTCAGTAAGATCAGTGTATCGGTATAGCTTTTTCTGCTGATGGCGAGACGGTTTTCTTCCTGCGGATCTTTTAGCATCATGTTAAAGTATCCGAACTCATTGGTTACCGCAGCGGTGAACGTACGCGTGTCATAGATGCTTACACCGGAGATTTTTTCACCGGTTGCCGAATTCAGCACATACCCGTTGATGAAGAAAGGATTTTTCGGCTGAACGGTTGAAGAAGTCTTTTCAGGTGTTGACGGAACTTTAGCGAGTATGATATACTTTCCTTTCTCCTTGAATGAAACTTTGCCTTTGAAAATCTGTTCGAGAATTTCGCGAACGGTTTTCGACTTGTACGAAGCTGTGATATTCTGCTCAATGTCGATATCCGAAGAGGTGTACGAGAATGTGATTTTTGTTTCCCGGGAGATTTTTTTCAACGCTTTTTCGATCGATTCTTCCCGGAATTCAATCGTGAGGGTCTTTTCCAGTAAGGGTACGTTCTGTGCATTGATTCCCAGTGAAATGCACAAAGCAATCAGCGTCAAACAAAATCTATTTCGTACAGCCATTTCCGTTAAGCGTGATTTCATGTTCGGTTTTTTCGAGGGTGAGGGATAAGGTTTCAGCGATTACTTCCGCGATCATGTCAATGGTCTCATGACGAAACGTTACCGTGATGCGGCAGTTCTCCAGGGCCGGGTTCTCCAGCTTCAGTTTGATGTCGTACACTTCATTAATCGATTCAATTACTTCACTTAAGTGCGTATTGTCGAATACGAAAATCTGGGTCTTGTAAGCCAGCGTGTTTTCGGAAGTTTCCGTGAGCCGGATGAATTTCCCTGTGGATTTCATGTAAATGCCCGTCTCGTGTTCTTTCAGCCGCAATCCGGAATCCAGCGGTGTATAGAAAATCACTTCACCTGTTTCGACATACACTTCTACCGAATCGCTTTCGGGATAGGCTTTTACGTTGAACGATGTTCCGATGTCTTTGATCAGCAAACCATTTACTTCCAGCAAAAACTGCTGATCGGGCTTTTCAGCGATGTTGAAATACGCTTCGCCTTTCAAGGCGGTTTTACGCAGACGTTTAATCGGATCGTAGTGATAATTAACCTCGGTATTTTTGTTTAAGAATACCGCGGTTCCGTCAGGCAACGATTTTTCTTCGGTGACTGACTGCGCCACAACAACCGTTTTGTCCTGTGGCGTGAGGAATTTTTGATACGCAACTATTCCCGCAACGAGGATGATCGCAACGGAAGCGGCTATTCGCCAGCTAAGGCGTATAACTTTCCCCTGATTTTTCTTTTGAATTTTTTGTTTGAGCTGAACCCACGCTGCATCGGTATCGAAAACCTCGTGATGCTTCAACTCCAGGCTTTTTTCGAATACCGTTTTAAAGTGCGCGTAGTGTTTTTGATTTTCAGCCGATAGTTCAATCCAACGGTTGAGCACGACTTTCTCCGCTGCAGAAATTTCACCTGAGAGGTCTTTGCCAATGAGTGTGTCAATATCGTTGTAGTCGAAATTCAAAATTCTTATCGGATCAGGTTATCCAGCATCAATAGAAATAAGATCGGCAGGTAGTCGCGAAGCTGTTCGCGCATAATTTTCAATGCCTTTCCGATTTGATTCTCCACCGTTTTCACGGAAAGATTTAATTCGGCTGCGATCTCGGCATATTTCAATTCTTCAAAGCGGCTCATCGTGAAAATCACGCGGCATTGTTCCGGTAACTTTTGTAAAGCGGCCGCAATGCGTTTCGAAAGCTCGTCCGACTCCAGCGGCTGGGTTGAATCGGCCGGGTTGGTCGTCAGCAACTTTTCCTGGGCATATTTTTCCTGCATCTTCTTTCGGGTTAGGTGATTCAGGCTGGCATTACGCACCATACTGAACAAATAAGCCTTTACAGATGTGTGCACATCCAGGGAGTGGCGTTTCTCCCAAAATGCCAGGAAAACAGATTGCACAATTTCCTCAGCTTCATCGTGGTCGCGCAGGTACGTGCAGGCGTAGTTGCACAGCACTCCGTAGTGCTGGCGAAAAACTGCTTCAAAAGCAGCCTCGTTGCCCGGTACCGATTCTTTTTGCGACAATTCCACTGCACGTTAGTTCATGCAAGTTACCCAAAGCATTTGGAGCTAAGACAAGCGAGAAGCAGGATACCCCTATCGAGGTGAATTAATTTATTTCGCAGACCCAGAAACTGTTTTCGCGGGTAACGGTAACAATGCCCTCGTTTTCTACAGGCCGTTCAGAATGTGCGTCCGGTGGATAGAACAGCAGGGTCGTGCCGGCCGGCAGCCATTTTTCAAAGTGACCGGAGCGGATAAACACCCAACGTCTTCCTTCGCGGATCACCGCCAGGTCCAGGGACGCGAATTTTTCAAATGATTCGAGGTTGTCGCCAGACAGGATGTTAACGGAATTTTGTTTAGATGCCACCAGAAAATGCAGCGCAGTATCGGCCGCATCGTTGCCGGAAGTTGTGGTAAGAATTTTCACCGGAGCCTGGTCGTATAATGCAAGCTTCCATTTTTCAAGGTTGTCTTGACGCACAATGGCTACATCAATCTTGATACCCCACGTTAGAACCTGATCAAGCGCGTGTTCCGTAACAATTACCGTGGGGCTCCACTCCAGAAGCTGCTGAGCGGTCTCTAAGTTTTCGGCTGAGGCATCATCCATCACGAGGGCCGGCTCCTGATCTTCCCGTATAATATGGTGTGACGACATGCAGGTAAAATACGTAACTTGCGCCATAAATGTACGTGCATGCTTAACGCCAATCAATGTTACGATGCTTTTCAGCGAAGTATTGACGATTATCACCTCACCGATAACGTAGATGCTCCGGTTAAAAACCCGTATCAGACAGGAAGTTTCGAACACTTGCTTTATGCAAAAAACTGGATCGACACCGTTCAGTGGCACCTGGAAGACATTATTCGCCTGCCGGAAATAAACCCGGTGGAAGCCTTACAGATAAAAAGACGGATTGATAAATCGAACCAGGACCGGACCGATATGGTTGAAAAAATGGACGATTACTTTTTGGATCAATTTAAAGGCGTCACCCCAAAATCATCCGCAAAAATTAATTCGGAGACTCCCGCATGGTTGCTCGACCGCATGAGCATTCTGTTGCTGAAGATTTATCACATGAAAGAGCAGACGGAAAGAACGGATGCATCGGCCGAACACATCGCAAAATGTAAAGCCAAACTTGACGTTCTCCTGGAGCAGCGCAGCGATATGCAGCTTGCCTTCGACCAGTTGATGGACGACATCCGGTCGGGCGATCGCAAAATGAAAGTATACCGGCAAATGAAAATGTATAACGATGCATCGCTCAATCCGATGCTGTATCAGAATGCGGTAAAGAAGTAATTGTTACAGGTAGCGACTATGAAAAGAATTTTGGTTTTGCGGTTTTCAGCAATGGGTGATGTGGCACTGATGGTGCCGGTTATCCGTTCATTGGTGGCCGCATATCCGGACGTTGAAGTTACCATTGTTACGCGACCGCGTTTCGCACCTTTTTTTGCCGGGATTGAACGGGTGGTAGTATTTGATGCTGACGTTGATCAAAAATTCAAAGGCTTTTTTGGAATCCGGCAGCTGTTCCGGGCGCTGATCCTGAAGAAAAACTTTGATGTGGTAATCGATTTACACGATCACCTGCGTACCGTAATTCTGCGAAACCTTTTTAAAATTTTCGGCAAGCGCGTAATTATTTTTGATAAAGGCCGCAAGGAGAAAAAAGCTTTTTCGCGGAAAGACAATAAAGTTACCAAGCCCCTTCCCCATACCGTTGAACGATATCGTCAGGCTTTTGAACATGCGGGCTTTCCCTTTAAGCTGCTGCCACCGCCTTATTTGTTGCCAACTGACGAATCAAAAAAATTGATTGAAGCGTGGTTTGTTAAAAAGGAACTGGTTAAAAACGAAAAGTGGATCGGTCTGGCACCTTTTGCGATGCACAAGTCGAAAATTTGGCCGGTAGCCAACTACCCAAAAGTAATCGACTCGATTTTAAAGAAGATGCCGGCCAGGTTTTTCCTGTTTGGCGGAGGTGATGAGGAAATCCAGTACTTCGAAGATTTACAATCCCTGTTTCCGAATAACTGCATCATCGTAGCCGGTCGACTCAAACTGCCGCAGGAGCTAACGCTGATGCATCACCTGGACTTAATGGTGTGTGTTGATTCCTCCAATATGCACCTCGCGAACCTTTCGAACACACCGATCATGTCAATCTGGGGAGGTACTCATCCCGATGTTGGATTTGCACCGTTTGGCCATAACGACAAAGAGAGCATCCTTCAGATAAGCCGGGAAAAATTATCCTGCAGACCATGCTCGGTTTATGGGCGGGAAACCTGCCTGCGGGGCGATTTTGCCTGCCTGAACTGGCTCACCCCGGAAGTGGTAACCCAAAAGATTTTAACCCGGATCAGTAACCCTTGACCTGCGTTTCCGGTATACCACACAAACCGCATGCAGTCTTAAACCGCCTCTTCCATGCTAAGAAATTTCTTTGTCATCACGATCCGCAGTTTTTTCCGCCAAAAGTTTTATTCGTTCATTAACGTTTTGGGACTTACCTCCGGACTCGCCTGTACGTTGTTCATCTTTTTGTGGATCAATGATGAGGTAAGCAAAGACAAATTTCATCAGGACATCGATAACATCTATCAGGTGTTCACCAACATCAAATGGGATGGTGAGATGATCACCTGGGAAAGTACGCCCGGTCCGCTGGCCGATGAGATAAAGTCGAATATCGCAGAGGTTGCGGCAGTAGCTCGGTATTCCAACGATGGAAAACAGTTGTTCACTCAGGGCGAACAAAATTTTCTGGAGCATGGCTATTTTGCCGATCCTGACTTTTTTAAAGTATTCAGCTTTCCGATTGTTCGTGGAAATTCCGTTGACCCACTCTCACAAAAAGGTGAGGTAGTGATTACCGAACGACTGGCTAAGAAGCTTTTTGGCGATCAGGATCCGATCGGGAAAACCGTTCGCGTTCAAAACCGATACGATCAAAAGGTGTCGGCTGTGCTGGCCGACATCCCCGATGAATCATCAATCAAGTTCGATTTTATCATGCCGTTCGATATTCATAAGGAGTATCGTCAGCCGAGTTGGGATAATGCCGACTACAACCTGTATGTGAAACTCAATGATCCCGCACAGGCATCGTTGGCAAGTGATAACATCAATGCGATGGTTGATAAAATCACGCTGCAGCAAGACCCCAAGGCGAAAAGCGATGAGATCAATTTCTACTTACAACCTTTCGCCGAGCACTACCTGAACTCAACATTTGAAAACGGCTTGCCCGCAGGAGGACGAATCAAGTACGTTCAAATCTTTTCGGTGGTGGCGATTTTCATTCTGGTTATAGCCTGTATCAACTTCATGAACATGGCCACGGCAAAAGCTGTGAATCGCGCCAAGGAAGTAGGCGTGCGCAAAGTAATCGGCGCCCAGCGCAAGTCGTTGATCCTTCAGTTTATTGGGGAATCGCTGGCGATCAGTCTGGTTGCGATGCTTCTGGCCATCGCCATGGTGTACTTGCTGCTACCCCTGTTTAATGTACTGGTAGCGAAACAGATTGTATTGAATTTGGCGGATCCGAAATTGCTTGTCATGCTGTTGTCAGTCGTGCTGGTAACCGGTATGCTGGCCGGCAGTTATCCTGCGTTTTTCCTTTCGGCTTTCCAGCCTTCGCAGGTTTTGAAGGGAAACACGAACAAGAGTTTAAGCGGATCAACCTTGCGAAAAGCACTGGTGGTATTCCAGTTTTCACTCACCGTGATTTTAGTAGCGTGCTCGCTGGTGATTTATAACCAAATCGAATTTATCCGAACAACCAACATCGGCTATAACCGGGAATCCGTGATTTCATTCAATGCGCGCGGAGGTTTATCGCGCCAGTTTGAAAGTTTCCGGCAGGAGGCGCTGCAGATTCCCGCCATCAAAACCGTTTCCCGGTCCAATTCATCGCTGGTTGAAATCGGCAATCAGAATAGTTCGGTCCGGTGGACCGGAAAGCCCGAAGACAGCGATATATTTTTCAGAACCGTGGTTGTGGACTATGATTTTGTAGAAACCATGGGCCTCACCCTTTTGGAAGGAAGATTTTTTAAGAAGGAGTTTAACGACACCAATAACTTCATTGTCACGAAGCATGCGGTTGAAGTTATGGGCCTTGACAACCCGATCGGTCAGGAGATTGTGCAATGGGGAACGTCCGGAAAGATTGTGGGAGTAGTGGATGATTTCCACGGTCGGTCGCTACATGAAAAAATTGATCCGATTGTACTGATGTGCAAACCGGAGTGGACAGGAATTGTTTTCGTGAAGATTGATGGTGCAAAGGCACAAGACGCGCTTGCGCATCTTGAAAGCCTGAACAAAAAGTATAATCCGAAATATGATTTTGCATACTCGTTTGTTGACGAAGATTTTGAAAGGTTGTATAGCACCGAAAAAGTTACCGGTTCGCTGGCCTTGAGCTTCACCATTATGGCAATCATTATCTCAGGTTTAGGGTTGCTTGGACTGGCAGCCTATACGGCTGAACGTAAACGAAAGGAAATCAGCATTCGTAAAACCATGGGTGCATCGGTGCGCGGAATCGTTACGATGATGTCGGCCGACTTTGTAAAACTGAGCTTGTTAGCTGCACTGATCGGTTGCCCGACCGCCTGGTACTTCATGACAAAATTTCTGGAAGGATATGCGTATCACACCGAACTTGGCTGGGGATTGTTTGCCTTAACTGCGGGGGGTGTGCTATTGATTTCTTTGTTGACTGTCATGTTTCAGGTCGCGAAAGCAGCTATTGCCAATCCGATCGATGCACTGCGAAATGAATAAAAAAGGGACGCATTTTTTGCGTCCCGTTTAAACTATCGCGGTTGATTGTTACGAGTCCATTTTCAAAACACACTTCTCGATAATATCACAGCATTCGTGAATCTGTTCTTCGGTAATCACTAAAGGCGGGGCGAGGCGAATGATGTTTCCATGGGTCGGTTTTGCCAGCAAGCCGTTCTTTGCAAATTCAACACATAAGTTCCAGGCAGTCTCGCTGTCAGGCGAATCGTTAATGACGATCGCGTTGAGAAGCCCTTTTCCGCGCACCAGCGTAATCAATTTTGTTTTCTTCATCAACGCTTTCATCCGGTCGCGGAATACCTGCCCGAGCCGTTCTGCGTTCTGCGCAAGCTTTTCATCGGCTACAACCTGTAATGCTTCGATACAAATTGCCGCGGCAAGCGGATTTCCGCCAAAGGTTGAACCATGTTCACCCGGTTTTATTACCAGCATGATCGGGTCATCTGCCAGCACCAGCGAAACAGGCATCACGCCTCCGGAAAGAGCTTTACCTAAAATCAAGATGTCCGCACGAACGCCTTCATGATCCGATGCGAGCATCTTTCCCGTACGGGCAATGCCGGTTTGAATTTCATCCATCATCAGCAACACGTTATGCTTGCGGCAAAGCTGCTCGGCAGTTTTAAGATATCCGTCTTTCGGAACGTATACCCCAGCTTCACCCTGAATGGGTTCAAGCCACAATGCGCAAACATTTGGGTTCGCTAATGCCTTTTCAAGGGCAGCATCATTATCGTACTCAATAATTTCGAAGCCCGGCATGAACGGCCCGAAGCCTTTTCGTGACGAGGCATCGGTGGAGGCAGAGATAATGGTTGTTGTGCGACCGTGAAAGTTTTTGGTTGCCGCAACAATCACCGCCTGGTTGTCGGGAATATTCTTTTTCGTGTAGCCCCACTTGCGGGCAAGCTTAATGGCTGTTTCGTTTGCTTCGGCACCGCTGTTCATAAACAGTGCTTTTTGATATCCGAAGAGCTCGCACACAAACTTTTCAGCAACCCCCAGCTTGTCGTTATAGAAAGCGCGGGAAGTAAGCGTTAGCTCCTTCGCCTGTTCGATCAGCTTGTTAATGATGCGCGGATGGCAATGACCCTGGTTTACCGCACTGTAGGCCGAAAGGAAATCGAAGTATCGTTTCCCTTCCACATCCCACATAAAAACGCCCTCACCCTTGTGCAAAACCACCGGTAGGGGATGGTAGTTGTGTGCACCGTACTTTTCTTCGAGATCAATTGCCGCCTGGCTGGATAAAATAGTGTCAATCATATGCTTAGGATACTCCCCTAAAAGTACCGAATCCGCTTTTGAGAGGCAATTAATTAGGCGTTGACACAAATTGTCGTGACGGATGGCGTTCTTGTTACAGTTACGCTATTATTTCAACTACCTTTACAGCCATGGAAACTGGGTTTGATAGCATTAAGCGACTGGTTAATGAACTGAAAACGCTATCCTTTTGGGACCGTATTTTTAAGTGGGGATCCGTTCGGGCAACGCTGGTGGATGCCAGTGCCGACCTTCAGCGGATGATCGGCGGATATGAAAGTCAGTCACAACTCCGGCATGAGCTTGAACTTGAGAAAAACCGCAATAAATCTGTTCAGGAGTCGCTCGAAGAATTGAAATTTCTTCGCACCGAGAAGGAGTCTTTAATGAAAGACAAGGCCTCGTTGGAAAGCAAGAACGAAATCTACCTCAAACGCGGAACCGAACTCTCCAACGAAGTAAGCGCATTGCGTCAGAAGGTTGAGTCGTATGAGAACGAGTTGAAAGGCTTGCGAAATGAAAACACCTATTTGAAGAGTTCCGATGAGCAGCGCCTGAAAGAATACGAGAGTCGCATGAGCAACCTCACGGAAACAATCAAGCGGTTTGATCGCGACCGGATTCAGGAGAAAGAGGAACGCCATGCACGCGAGATTGAACGTCTACGCCAGATGAAGCAAACGTGGGTTACGCACGAGGATAATGTAAGGAGCCGCATTAAACTGATTTGCCAGAAGCATGGAGTAGAATACAGCGACAAAGTGCCTTTTAAAGGAAAGCCTGATAACACCCTTCGCATAAACGATGAGTACATCATTTTTGATGCGAAGAGTCCTGCAAACGATGACCTGACAAACTTCCCGTTGTATTTGAAAGCACAGTCGGAGCAGGCGAGCAAATATGTGAAGGAAGAGGGCGTTCGCAGGGAGATCTTCTTGGTCGTGCCGGCCAACACGCTCGAAGTGCTCCAGCAATTTGAATTCAGGCTGAGTGATTACACGGTATACATTATTTCAATCGATTCGCTGGAGCCGATGATTCTTGCACTGCGTAAGGTGGAGGATTATGAATTTGCTGAGAAGCTAAGCCCGGAAGAACGCGAAAATATTTGCCGCGTGATTGGCAAGTTTGTGCACCTGTCCAAGCGCAGGATTCAGATTGATGGATTTTTTGCGAAGCAGTTTTTTGAATTATTGTACCGAAGCGATGCCGACCTTCCGAAAGATATCTTGGAGAAAGCAGTTGAATTTGAGCGGAGTGAAAAGCTTAACCCCCCAACCGACAAGCGGGCCAAGCTTATCAGCAACCGCGAACTGGAACAGGAAGTGAGTAAGATTAAGAACGATGCTATGCAAAAAGGTATTTACACCGAAGAAGCACATCTTTCGAAAGGACTCAATCGGCTTCCGTTGTACACCGAAGATTCCACCCCCGACAGCCAGGATCAGAAAGAGTTGTTCTAATAAAGATTAGAGCGTAGTTGCTGCTTTGTCAGGCTGAACGAATCTGGTGTCAGGCTGAGCCTGCCTACCGGCAGGCGTAGTCGAAGCCTGATTACACTCCCGTTTTTTTAAATTAGCTTTGTGCCATGAATCCCACGGCACTGATCACCGAATTCTACGCTGCATTCGCCCGGCACGACTCGGCGGGAATGGCAGCTTGCTACCATGAAGATGTTGAGTTTCACGACCCTGTTTTCGGAACGCTAAAAGGAATTCAGGCGAAAGCCATGTGGCAGATGCTGCTCGAGCGTTCGAAGGGCAGCTTGAAGATTGTTTTCTCGGATGTAAAAGCATCCGGATCAACCGGCAGCGCACACTGGGAAGCCTTCTACCCGTTTAGTAAAACAGGCCGTAACGTTCATAATGTGATTGACGCCACGTTCGAGTTTAAAGACGGCAAGATCATCCGGCATCACGATCATTTCGATCTGTACCGCTGGTCAAGGCAGGCATTTGGTTTGTCAGGAACTTTACTCGGCTTTACGCCATTCTTCAAAAATAAAGTGCGCAAAATTGCGCAAGACTCATTGAAAACGTACTTGCTCAAGTACACGTAAGCATTGTAATGCGAATCCACCGGTCTACTTCCGAAGCCATTATTGAATCTTTAAAGCAGATTTTCCAGGAGAAAAAATATGCCGATAAGGTTATTGAAAAAACCCTGAAGCAAAATCCAAAATGGGGATCACGCGACCGGAAATTTATTGCCGAAACCACGTATGACATTGTTCGCTGGTACCGGTTCTTCCGAAGCGTGGCGAATGCCAAGGGTGACGACTTCTGGACGCTGCTTGCGGTTTGGTGTGCTGCAAACGATGTTCAGTTGCCCAACTGGAAAGAATTTGAGGAAATCAATTATGAAGAGTTGCAGCGGAAGGTGAACGAAAACCATCCGGTCCGGAAAATTCATGAATCAATTCCCGATTGGCTCGATGAACTGGGTGAGCAGGAACTCGGCAGCCGATGGGACAAAGAACTCGCTGCACTGAATGTGGAGGCGCGTGTAGTATTGCGCGTGAATACGTTAAAAACCACGTTGCCGGAATTGCAGCAACAGTTGCGGGAGCGCGAAGTTTTCACGCACACTGAAAAAGATTATCCGGATGCACTCGTGCTTGAGCAGCGCCAAAATGTTTTTCAACTGCCTGAATTCAAAGAAGGCTTGTTTGAAGTACAGGACGCCGGTTCACAATTCATCGGTCATTTTACAGGGGTTAAGCCGGGCATGCGCATCATTGATGCCTGCGCAGGCGGAGGCGGAAAGACCTTGCATCTCGCAGCCCTGATCCAAAACAAGGGGAAAATCATTTCCATGGATACTGAGCAGTGGAAGCTGGATGAGTTAAAGAAGCGGGCCCGGAGGGGTGGGGTGTCAACCGTGGAAACACGGCACATCGATTCATCGAAAGTGATCAAGCGTCTTGAAAAATCTGCCGACCTCGTATTGCTGGATGTACCGTGTTCTGGCACCGGTGTGCTCCGCAGAAATCCGGATGCAAAATGGAAGCTTTCACCCGAGTTTGTTGACAGTGTTAAAACTGCCCAACACGATATTCTCGCTTCATACAGCGACATGGTGAAACCGGGTGGAACACTCGTCTACGCTACGTGCAGTATTCTACACTCTGAAAATGAAGACCAGATAAAAAAATTCCTCGAGTCGGATTCAGATTTTGAACTGAACGAGGAGAAGCGCATCTGGCCGAGCGAGGGCTTTGATGGATTTTACATGGCACGATTAACGCGCAGGAAGTAGCATGGCGGGATTATCATTCGATGTTTTACGCGTTGGTAAAAAATACAAACTCACGAATTTCGGAGAAACCCGTGAGTTTGAAGTAGAGAGTATTCTTACCAATCACGACTTCAAGGTGAAAGACCTTTTTACGCTTGAACGGTATTTGCTGAAAGACCTGATCAAATATGGTAAGGGCAACGACTTTGAGATACGCGAACTCGAACGGTTTTAACCCTCAGTCTTTTTCCGTGGTTTCATACCAAACAAAAAGCGCATCACGTTGAACGGCCGGATGAAGGCCAGGTAAAATCCCACGCAGCTTAACAGCGTTAAGAAACAGACCGTCCAGTATTTCAGGGAAATGCTCCAGTCGAGCTTACAGATGTAGTACCCGATGACGATAATCACGGTTTGATGGAGAATGTAAAATGGATACAATCCCTCATTGAACGTTGTAAGCCATCGATGCGGTTTATTCAGATAATGCTGACCGTAGGCTACAATTGTAATTACTGTAAACCAGCCCACGAAAAGTCCGCTTATGCTAAAGATGATTTCAACGCTGTCTTCGCTCCACGGCAGGGTAATTAAATCACGGAAGTCGAAGAAGCAGATGTAAAACGGAATGAGGGAAAAGAATGTGGCAACCAGCAGATGCTTCCGGTTCTGTGCGATGGACTCCCACAGCGGCCTGTACGAGTAACATAAAATTCCGAAAAAGAAGAAGAGAAAATAGAAGGTGAAGTAGGCCCAGTCGTTTGCCAGTGCATGCGTTTCTTCCGGAAAGTATGGGCGTAACAAGATTTGGGTAATCAGGATGATGACGGAAGGAATGAAAAGTATCCCCGCCGGACTGGACAAAATCTTTCCCATGCGTAGTTTGAAATTTTCTGATTTCGGTGACCGGATATATTTCAGAAACGGAATCGCGATCAGCGAGAATACAAGCAGGTATAAAATAAACCACAAGTGGTGCCAGCTGAAACTTCCGGTTGGCACCGGGCTTCCACCCCGGTAAGGCTTAAGCTCAAAAACCGTTTTGTAGAAGTCCCAGTAATTGGCATAGTGCGTAATGTATTCGTAATAAATCTGCGGAGGCACAACAACAAACATCCCGAACAAGAGGGGAACAAATAATCTGCGGAATCGCTCACCGGCAAATTGTCCGGGTGTGCGTTTGCCGAGTGCCATGTATGTACCCGCTCCGGAAATGAAAAGCAGGAGCGGCATCCTGAAAAAGTGTGACCAAACCATCCAGTAACTGAAGGTGGTGGAGATTTCGGAGTTTTTTACATGCCATTCCCACTGGTTGAACAGCATACCGGTGTGGAAAAAAAGCAGAACAACAATGGCAATGAAGCGCAGCCAGTCGAGGTCGTAGCGTCTTGGGGTGGTCGATAGTTCGGTCATAGTTGATTTTGTTTGCAGCAAAGAAACGGCAGCAGCCGACTAAGGTAAGGCTGTTTTTATAGGCTGGGAGATCGATTTTATAAAGTCGAACGCGGATTTGACATTATCTTTGGCCATGGATTACAAAATTGAACCAGCAACAGCAGCGGATGTTCCGGTGTTGAATAAGCTGGTGAATTCGGCATACAGGGGAGAATCTTCCCGGAAAGGATGGGCCACCGAGGCCGACCTGATTGACGGTACCCGGATTGACGAAGCAGCGATGCTTGACCTGATTAACGATAGCAACACCACCGTTCTGAAATATGTCGAGAACAATGAAATTTTGGGCTGTGTGGAGCTGCGTACCGAGGGCGATAGTTTGTATCTGGGAATGCTTACCGTTAAGCCCGACTTGCAAGCCAAAGGAATTGGAAAGATTCTGATGTTTTCGGGCGAAGCGTTTGGCCGGGAAAAGAACTGCAAAAAGGTGCGCATGACAGTGGTTTCTGTACGTGACAAGTTGATTGCGTGGTATGAGCGTCATGGTTATTCGCTGACGGGCGAACGCAAGCCCTTTAAGATGCCGGATGAACGCTTCGGAATACCTCGCCAGCCCCTCGAATTTGTTGTAATGGAGAAACAACTTTAAGTGCAATCATCATCCATACTTCTTACTTTTGACAGATATGAAGACAAAAAGCAGAATTTTTCTTTCGTGCCTTGTGGCGCTTCTTTTTTTGGGATCGTGTGGTAAAGACGATGAGGTTTCATGCAATGAAATCTATGTTAAAATCGCCACCAAATCGCAGGACCTTGCTTCTACAGATTGTACGGTCGTGGTGGCTACCTATGATAAGCTCATTGATCTGTACGAGCAGGGTAAAGATTGTAAGGTGATTGCCGATGCGGTGGCCGACAATGGCTATGCGAGCGTAGATGATTTTCTTGACGACTTCCGCGGTTTACGTGATCTGGAAGCGGCCGATTGCAATTAAAGACCGTCTTTGAATATTTCCAGGTAGGCGACCACGAATGGAGCCGAGATAAACAAGCCATCGAACCGGTCGAGAAATCCGCCATGGCCGGGAATAGCAGTTCCGGAATCCTTGATTTCAATGCTGCGCTTGAGCAGCGACTCCACTAAATCGCCAAACGTTCCGCCCACCACGATGATGATGGTGATCACGATCCAATCGATCGTTGAAAGGTAGTGCAAGCCGTTGTTGCGGAGGATCAGGCTAAATACAAAAGCAATAACTCCTGCCAGCGCTGCACCGCCCACAAATCCTTCCCAGGTCTTCTTGGGGGAAATGCGTTCAAACAATTTATGCTTGCCAAAAAACGTTCCGGCAAAATATGCACCGGTGTCAGTTGCCCAAAGAATCAAGAGTATTCCCAGAATTGGTTCAAAATTGTATCCGCCGATAGTGGAATGCCAGCCGGCCGTAGTCGGAACAAATACGGCATGATTCAACAGGGAGATCGGAACTCCGATGTAAAATATTCCGAGAAAAGTGAAGGCGATATTGGTAAAGGGTTTGTGTTCTCCTTTTTTATAGAGCTTGATCATGTACACCAGCGCCATCAGCGGGAAGATGATAAAGTAGAATTTGGAATCAACGTTTCCACGTTCTATAAAGAACGATAAACAGAACACCACCATCCCGGTCACCATTCCCACAGTCTTGAGCGGAAGCAGTCCATCAAATGCGGAGAGCTTATAAAACTCGCGCAACGAGAAAAAGCAGATGATAAAGAAGATGGCGAAATATGCCCACTCGCTTACGATGAGCCCGTAGATGATAAGGGCCGAGCCGAGCAGGCCAGTAATAATGCGTTGTGTAAGGTTACTGTATTTCGAAAGGGGCTTGTTCACGGGTTCTGCGGGGCGCTTGAATAATGCTTTTTGAAAAAGTAAAGTAACGCAAAGACGGCAACCGCGCAACCTGCCACCAGCGAAAGTGGGGCAGAAGTTTCATCGAGGTTGGTTTCAATCTTTCCAAGACTGTGAATATAAAATACGGTCAGCACGACCGCATTGTTAAAAAAGTGTGTGATGACAGGAACCCATAAGTTGCCCGACCAGTAATACAGGTATCCCAATAACGCGCCTAATAGCAGCCGCGGAAAAAATCCAAAGAACTGCATGTGGAACGCGCTGAACAGAAAGGCCGATGCCCAGATTGCTACGTGGATGTTACCGCTACCGCGAAAAAGTTCGTTTTGAATCAATCCCCTGAACACAAATTCCTCACCCACTCCGGCAAAAACACTGATCACCACGATCGCCAGTAAAAAATTGCCGGGCGATGTAAAGTTGGTAATGATGGCGGTAGTTTCCGCAGCCTGGTTCTCTGCTGAGCGAAGATAATCCTCCACACTTTTTAAGGCTTCAGGAAATACAACGTTCTGATTCCATTCGGTAATGGGCGAGATGGTAACGACAAAGGTCGTTACGATTAAAAACAGAAACCCAATCACGAGTGGAAAACTGGCTTCCCGTTTAAAGAACGCACTGATCGGCTTAAATTCAGAAAACCGGATATAAAGCATCGGCAGTGCGATCAATCCGATAAACGTCACACTTCCCTGAACGATTAAAAGTGCAACCGATGAGTTCTCCTTGACCGAGCCTGCCATTATATCCGCCAGAAGATTTTCTCCGTCATAAAAGGGCTCTGCAAGCATAAAACCGATCATCGGGCCAATGACTACAAAACCCATCACCGCAACCGCGAGAATAATAACCACGGACAGGAAGGGCGGACGGTTAGACACTAAAGAGTCGCGGAGCTCTGTCATTGGGATTTTCTGCAAACTCAAAAGTCCGGAAAACCTGCGAATTGTCTGTTATCTTTGGGGATAAATCTGAACCGAAAACTGCGTTTTCGGGTTCAAAATTGACGAATGGTAAAGATTGGTAACATAGAACTGGGCGACTTTCCGCTGCTGCTGGCTCCCATGGAAGACGTGAGCGATCCGCCTTTCCGGGCCGTGTGCAAGGAAAACGGTGCCGATCTGATGTATACCGAATTCATCTCGTCGGAAGGTCTTATCCGTGATGCCGCCAAAAGCCGGCAGAAACTCGACATCTTTGAGTACGAACGGCCCATCGGTATCCAGCTTTTTGGAAGCGATGTGGAAAGCATGCGTCAGTCGGCTGAAATCGCTTCGGCTGTTAACCCGAATCTGATCGACATCAACTATGGGTGCCCGGTAAAGCAGGTGGCTTGCCGCGGTGCTGGTGCGGCCTTGTTGCAGGACATTCCCATGATGGTGAAGATGACCGAAGCAGTCGTGAAAGCAACGCATCTTCCGGTTACGGTAAAAACCCGACTGGGCTGGGACGACAACACAAAAAATATTCTGGAAGTAGCGGAGCGGTTGCAGGATGTCGGTATTCAGGCATTAACGGTTCATGGCCGCACACGCGCGCAGATGTATAAAGGCTCTGCCGACTGGACGCTGATCGGAAGAATTAAAGAAAACCCCCGCGTAACCATTCCAATCTTCGGCAATGGCGACATCGACTCACCGGAAAAGGTGGTGGAATATAAAGGTAAGTATGGCGTGGATGGCGTTATGATCGGTCGCGCATCGATTGGTTATCCGTGGATCTTCAACGAGATCAAACACTACATGCAGCACGGTACACGCCTGTCGCAGCCCGATATTGCTGAACGCGTTCGCGTGACAAAAAATCACCTCGATTTTTCAATCCGGTGGAAAGGTGAGCGGGTTGGTGTGTTGGAGATGAGAAGACATTACACCAACTACTTCAAAGGCATTCCTGATTTTAAACCGTACCGCACCCGCCTGGTGGAAACTATTAAGCCTGCAGAACTGTTGGCCATTCTTGACGAGATAACTGAAACGTTTTCGAATAAACTGATGGAAGTGTAAGGAGCTGTCAGACTGACAACTCATGACGCACCGCAAGAATCAGGTTTGATATCGTTCAGCGATTGTCAATCTTTGAACCCGCTAAAACCCCCTTCATGCAAGAATCCAATCGCGGTAACGCAATCGTCCTGTTAATTATTTTAACATTGATCTGGGGTACGTCCTTCATCCTGATCAAACTTGGCCTGAAAGTATTTGCTCCGAACGAAGTGGGTGCGCTTCGGGTAACTGCGGCGGGTTTATTCTTGCTGCCGGCAGCTCTCGTCAGAATAAAAGAACTTACCAAAGATCACTATTGGAAATTATTCCTGTCGGGAATGATGGGCATCTTCATTCCGGCATTTCTCTTTGCCACGGCACAAACCCGCATGGACAGTTCCGTTGCCGGAATGCTGAACACGCTCACACCAATCTTCACATTGATTGTCGGCTCGGTGATTTTTAAAATCAAATTCAGAACCCTTGCGGTGATTGGAATTATGCTCGGCTTCGTGGGCGCAATTGTTTTGATGTTTGCCCGAAGCGGAGGCGAACTGGGATCCATCAACGTTTTTGCTTTGCTGATCGTTATTGCCTGTATTTTTTACGCCAGCAACCTGAACTTCATTAAGTATAAAATCACCGACCTGAACGCACTTACTATTACCAGCACCTCCGTGTTACTGATCAGTCCGCTGGCCATCGTTTACCTGCTCGCCTTTACCGATTTCACCACGAAACTCAATACGGTGGACGGAGCCTGGAAAGCCTGTGGATTTGTGGTTCTGTTGGGTGTTATGAGTACGGCCATTGCCACCTTCCTGTTCAACCGCCTGGTTAAAATCAGCACCCCGCTGTTTGCCAGTTCCGTAACCTACCTGATGCCGATTGTGGCCGTGGGTTGGGGGTTGCTGGACGGGGAATCGCTGGGGCTGGGCCATTTCATCGGGATGGCGGCAGTGATTGCCGGGGTGTATCTCGCGAACCGGAAATAGAAACCGTTTCCGGTAATTTTTACGAAAACTGACTTACGAATCCCGATTTAAGATTGTAGAATTGCGGCTTGTTTCAGGCCTGTCATAAATTCGTTATCCCAAATCGCCCTCGTCATGTCAAACCGTAAGATTACCCGCGCACTCATCTCAGTTTTTTACAAGGATAATCTTGAGCCGATTGTTCATTTACTGGGCAAGGCAGGCGTTGAGTTTGTATCTACGGGCGGAACACAGGAGTTTATTGAAAAGCTGGGCTATGCCGTAACACCGGTAGAAAAACTTACCGGCTACCCGTCAATTTTTGGAGGACGTGTTAAAACCCTTCACCCGGCAATTTTTGGCGGGATACTGTATCGCAGAGATGACGCAGGCGATTTAAAACAGTCGGCCGAATACAAGATACCGCCCATTGATTTGGTTATCGTTGATTTGTATCCATTTGAAGAAACCGTAGCAAAAGGCGGAAGCGAAGAAGATATTATAGAGAAGATTGACATTGGCGGAATTTCACTGATCCGCGGAGCGGCAAAGAATTTCAACGATGTGGTAATTGTCGCCTCGCGCAGCCAGTATGGCGACTTACAGGCGCTGCTCGAATCAAAAAATTGCTCATCCGACATCAGCGACCGCAAGCATTTTGCAGCAAAGGCGTTCGATGTTACCTCGCACTACGACTCCGCAATCTTCAACTGGTTTAACCAGGAACAGCAGATTCCTTCTTTCAAGAAAAGCTTTGGCGAAGGAAGAACGTTACGGTATGGAGAAAATCCGCACCAGCAGGGAAAATTTTTTGGAAACCTGGACGATCTCTTCGAACAGTTGAACGGAAAGGAATTGTCGTATAACAATTTGGTTGATGTAGATGCTGCCGTAAACCTGGTTCAGGAATTTTCAGGCGAAACAGCGTTTGTGATCATTAAGCATACCAATGCGTGCGGAGTTGCAACCGGGGCTTCCGTTAAAGAAGCGTACCTGAAAGCCTTTCAGGCCGACACCACATCTGCGTTTGGCGGAGTGTTAGCAGCTAATAAAAAAATTGATCTGGCGGCTGCCGAAGAAATCAACAAACTCTTTTTTGAAATCCTGATTTCTCCGGGTTACGATGCTGACGCACTCGAATTGCTGAAATCGAAGAAGAACCGGATGATCATGGTTCAGAAGAAGCCGCTTTCAGAAAAAATTCAGTTCAAAAGCTTACTGAACGGAGTGATTGAACAAGACCTTGACCTGCACACCGATTCACAGAAAGATCTAAAGGTTGTTACCAAGCGTACCCCGTCTGACTCAGAAGTACGTGCTTTGCTGTTCGCCAGCAAGATTGCCAAACATACCAAGTCGAATACCATTGTGCTGGCCATCGAGGGACAGTTACTGGCAAGCGGAGTGGGGCAGACTTCCCGCGTAGATGCGCTCCGGCAAGCTATCGAAAAGGC
Source organism: Cyclobacteriaceae bacterium (assembly GCA_016786495.1). GTDB lineage: Bacteria > Bacteroidota > Bacteroidia > Cytophagales > Cyclobacteriaceae > UBA2336. The sequence continues at coordinate 165,704 of JAEUUJ010000018.1, forward strand.
GAAGACGTTCGGGTTCTCCCTTAAAGGCGCGGTGATGGCATCGGATGCTTTCTTCCCGTTTGCCGATTGTGTGGAGATTGCACAACAGCAGGGCATCGAAGCGGTGATTCAGCCTGGCGGTTCAGTTCGCGATCAGGACTCAATCAACTTCTGCGACAGCCATAATATGGCTATGGTAACCACCGGCATTCGCCACTTCCGGCATTGATCGGATAAAAGCTGCAAAATGAAGGCAAAATCTTACAGTGAGTAAGTACGGTGGCAATATTTATGTAAATTCAGCCCTTGAATCATTCCGTTTAATTTCTAACAAACGTTCATGGCATTTTTTGACTTCTTCACCAGCGACATAGCGATCGATCTTGGTACGGCAAATACCCTGATCATATATAAAGATAAGATTGTGGTTGATCAGCCATCCATCGTGGCAATCGACAAAGTAGCGAATAAGGTGCTGGCCATCGGTCACGAGGCCATGCAAATGCACGAAAAGACGCACGACCACATCAAAACCATTCGTCCGTTGAAAGAGGGGGTGATTGCCGACTTCCAGGCAGCCGAACTGATGATCCGCGGACTTATTAAAATGATCGATACGGGCAAACGCCTGTTCCCGCCTTCTTACCGTATGGTGATCTGTATCCCGTCAGGAATTACCGAAGTGGAGAAACGCGCGGTTCGCGACTCGGCCGAACATGCCGGAGCGAAGGAGGTCTATATGATTTTCGAGCCGATTGCCGCTGCGATCGGAACGGGTATTGATATCGAACAGCCGATCGGCAACATGATTGTTGACATCGGTGGCGGTACAACTGACATTGCGGTTATCGCACTTTCGGGTATCGTTTGCGACCAGTCGATCCGCGTAGCGGGCGACACATTCAACCGCGATATTCTGGATTACATGAGACGCCAGCATAACCTGTTGATCGGTGAGCGTTCGGCTGAACGTGTAAAAATTGAGTGCGGCTCGGCATTAACGGAGCTGGATGACGGTCCGGATGACTATGAAATCCGCGGCCGCGACCTGATGACGGGTATTCCAAAGACTATTAAGATCTCTTATTCTGAAATCGCGTTTGCACTGGACAAGTCTGTCTCCAAACTTGAGGAGGCGGTGTTGAAAGCGCTGGAAACTTCTCCTCCGGAACTTTCGGCTGACATTTACGAGCGTGGAATTTACCTGACCGGTGGCGGTGCGTTACTCCGCGGTCTGGACAAGCGCCTTGCCCTGAAAACAAAACTGCCCATCCATGTGGCTGACGATCCGTTGCGTGCGGTGGTTCGTGGCACAGGTGCCGCGCTGAAAAATCTTCATCATTTCCGGGGCGTATTGATGACGTAATTTCATGGGGCGGATATTTTTATTCATTTACCAATACCGCGCATTCTTTACGTTTTTATTGCTTGAGCTTTTTTGCACCTGGCTGATCATCGTTAACAACCGGTATCAGGGAGCCAGTTTCTTCAATTCGGCCAATAGTTTTGTTGCATCCGTAAACGGCTTCTCGCACAACACACGTGAATACTTTTCGCTCCGCGAGACCAACAGCATACTGGCCGAGGAGAACACGGCCTTGCGGAAAAAACTGGAGCAGCTCAATCAACTGGCGCTGAAAATCGACACGCTTGCGGGAGCAGACTCCGCAGCGATCAAACGCTTCGATTTCATCAGTGCGAAGGTGGTGAACAACTCCATTGATCGCTTAACCAACTTCATTACGCTTAATCGCGGCAGCGTAGACGGTATTAAGCCCGGAATGGCCGTAATCAGTTCAGCCGGGGTGATTGGGAAAATCAAAATTACCTCCGAGCACTTCAGTGTGGTCACGTCTGTTTTGAATGTTGATATCATGGTTTCCGGCCTCATGACGCGAACAGGCTACTTCGGTACCGTTCAATGGGATGGTCGCGATCCGGACTACGTGAAGTTGAAATTCATTCCCCTGCACGTAAAACCGCAGGTTGGCGATACCATTGTCACATCCGGTTATAGCGGAGTATTTCCGGAGGGGATTATGGTAGGAACGATCGCCAGGATCAATCCGGGAAGCGAAACTTCATTCCACGACCTGGATGTTAAGCTTTCGCAGGATTTCCGGAAATTGTCGTATGCAACCGTGATCCGAAGTAACTTGTTGAATGAGCTCGATTCACTTGAAATGAAAGTCCCCAACATGCAGCGATGAACCGGTCAATTATCATCCAAGGCATTTCGTTCGTAATCTATCTGTTTTTGCAGGTAACGATCCTGAAGAATTCGGTATTGTTCGGCTCGGCCTTTTGCTTCATTTATATCGGCTACCTTTTATTACTGCCGGTGGAAACGAATCCGCTTTGGTTGATGTTAGTGGGTTTTGGCATGGGGCTGTTCATCGACATGTTTTACGACAGCGTGGGCATGCATGCGGCAGCAAGCGTGGGGGTGATGTACCTCAGAAATTTCTGGTTGGCGCGGGTTACTCCGCAGGGGGGTTACGACAACGGAGCGGTACCGAGTATTGCAGCAGACGGCCTGCAGTGGTTCATGATTTATGCAACCCCGATGGTGTTCATTCATCATGCGCTGTTGTTTTTTGTTGAAGCGGGTGGATTTCAATATTTCGGGTTCACACTTGTAAAAGTGTTGTTCAGCACGCTTTATACCATGATTGTTATCTTGATTATTCAGTACCTCTTTCCGGGTGAACGAAGGATATGAACGAAGGAAGAAAGGAGATTGTACAGATTATTTTTGTGTTCGTAGGGGTTCTCTTTACGATTAAGCTTTTTTTTGTCCAGGTACTCGATAACCGCTATGCTGAGTTGGCCGATAGTAACGCCATCCTGCGCGAAGTGGAATATCCTTTCCGCGGGTTGATCACCGATCGTAACGGGAAGCTGATTGTTTACAATACGCCCGAATACGACTTACTGATCACCAAAAAAGATGTCAAAGAACTCGACTCCGCCAAGTTTTGTGAGGTTTTCGGAATTACCATTGAACAACTCCGCGAACGCTTCAAGGATTATAAGGCACGTAAGGCTAAGAAGGAAGTTTCGGATGTAAAGCCCGCTATTTTTATTCGGCAGCTTTCAAACCTGGATTTTGCACGCATCCAGGAACGCATCGATGAATTCAGCGGCTTTCAAATTCAGCCACGTACTACGCGTGCTTACTCCACCTTTGCCCTCGCGAACTCGATGGGTTATGTGAGTGAAATCACTAAGCGACAGCTCGAGCACGATTCCACCAACGTTTATAAGCAGCGCGACTATATCGGGCAAAGCGGACTTGAATCGTACTATGAAAAAGACCTGAGCGGAAAACGAGGGGTAAGATTTAAGTTTAAGGACGTATCCGGAATTGAAAAAGGATCATTCCTGAAAGGGAAACTCGACACATTGTCGGTGCCGGGAAAGGACTTAACCACAACCATCGATATCGCTTTACAGGAATATGGAGAGCGTTTGTTTAAAGGTAAGGTAGGCAGCCTGGTAGCGATTGAACCGTCAACGGGAGAGATTCTTGCGATTATATCCGGGCCGTCTTACGATCCTACTTTATTAACCGGCCGCAAATTCAGTTCAAACTTTTTAACCATCAGCAGCGATACAACCAAGCCGCTGTTTACACGCCCGCTGATGGCGATGTATCCTCCGGGATCAATCTTTAAAATCATTCAAACACTTATCGGTCTTGAAGAAGGTGTATTCAATTATGACACCCGCTTTCCCTGCGATAAATCGTTGGTAAACTGTCACAACCATCCAAGCCCAGCGGATTTGCACGGAGCGATTCAATATTCCTGCAACCCGTATTTTCATCAGGCTTTTCGCAGAATTATCAATCAGGGTAAGTCGCCCAACACGTTTACCGATTCCCGCATCGGACTCGATCATTGGCGCGATTATGTTTCCCGCTTCGGACTGGGTGCTCCGCTCGGGGTTGATCTGCCAAGTGAAAAAGGAGGGTTAATTCCATCCAGTAGAAATTATAACCGTATTTATGGCGAGGGCCGCTGGAAGTTTTCCACGATTTACTCGTTATCGATCGGGCAGGGTGAGATGCTCGTAACGCCCATGCAAATGGCAAATCTGGCGGCCATTCTGGCCAACAAAGGATATTTCTACACACCGCACATGGTGAAATCGATTAAGGGAGATCAAATTGATCCACGGTACCGGGTTCGGCACGAAACCGGAATCGACACAGCATTCTATACTTTTGTAACGGATGCCATGACGGATGCAATCTCCGGAACTGCCCCGCGCGCGCTTATTCCCGGCATGACAATCTGCGGTAAAACCGGAACTGCACAAAATCCGCAAGGCGAAGATCACTCCGTATTCATGGCGTTTGCTCCAAAAGAAAATCCAAAAATTGCGATTGCTGTCTACGTTGAAAATGCCGGTTGGGGTGGACGAGCTGCGGCATCCATTGCCAGTTTGATGATTGAACGATATGTAACGGGTGAAGTGAAACGCCCTGCGCTGGAAGAATATGTTCTGAAAAATGAGTTCGGCGACCGACCTGCGCGTACTAAGCCAGCTCAAACCGTTATTGCGCTGGAATGAGAAACGAGATCAGCATATCGAACAAAATGGATTGGGCGACCGTTGCCATTTACATGGCGATGCTGTTGTTCGGCTGGCTCAACATTTTCGCGGCTGTTTATGATACGGATACAAACAACTCACTTTTTGTAGCCACGTTCGATTTTGGTGTGATGCCGCTGCAGATGAAGCAGTTTATCTTCATTGTCACCTCACTTATCATTATGCTGATCATTCTGATTGTGGATATGCGTTTTTACGAAACGTTTGCCTACGTCATTTTTGCGGGCATCATGTTCCTGTTACTGCTCGTTCCGCTGATTGGTAAGGAGGTAGCCGGAAATAAATCGTGGCTGGGTGTGGGAGCCTTCGGGATTCAACCGTCTGAGTTTGCCAAGTTTGCCACCGCATTGGCGGTAGCTAAATTTATTGGTTCGGTGGGTTTCCGAATGGACCAGGTTCGCAACCAGGTGGTATTGTTTGTTTTGATCGGTATACCGGTGATGCTGATCCTCTTACAGAAGGACTTTGGCACCGCCATGGTGTTCTCGGTATTCCTGCTGGTTTTTTACCGCGAAGGACAATCGCCATTTTTCCTTCTGGTAGGAATAGGAATGGCCATCATTTTTATCCTCACGCTGCTCGTAAAAAATAATTGGATCCTGTTTGCCATCATTGGCGGCATCTGGATGATGGTGATTTACCTGAACCGAAAGAGAAAGTTTAAGCACCTGATTATCATCACGCTTGGCGCGATTGTACTGATCGGCACAATGCAGAGCGTAGAGATCGTTTTTTCCAAGTTGCCGATACACCATCAAAAGCGGATCATGGTCATGCTCAATCCTGATTCTGATCCAACCGGCTATGGCTGGAATGTGACGCAGTCAAAAATTGCCATTGGCAGCGGAGGTTTTGCGGGCAAGGGTTTTTTGAACGGCACGCAAACCAAGTTTGATTTCGTACCGGAACAAAGCACCGACTTTATTTTTTGCACCATTGGCGAAGAGCATGGCTGGCTCGGTAGTTTGCTGGTTGTGGGCTTGTTTATGGGTTTATTAACCAGGCTCCTGTTCATAGCCGAGCGACAAAAGAGCCGGTTCGCCCGGTCATATGGGTATGCCGTGGCCTCTATTTTCTTTTTCCACTTTGCCGTAAACATCGGTATGACACTCGGATTGTTTCCGGTAATCGGTATTCCGCTTCCGTTTTTTAGCTACGGTGGTTCTTCTCTGTGGGCGTTTACGGTGCTGTTGTTTATTCTGCTCAAGCTTGACGCGCACCGCGGCCAGGTACTGGAACGTTTGTAGTTCTCCGGTTCATACCCCAAACTAGGCGCAACGCAATCTCACCCAAGGTTAGTATCGTTTATTAAAAAATTTTAATTGATGCGGTTATTACAACCTTATTCGACAGACCTATGTCTAACGGGTATGTTTAATTAAAAACTTCTATTATGATTAAAATCAAAAACATCCTTGGTCTGTTGTTTGTGGCTTCCCTATTTGCATTTGCTGCGTGTAATGATGATGACGATCCGAAAGTGAAAACGCCTGCTGCGCCTACACTGAATAATGCGAGCGAGATTACTGCAACAGGCTTTAAAGTGACGTGGTCAGCGGTGACGGATGCGGATGTTTACCTGCTGGATGTTTCGAAAGAAGCCGATTTTGATCCGGCTGTTACGGGTTATGCAAAAAAGGAAATTAACGGTACTTCGCATGTTCTCGCAGGACTCGACAATGCTACCAAGTATTATTTCAGAGTGTATGCGAAAAACGGCTCGAAAGTATCGGTTGCCTCTACCGTGAAAGACGCAACTACACTGACAGCCCCTTAACCGGTGCTCGATTGAAAACAAAAAAAGGGACGCGAATTTCGCGTCCCTGACTTTTTTATTCAGCCGGTTTAGGAAAATCTTCGTTCTACGATTTCCATGAACTCGTGAAATTCCTGGCTTTCTTTATCCCACGCGGAATAATATTTCTCTAACGACTTCAGTGCATCCGGCATGCTGCTTTGCTGATCGAGCTCATCAATCGCTTTGCTGAAAACTTCAAAGTCACCTTTAAAGAGCACTTTGGTAAACATGAACTTCTGGTTAATCGTCAGCCGTTCTTTGATACGCTGAATTTTTTGCGTGCTGTTAACCGTGTTCACCTTCGCAGGTTGCGGTGATGGTTCGGTTTTAACGGCCTTCGGTGTGTTAACAGGAGTTGCCTTCACGGCAGGTGCGGTCGCTACCTTCTTTACGTAAAACTTCTCCGGATCAAATTTCTCAACAGCGGTAAATTTTTCTACGTATCCGTCAACATCGTCCGGCGTGAAGCTCAGTTCTTCCAATATCTGATCCAGAATCGCAAACGCTTCATTGCCGCTAACCTCTTTCAGATTTTTCTCTTCCAGCTTTTGAAGCATGCGCTCCAGCGGACCTCTGTTTACTTTCAGGTATTTTATCTCTTCGCGAAAGCCGGTGATGTCAAGCTTATTGTTGGTGCCGGAAACCAGCATCGAGAAATAATCGTACGGGTCGAGCACCAGTAAAACTGTTTGGCTGACTGCTTTTTTCAACAACGGGGCAAAGTGCTGCCGATCAATCGAGATGTGCTTCGAGAGCGTTCCCATGAAGGTTTCAAGGGCTTCTTTTACTTCCGCACTTTCGTAGTTAAAGTAAGGGCTTTTCAGTTTTTTTGTTTCTTCCTTCCATCCCCTGAAAAGGTCCCGGATGATAAAAAGATTGATCTGCTGAACGTCACACAGCGACAGGATTTCCTGGCCGGTGATTTTCTCTTTCGAGGCAAATGCGCGTTTCAGTACTTTTTCGGCATACGCATCGCTGTACAGGGCAATCGCTTCCAAACTGATCTTTTCATCCATGGCGAAAACTAAATTAATCGCGAATTTAGAGGCCTAAAGTTAACCGTTATCCTGAATCAGCACCACCCATGGCATCAATTGTGATCCGGAATCTCGACAAAAAAACAATTCAGAATCCCAATTTGTCAAAGCCACTGCTGTGGATCTTTCTCGAAAATGGCCTCGACTGGATGCACGCCTGCGGAGGTAAGGGGCGGTGCACCACATGCAAGGCCGTAATTTTGAAGGGCGAGGAAAATCTAATCCCAAAATCGGCTGCTGAGATCCGGTATGAAAGTCAGAACCAACTCGGTCCAACGGAGCGTTTATGTTGCCAAACGAAGCTCACCGGGGGCGAGGTGGAAATTGAAGTGCCCGAGGCAAGCAAATTGCCACACATCCGATATTCTGCATAAAGTTGTCGCCCCTAATCAATAAATTGCACGATGTTCATTGAGCCACCTCTTGGAAAAAAAGATTCCTCCGAGCGCACCGGGTGGATTGAAGTTGTATGCGGCTGTATGTTTTCCGGCAAAACGGAAGAACTCATCCGCAGGCTCAACCGTGCACTGATTGCCAAACAAAAGGTTGAGATTTTCAAACCCAAGACGGACACCCGCTATCACGAAGAGGATATCGTTTCGCACAACGAACGGGCCATTCGATCAACGCCTGTAAACTTTGCCAGCGATATTTTGCTGCTTGCAGGCGATTGCGATGTGGTGGGGATTGATGAAGCGCAATTCTTTGATGAAGCTATCGTTGATGTCTGTAACACGCTGGCGAATAGCGGTAAGCGGGTTGTAGTGGCCGGGCTTGATATGGATTTTGAAGGCAAACCGTTCGGTCCGATGCCCAACTTGCTCGCGGTAGCCGAATTCGTTACAAAGGTACATGCCATCTGCAGCGATACAGGCGAAATTGCCTCGTATTCATTCCGCCTGTCGGATAACAACGAACAGGTTATGCTTGGCGAAGGAAGTCAATACGAAGCCCGTAGCCGCAAGAGTTTTTTTGAAGGGATGAAGAATCGAAAAAAATCCGGTGAATAAAATTTTACGGGTTATCGGAGTACTGACCTGTTGGTGTCAGATCATTACGGCTTACGCCCAGGATATCCCTATTGGTACCTGGCGATTACACCCTTCCTTTTTTGACGTTCACTCCATCGCTGTTACACCGGATAAGGTTTATGCAGCTTCCGTAAACGGCATCACGATTGTTGACCTTGCTGACGAGAGCATCTCCACGCTTACAAAACTTGACGGGCTGAGCAGCATCAACATTACGCAGGTTGCGTTTGATCAACCCCGCAATCAAGTATTGATTACGTACGTTGATGGAAATATTGATATCGTCAAGGGTAATGAGATCATTAATTTCAATACGCTTAAAAACGCAACAACCATTTCGGGGTCGAAACGAATCAATCATATTTCTATTCAGGGAAGCCTGGCGTATCTCTCAACCGACTTTGGAGTTGTTGTGTTTGATTTGATTCAGCTCGCTGTCAAAGAGACGTGGCGCGACCTCAGTGCCAACGGAACAAGGCTCAAAATCATTCAAAGTACTTTTTATAGCGACAGTATTTTTCTGGCTACAGAAAGGGGAGTTTTGGCCGGCAAACTCACCGATAACCTGCTCGATTTTAACAATTGGACAAGATTTGATACCGGGGTGTTCGCGGGCTCAGTCCAATCGATTACTACGTTTAACGGGGCTGTTCATGCTGCCATTAACGGATCAGGGATTTATAAATTTGAGAGCCCTTCATGGATCCTTCAGCCGTACCTTCAGGCGATGCAGTATGAAACGATCACTGCCGGACCGAACCTGCTGGTGACTGCGCAAGGTGATCTGTTTCGTGTAAACGCGTCAGGCGGTATAACTCCGGTTAACTCGGAACTCATTTTCGATGTTAATCTCGCATTTGAAAGTGCTGCCGGGAAACTATGGATCGGGGATTCCGGTAACGGATTGATTTCTGATTACAGTGGAGTGTTTTCAGTGTATACGCCGAACGGACCGTCTTTTACAGGTGGCTTTCGATTGCAATACTTCGAACTATACGATCTGATGTACGCAGTGTCGGGTGGATTCAGCGCATCGCTCACGCCATTGGGAAGAACTGAGTTTGTTAACTTTTTTTTGAACGGAGCCTGGCATGCCAATTTTGATGTTCTGAATCATGACGTTACTTCGGTACACGTAAGCCCGAACACATTATATGTTGCTTCGGCAGGTTATGGATTGCAGGTTGCCCAACCCGCTGTGTCTACTTTGTTTGATGAAAGTAACAGTCCGTTACAGAATGTCGCGGCCGGCAGAAATGTTCGAGTTACCGATATCGCGGCATCCGATCAGGGTATTTGGGTCACCAATGCAGGCGCTGCCCAGTCGTTGCATTTACTAAAAAGCGACAATACATGGGAATCGTTCTCTTTTCCGGCAGTGACTGCTGCACGATATCCGACCGATGTCGAAATAGATTACCTCGGAAACGTATGGATGTTGCTTAATCCGGCAAACGGAGGCGGCATACTTGTGTTCAACAAAACATCCGGCCAGAGTGTCTACATAACGGATGTGACTAATTCGGGTGGTTTACCCGGACGCGAAGTCTATTCCATTGCCATGGACCGTGACGGTTTTGTCTGGGTGGGCACCGATGAGGGGGTTGCTTACTTTCCGGACCCTTCGGCCGTTTTCCGCACTGGTCTTAATGCGGTAAAGCCTGTATTCGGCAATCGTTTTTTGTTGCGCGATGAGCGGATTACGGCTATTGAGGTGGACGCAGGAAACCGAAAGTGGATAGGCACCGATAATGGCCTTTGGCTTTTTGACCCATTCGGAGAAAAGCAGATTTATAATTTTAATGCAGAAAACAGTCCGATGTTGTCTAATAAAGTTGTGGATCTTGAAATGAACGATCGCACGGGCGAACTGTTTATCATGACTGATGCGGGTATTGCCTCGTTTCGTGCTGATGCAACAACCGGAGAGGCAGTTTTTGGTAAGATCAAAATTTTTCCAAATCCGGTCACCAGTCAGTTTAATGGATCGGTGGGGATCTCCGGTCTGGTAACGGATGCCATTGTCAAGATTACGGATGTTTCCGGAAAGCTCGTATGGCAGACAACGGCCAATGGGGGGACAGCTTCCTGGAACGTGCGCGATTACAACGGCACGCGCGCAGCCACCGGTATCTACCTCGTGTTCTGCATTACACAAGACGGTACCGAAAGCCTGGTAGGTAAACTCGCTGTTGTGAATTAAGATGCTGCACAAGACCCGGGGCATTGTTTTCAGATTTACGAAGTATGGCGAGTCGTCCATTATCGTAACCATCTTCACCGAGTTGTTCGGAATTCAAACCTACATTGTCAATGGTATTCGCAGCAAAAATTCAAAAGGCAAGATTGCCCTGTTTCAGCCGCTGACTTTACTTGATCTGGTCGTTTATTATAAAGAGAACGCCAACATCAAACGTATCAAAGAAGTCAAGTGTGCGCATCAGTATCAGGCGCTTACCACGGATATCCGTAAATCGATTATTGCGATTTTTATTTCAGAAATGCTGAATAAAACGGTGAAAGACGAAACGCATGCACAGGAAATTTTTGAATTTCTTTTTCACGCGCTGATGCTGCTCGACCACCAACAAAATTCAGTGGAGAATTTTCACTTGGTTTTTCTGATCAAATTGAGCCGGTTTCTCGGTTTTGGCGCCCACCAGGCTGATGAAATTTTAGGCGCACGAATGCTCGATTCTGAGGAGGAAGCGATCTTAAAAAACTTGCTGCAAGCCGACTTCACCGAACAAATCGTGATGACCAATGTGCAGCGCAGAAATTTATTGGAGGCAATTTTACGTTTTTACACCCTGCACATTGAATCGCTGGGCGAGATAAAATCGGTGCAGGTATTGCGGGATGTTATGAGTTAGGTGTTTCCAGCTTGAAACCCACTCCATGAAAATTCGTGATCTGTACGTTGGGATCTTCTTTCAGGTATTTGCGGATTTTGGAAATGAACACATCCAGGCTTCGGCCCAGGAAATAATCATCATTACCCCACACGGCTAAAAGAATCTCTTCACGCTTTAACACGCGGTCGCGGTGGAGATAAAGCTGCTTCAGGATTTCCGCTTCGCGTGACGTAAGCACACGTTCGTCATTTTTGTGCTTCAGGGTAAAATTAGCGGTATCAAATTCATATTCTCCGATGGGGAGGGCACCGATGGCGCCTTTTGTGGACAGGTTGCTGCGCTTCAGGAAAACTTCGATGCGGCAATACAACTCTTCGAGACTGAAAGGTTTGGTGACGTAATCATCCGCACCCGTTCCAAAACCTTCAAGCTTGTCTTCCACCATCGCTTTCGCGGTGAGGAAAATGATCGGAATGTCAGAATTTTTTTCGCGGATAGAGCGTGCCAGTGCGAAACCATCTTTTTTCGGCAGCATCACATCGAGCACGCACAGGTCGAACGATTTACGACTGAATTCCACCTCACCCTCGGCACCATCTTTACACAACGTTACATCATAGCCCTTCAGTGACAGGTTGTCTTTCACAACAAACCCCAAACTGGGATCGTCTTCAACGAACAAGATTTTTGATTTGGTCATCGCGGAAAATAAATTCTGAACGTACAGCCTTCACCCAGGTGACTTTTTAACGTAATCCTTCCGCGGTGAGCATCCACAATCTGCCGCACGTAATTCAACCCCAATCCAAATCCTTTTACGTTGTGAACATTACCGGTAGGCACCCGGAAAAATTTATCGAATATCTTCTTCTGGTCGTCTTCTTTTACTCCAATTCCGTTGTCTTTTACTTCCAGCACAATGTGTTTCTCAGCCTGTTTAACGCTGATCCAGATCTTTGGGTTTTCTCCCGAATACTTGATTGCATTGTCGAGCAGGTTATACACCACGTTGGTGGTGTGCAGTTTGTCGACCTCGATCACCGGTTCGGCAGCCTGCAGGTCAAGATCCAATTCGATTTTCTTTTCTGCGATTGCGTTGCTCATACCCCGGGTCACCTCTTGCACGACATCGTGCAGATTAACGGTTTCTTTCTTCAGCTCAATGGACTCCTTGTCGAGTTTAGCCATCTGGAGAACGCGTTCTACATGTTGTTTCAAACGCTTGTTCTCGTTTTCGATAATGGTTGCATAACTGAGCAGCCGTTCAGGCTGGCGAATGATGTCGGGGCTTTTCAGCACTTCAGTTGATAGCGCAATGGTCGCGATGGGAGTTTTAAACTCATGCGTCATGTTGTTGATGAAGTCCTTCTGAATTTCCGAAAGCCTTTTTTGTTTAAGGATTACAAAAAGGGTGTAGGCAAAGAATACAATTACTACGAGCAGCACCACGGATGAAAACGACCAGATGCCCATTTGGTTAATGATCTGCGCTTCACGGTTAGGAAACTGCACACCAAAATAGTACCCCTGTGTGTTCCACTTGGGCAAATTCTTGCTGATTTCGGTTTTTGATTTACCATCGTTCACCTGTACGTAATTTCCGTACACCATCTTTTCATTGGCACAATCATAAATGCCGTATTCAAAGTCAGCCTGAATTTTCCGTTTGTCAAACTCGGTTCGCAACATAAATTCCAGCAGACTTGCATTAATCTGACTGTTCACCATCACCACAAAGTAGTTGGTGGAAAGTTGTTTTACCGGATTGTGAGTAGGTGCGGGGCCGTGATCCGCAAAGGAATAGATCTGTTGCGCCACGTTCAGTAATGCGGTGTTGACGTTGCGCTTGAATTCATCTTCCTTCAGGTCAAACGCACGCTTCACCCAATACACCTGTGTGATCGAAATGCCTGCGATGGAAAGCACAGCCAGAACAACAATAAACCGGATGGTAGAGGTTTTCACATGGTAAAGGTAAGGCAAAATACCTTCCTTATGGCCTGTTTAACAACCCGTTAACACTTTAACAGCGATGGATTATTTTGTGCCTACGCCCTGATTCCACTCGTACACCTTTTCCGAAATCTCAATCAACAAGTCGGGATGTTTTTCGAGCGCATTGCCGATCACAATCATGTCGGCTCCGGCTTCAAGTGCCGTAAATGCCTTCTGACGGGTATTGATACCGCCACCTACAATTAACGGAACGGAGATTGACTTTTTTACCGTGGTAATCATTCGCGCACTCACTTCCTTTTCAGCTCCGCTGCCGGCATCCATATAAATGGCACGGAGTCCGAGCATTTCTCCCGCCATGGCTGTGCATGCCGCTAATGAATATTTATCATCCGGGATAGGCGTGGTGTTACTGATGTAGGCAACGGAAGTTGTTTTCCCTGAGTTAATCAGCATGTAGCCTGTGGGGATAACTTCCAGCCGGGTGTTTTTAATAATCGGTGCCGCGATCACATGCTGCCCGATCAGTAGTTCGGGATTTCGGCCTGAGATCAGCGATAGGAATAATAATCCGTCTGCCGATGAGTCGACCTGCATCGAATTGCCCGGAAACAAAATAACCGGGATAGACACACTGTCTTTGATCTGCTTGATAACTTCTGCCAGGTTGGTGGTGGTCACCAAACTTCCGCCTACGAGGAAAAAATCGACCAGGTTTTCACTGGCCAGATTAATCAGTTGCTGAAGCTGATTGGTGTCTGAAATCTTGTCAGGATCAACCAGCACGGCAATTGATTTCTTTCCGTTGCGTGCACGATCCGTGAGTGTGTCAAGAATTTTCATGAAGCTTGGTTTTTGTCGGCCTGGGCGCGCAGGTATTCCGTAAGTTTTTCCTTTGCTAAACTCAACAGCAGTGCGCCCCCCTGCGCTACCAGCGCTGATCCTACTTCCGATAAAATGCTGCTCGCAACAGAAGGCGCTTCGGCCTCGTCTTCCACGCCTGCATCCTGCTCAGCTTTCTTTTTCGACTTTTTCTTTTTCGATCCGGACAACTGGGTATACAGAAAGTAGGAAAGCGCCAATGCGCCACCGATTACGATGGCGTTGGTAACAATTTTTTCGGTCCGTTCTGCGATCGCCCGGGTTTCCTGCTCAAGCTCTTCGCGATGACGCGCTGTTTTCATCAACAACTCACCTTTGATCGGGTCGTCTGTGTCGAGTAGTTCCATCCTTGTGAATGATAAGATTCTTTAATTTCTTTTCCAGGTTCCTGCTGATCGGATTCCGGAAGATGACGATGCTTAGCAGCAGTATGAAGTAAATGCCGGCTACAATACCAAAGCCATTAAACGCGCCTAGCGATTCGCTTAGTTTGAACGCCAGGGCCACGCTGATGAAGATTAAAAAGAACGTAAACAGCAAAGCCCCCAGCATAAGCAGCGACACCTTTGCAAGTCCGCGGGCCAGATCTTCCTTGATCTCATATTTCATGAGCTCGATTCTGCCTTCGAAATAGCCGGTCAGGCTGTCCAGGAGACTGTCGAGTTTTAATAATTTCAGGATGGTTTCTTTGATCATACGGCCCTTGCAATATAGCCAAAGATCATAAAAGGTAACCCGGAAAGAGGCGGCTAAAAAGTGTCGCGAACGGGCTATTTTTTGCTAAACGAGGTAATTTCCTCTGTTTCCGTGAGCGTTCCCCGCACGTGCAGTTCGCGCCTCAATACAACGGGATAAAACTTGCTGACGTAAATGTTTGCATACGCGGAATCCGGATCGTTGTAGAATTTTTGCGAATAGAGATACACCGAGTCGAATGCGATTGCATGGAATTCTGCCGAAGGCAACACCCGCTCCACACACATGCGATACTTTTTATTGTCGGATTCCCCATCCCAGCAAAATCCCGGAGCATTGAACATGTACATTTCATTGTTCAAGAACAGAATGTTGTTTTTCCGGTACATCTGAAAAATCAGCGAGGGTTCTTCATCCGGGGTATTGTACACGAGCATCTGCCCGGTTTTATTCCAGGTTTGGAATTTTGTAGCGATGGAATAGGTGCTAACAACCTCCGAGGCTGCATCCCTCTTTTCGTACGCGGCTTCCACTACTTCAACCGAATCTTTGTTGAGATAGATCAGGGAAAACGGAATGAAGAAGAAAATGATCAGGATGTAAACGAAAACGGTAAGCCGGTATTTCAGCGTTAACTTTCCTAACCGGCTGGCTAATTCAAGAGGAACTCTTCGCAGAATAGGAATAGGATAAAAAACCAGGACACCAATCAGGTTAAACAGGAAATGTGAAATCGCGATGCTGATCGCACCGGTGGTGTTGGCGTTAAAAAACGCGGCGATGAATGCCGTGATGGTGGTACCGATGTTTGCGCCCAGAATAAACGGAGCTGCTTTTCGTAATGATACAATGCGCTGCGCCACAATAGGGACAACCACCGAAATGGTGATCGTGCTCGAGCGAATCGCAGCTGTTGTTACGGTGCCCCAGAAGAACGACTTCCAGGCATTCTTAAAAAAGAACCGGCTGAACCTTTCAGGTGAACTGGCCAGCAACAAACCGGATATCAGTTTTCGGAAGACAAGAATCGAAGTAAATAATAAAATGAATGAAAGCGCTGCCAGCAAGAAGCCGTTTGGAATTGCTTCGACCAGCCACTTCACCACCGGCCCAAACATATACCACTTTTGAGAAAAGGCATTGGTTACGGGCGTGCTGTTCGGATGAAAGAAATACGTTGCAATCCACTGCGATAAACCTGACAGGAAACCATAATAATATTCAAGTGGAAACAGAATTATGATGATGAGAATATTGAAAATTCCATCGTACGTGCCGGCTGCTGCCGCTCTGCGGAACTCTTTTTTCTTATTGATAAAACCCAGTGATACGATGGTGCTGGTGATGGTGGTGCCGACATTTGCGCCCATCATAATTGGAATCGCACTTTGAATGGTAATTGAATTGGATGCCACCAGTGCCACTACCATGGCTGTAGTGGTTGAGCTGCTTTGAATCATGGCTGTAATCAACAAACCGATGAAAAGCGCAGTAAAGGGATTCGAAGTTGCCTGGATAATCGTTTCCGCAGCGGATTTACCGATGTGCTGCAACGAGGAAACCATCAGATCAAGCGCAAAAACAAACAACACCAGTGTGGCGATGATGTAGATAGCCGTCTTTAAATTGTTTTTACGAGACTGTAGAGGCGGTATGGAGGTGGGTGTTTCCAATAAAAAACAAAGATAGCCGAACCACGGTGCCGGCTGCGGAAGTTAACAATAATTTAATATTAACCGCCCAACTCGCGAATGGCCATCCAGGCCATCAAGCCGGTGGAAATAGCGAGCGCATCCTCATCAATGTCGAAGGTGGACGTATGTACATACGACTTGATTCCCTTGGCATCGTTACGCGTTCCCAGCCGGTAAAAAGATGCAGGTATTACCTGTGAATAAAATGCAAAATCTTCTGAGCCGAGTGTGATATCAATGTCGACCACGTTGTCTTTGCCCACATAATCTGCGGCCGCCTGGCGCAGTCTTTGCGTCAGTTCAGGATTGTTCTCGAGGTATGGATAACCATGTGAGATTTCTACTTCGCAACGGCCGCCCATACTTTCGGCAATGCCTTCAGCCATCTTCTTGATTTTTTTCAAACCCTCCGCACGCCAGGTTTCATTCATGGCGCGAAATGTTCCAACAATTTTCACTTCATCTGGAATGATGTTGGTAGTTGTGCCGCCTGCAATTTTTCCAATCGTTAAAACGGTTGGCTGTTTGGGTGATGCGTTGCGACTGATGATTTGCTGCAAGGCGATAACAATGTGGGAGGCAATCACAATCGGATCAACTGTCAACTCGGGCGCTGCACCATGACCACCCTTGCCGATTACCGTTAAGTACAACTCATCGCTGCTGGCCATATACATGCCTTCGCGAAAACCAATTTTGCCTGCCGGAAGCAAGGGGAAAACATGCTGACCGATGATGGATTCCGGTTCCGGATTTTTTAATGCGCCATCGCGGATCATGTACGATGCCCCGCCCGGATTTTTTTCTTCGCCCGGTTGAAAGAGAAAGCGAACCGTGCCTTCAAACTGATCGCGAAGCTCATGAAGTATTTTAGCTGTTCCCAGTAACGATGACGTGTGAACATCATGTCCGCAGGCGTGCATCACACCCGGATTTTTCGATTTGTACGGAACGTCATTGCTCTCCTGAATCGGTAATGCGTCCATGTCGGCCCGAAGGGCGATGGTTTTCTTGCCGGGATTCTTTCCTTTTATTTCTGCGACCAGGCCGGTTGTGGCCATCGGCTGGATGGAATCAATTCCAAACGACCGGAGCGTTTGCTCTACAAACTTTACCGTGTTGAATTCTTGATAAGAAAGTTCGGGATTGGCATGCAGATGTCTGCGCAGACCGACTACTTCTTCCGTGAACGACCTGGAAAGGGCTTTGATTTTATCGAGCATCATGATTTACAAACGTACATAAATTTTTAATCCCGAGATCAAGACTGATTCGGGATTAAACGCCTGAAACGAAACAGGAAACGATTTGTCGTGCGGTACTAGTTGATCACAATCTGCCCCGGAACAACAATGGCTGTGGGGAAGTACTTTTTGATTTGCTCGAAATCTTTCTGTGCTTCAAGCCGGGTAAAGTATTTGCCCGACTTTACTTTAAAATTCGGCTGCTCGTACTGAACTTCCGTAGTGAGATTGGGAGCGGAGAGCGTTAATTGTTTTTTTACGTTCAACGCTTCTTCACGATTCTTTCCGGAATACACCTGGATGGTGAACCCTTCCACAAACCGGGCGTTCAGGTTAATCTGGTCAATGCTGTCGAGTACGGCATCAAGCTGTTTGTTTACGGTAAACTTTGCTTCAACCGATGCCTTGGGGTCGCGCTTCACCTGATCGGGCGTGGCAGCATTGGCGGGCAACTCTTCAACTTTTGGTCTCAGGGCGGAAAGATCTTCCGAGTACTTGCCATCCTGAGCGGAGGTTGATTTCTGGGTTTGTTGCCCCGATTTACAGCCCGTGATTAAAAGCCCTGCAACTACGACAAACAGAAGAAGTTTTCTCATGATCAATCAATAACGATGCAACGGTTGTTCAGAATATCGTCTTCCACCTTTTTATATTTTACATCTTTCAGTACGCGACCGTCTGTGTACTGAACATTTACCTTATCGTTCCGGTTGGCAATCTTCTCGGATTTTACCGGCATCACTTTTTCCTGCGGAGGACGCCCGGTTTGATGGGGTTGCTGTTGTCCGCCGCCACCGCCGCCACTAAGCAGTGACTGCGACTCGTCTTTTTGTTCTTTATACCGCGTATTGCGCTGAACACGCGCTTCTTCAACCTGGTCGGCTTTTTGAACCGGGATGTCGGCCTTCATCAGGAACGTGATCGTTTCTTCATTCACTTTTCCGATCAGTCGCTTAAACAATTCGAAACCTTCAAACTTATAAATCAGCAACGGATCTTTTTGCTCGTACACAGCCGTTTGTACCGACTGCTTCAGGTCGTCCATCTCGCGAAGGTGTTCTTTCCAAAGCTGATCGATGATCGAAAGCGCGATCGCTTTTTCCATTGCTTTTACCAACTCAACATTATTCGTATCTACGGCCTTCTTCAGGTTGGCGCCAACGCCAATCGTTTTTGTGCCGTCTGAGAAAGGAACCAGAATGTTTTCTACGGTTGCTCCGCGTGTTTTATAAATATCAGTGATGATTGGCAGCGCTTTATCGGCCACCATCTTGTTCTTTTTATGATAGTGCTGAAGTGCCTTCTGATAAAGATCTTCAGTAATCCTGCCCGCATCGGTTTTCCGGAAGTCAGGTTCTGAAATTTCGTAGTCGATCCCGAGCGTACTCAGCGCATTCAACCGAAGGCTGTCGTAGTCTTCCGAATTTTTCGCGCTCGTTGCAATTTCCTCACTCAGGTCGAACATCATGGTCAGAATATCCAGTTCGAGACGCTCGCCATACAAGGCATTCTTTCGGCGCTTGTAAATTACTTCGCGCTGCGAATTCATGACGTTATCGTATTCGAGCAAACGCTTACGGATACCGAAGTTGTTTTCTTCTACTTTCTTCTGCGCACGTTCGATAGAGCTTGTTACCATCGAGTGCTGAATTACCTCACCTTCTTTCAGTCCCAGGCGATCCATAATGCGCGCAATGCGCTCGGGCATGAACAAACGCATCAGGTTGTCTTCCAGCGACACGTAGAACTGTGATGAACCCGGATCGCCCTGGCGACCTGAACGACCGCGTAACTGACGGTCTACGCGTCTTGATTCGTGACGTTCTGTACCGATAATCGCCAAACCACCCGCAGCACGTGACTCCGGGGTAAGTTTAATATCCGTTCCCCGACCCGCCATGTTGGTGGCGATTGTTACGGTTCCCGGTTTACCGGCCTCGGCCACAATCTCGGCTTCGCGCTGGTGTTGCTTCGCGTTCAGTACGTTGTGCTTGATCTTCCGCATCTGGAGCATCCGGCTAACGAGCTCGGAAATTTCTACCGAGGTTGTACCCACTAGCACCGGTCTGCCGGCTTGTGTAAGCTTGACGATTTCGTCAGCCACCGCGTTGAATTTCTCGCGTATGGTTTTATACACGTAATCGTCATGATCTTTACGCGTTACCGGTTTGTTGGTAGGAATGGTTACTACGTCAAGTTTGTAGATATCCCAGAATTCGCCCGCTTCGGTTTCGGCTGTACCGGTCATACCGGCCAGCTTATGATACATGCGGAAATAGTTTTGCAGCGTAATGGTAGCGTAGGTCTGCGTGGCATCCTCTACTTTCACATTCTCTTTAGCTTCAATCGCCTGGTGCAAACCATCGGAGTAACGTCTTCCGTCAAGCACGCGACCGGTTTGTTCATCAACGATTTTAACTTTTCCGTCAACGATAATGTATTCCGTATCTTTTTCGAAAAGGGTATACGCCTTCAGCAACTGGTTCACACTGTGAATGCGCTGCGACTTAATTTGATAGTCGCGAATGATCTCTTCCTTCTTTTGGAATTTTGTTTGATCGTCCAGCGAAGAATCTTTCTCAAGCTTGTTCAGTTCGGTTCCAATCTCGGGCATGATAAAGAACTTCGGGTCTTCACCTTCACCGGTAATCAGGTCAATTCCTTTTTCGGTAAGTTCAACGCTGTTATCTTTTTCATCAATGATGAAGTAGAGAGGCTTGTCGGCCTCCGGCATATTGCGCTTGTTATCCTGCAGGTAGAAGTTTTCTGTTTTCTGCAACACCGCACGGATACCCGTTTCGCTCAGGTATTTGATCAACGGCTTGTTTTTCGGCAATCCGCGGAACGCTCTGAACAGGGCTGTACCGCCTTCTTTTTCATCGCCTTCGCTGATCAGTTTTTTTGCATCTACGAGATACTGACTGACAATTTTTTTCTGGGCTTCCACCAACTTGAAAATGCGGGGTTTCAGATCCGCGAATTCATGCTGATCGCCTTTCGGTACCGGGCCGGAGATAATTAAGGGTGTACGGGCCTCGTCAATCAACACGCTGTCCACCTCATCAACCATGGCATAGTGGTGTCCGCGCTGAACCAGGTCAGCAGGTTCTTTCGCCATGTTATCGCGCAGGTAATCGAAACCGAATTCGTTGTTGGTTCCGTAGGTGATGTCGGCTAGGTACGCTTTTCTTCGTGCCGGAGAGTTCGGCTCATGCTTGTCGATGCAATCAACCTGCAAGCCGTGGAACTGGAAAATCGGTCCCATCCATTCGCTGTCGCGAAGGGCGAGATAGTTGTTAACCGTTACGATGTGTACACCGCGCTTGGCCAATGCATTCAGGAATGCCGGAAAGGTTGCCACGAGTGTTTTACCTTCACCGGTTGCCATCTCGGATATTTTACCCTGATGTAACACCACACCACCAATCACCTGAACATCGTAATGCACCATGTCCCATTTGATCAAGCTGCCTGCAGCTTTCCATTGATTGGCCCAGATAGCTTTGTCGCCGGAGATGGTTACGTTTTCATGACGACCCGCCAGTTCGCGGTCAAAGTCGCTCGCAGTAACTTCGATTGTTTCGTTTTCTTTGAAGCGTCTGGCGGTTTCGCGGATGATCGCGAAGGCGCGCGGTAACACGGTCATCAGTACCTTTTCAAGCTCTTTGTTGCGTTCAAGTTCAAGCTTATCAATCTGCGCAAAAACGGATTCTTTTTCCTGAATGCTGAGCTCTGGGTTATCGGAAATCTGCCGGTGAAGGGCAGCCAGTTGCTCATCAATTTCCCGCAATTCTTCGTTGATGATGTTTTGAACCTCACGGGTCTGGTTTCTGAGTTCGTCATGCGAAAGGCCGGTGAGTTTTTCGCCTTCCTGGCGGGTTTGATCCACCAACGGCATGATTAGCTTAATATCTTTCTGAGACTTGGTTCCGAAAATTTTGGCAATGAGCTTTAGCATACTTCTGTTAATCGTTAAATGATTAGCCGCCAATTAAGCCGATCGAAAACCGGTCAACTATCAGCTAATAACCCCTAAAAAGGGCCTTAAAGTTAGTTTGTTTTTTGAACCTGCCTATCGGCAGATCGGCAGGAATGGACAATTATAGTTCCAAATCTCCGTTTACGACCATTTTGGCAGGCAATATGCCAAAATCTTAGGCTGTAGAGCGATTCGCGGGGCTTTATGGCAGGCGGTGGATAGCCCTGTTATGCTAAAATTTGGAAAGATCTGTATAAAACAGTCCATCGAAACTCTTATCTCCTTCTTTGAGTTTCATTACCGAATAGAGTACATTATCTGATATTCTCATAGCCCGCTTCAAGGGCACTTTGGTTGTTGTATGGTCTGGTTGCGCATTCGCCAGGGTGATCGACAACTCGGTTAACTGCGTCGGGGAGCATCGATAAAGGACCTCTGCGCAGTTAGCTTTCCCTTCACGAACGTAGATTTGTTTTTTAATATCGTCGTACAAAAGATCCAACTCATATGGGGCAGCAGATAGATTCTCGACTGAGATGGTTTGCCTCAAAAATCCGTTTATAAAACGGTAAATTAGTTTTCTGTTTGTGTCGAATATGATGGCTACTGAATCCCGTATATAATGTTTGAATACTATCTCGGGCGAAAATGACGTTTCATCTAGTTGTTTTCTGCTTCGCTTCAATGAAAACGTACCATTAAGACTCATCTCGATCTCATTTTTCGAAGCTGATTTGACCAAAGTATATTCTTTAAACCGATATGTGTCACTACGCTGATTTTTCCCGGATGAAGTTGTTTTTACGTCTGATTTACAACTCAAGTTTTGAACTTTGTTATCAGACACCTGGAACATAATGACTTTTTGTGTTTTATAGGAACTTGAGCATAGTTTATCCCGAACAAATTCAGGCCGATAAAAAAACCAACCGTCTTCCGACCAAAATGAAGTATTCCGAAGTGCGGGAATGCAGGTGATGGTGAGCGTATCACCCGGTAAATGTTCACGGCTAAAAACCACAAAAGAAGAACCAATTGTCCGGGGGTCAAGGGAGTTAAACATCACCACAAAACCCTCCGATGATTGATAGAAGTTCTCGATCTCGACCGATGGGCTTGCAAATAACAATTGGAAACCAGGGAATTGCCGGTTGAAGAAATTTTCCTCTTGTGCCTTCAGTGCGGTTGAACCCATCACTAAACAAAGACCGAGTAAAACT
Organism: Cyclobacteriaceae bacterium; assembly: GCA_016786495.1. Taxonomy (GTDB): domain Bacteria; phylum Bacteroidota; class Bacteroidia; order Cytophagales; family Cyclobacteriaceae; genus UBA2336. The sequence continues at coordinate 188,695 of JAEUUJ010000018.1, forward strand.
CTATCGTAAATCATATAGATATAAAGTTTCGTGATCCATTTTGTTCGCCAGCAGTTGGTTTGCAAAATTACAGGAAATGAATATGGCTCCCTTTTTCAATAAAAATGTCCCCGCATATTCCATCTGTAAATCAAAGCAATGAACGCGCTTAAACTTATTCCTCTCAGCCCCTGTGTTAAGATCTTCGGTTCGATTTATAAAAATGAATTTGGCGCATTTTGTCATACTCCAGGCCTCTATGTTTTTCACAACATATGTTTCCTCATCTATAAAGTCCCTGTTTTCCTCTTCGCTGGACGAGTATGGTAATCGAAATGACCTTTCCAGCACGAAATTTTTATTCATAACCTCTAACTCCCCGACATCCTTTTTCAAAAGTACGAGTCTGTCCTGGGAAACAAGAGCCGTTGTGCTCTTGCATACATAATCGAGCTTGGCGTCAAAGCGAATTTTAGCTACATTTTGTAAGGGTGAGAATCCTGTAACCAAATCGAATTGGGTGGCGTACAGCGAATATGAATCGTCTGATTCGCTGGGTCCTCCCAGAACGAGTTCATCTGCGAACTTCAAAATCCACTCTACTTCTCCAATTTCAAAGGCAAATTTGCCCAAAAACTTTGGCGTGTCAAGTCTGTAAACCAAGCATTGATTGCCACAGATGAATAAATAATCATCGACAATGCTGAAACTTGAATAGAACGAAATTGATTCCGGTGTACTGCCAATGTTACCAAAGTGTTCCTTGAATTTGAACGTGCTATCGAGACAAACTACCTGATTTATATTGTTGTCCCAATGATAATAGTCACCTTTATACTGAATGACCTGCGAACTAAATACAAACGTGGCGGGCAAAAGTTGATCCGTTTTAATGCTGTCTGCCAGCGTTGCGGAGAACTTTTCTTTAAAGGCAGTAAACTGACAGCTCGCAACGATTATCAGTAACAGTATGGGAATAAGGTATTTCAAAATTATCTCAATAGGGCCAATGGACGTTCAATTGGCCTGTTACGATTTGGGAAAGATCGGTTAATTCCGAAGTGCTTCGAAATCTTTACAACTGTGATAGATAGCCCTACAGGCGTGGCGCTCAAGGCTGTTGAGGCTTCCGTCCTCACGAGCCACTTCTTTACATTCACGTTTTAATTGTCTGCAGCTGCTGCCTGCATCTTCATTAGCAATTGCGATAGCGTTGGTTACCGAAGGTGATCCCATTGCTAGGATACTGATGACGAGAAATTTTTTCATAAATATTATGTTTCTAGAAAAGGAATGCTAGTCAGTTAATCAAACCACTGTAGCGCTTTGCACGTGTGGAACAGTGATTTACAGGCGTGCCGTTCTACAGACGAAAGTTCGCCATCTTCCCGCATAACAGCTTTGCACTCTCTTTTTAAGTCACGACATGAATTCACGTCGTTTGCGTCGACCGAGAACGCATAGCAGGGTGTGAGTGACAGACTGATGATTAGTAACGTGATCAGAGTTTTCGTTTTCATAAATTTTTCTGATGAAAATAAATAAAAAGTATCGGCTCATTACTGCGCGCTGCCCTTTATTAATCAAAAAAATTGTTGAACAGAAAACTAGAACAAAAAGTAGTAAATACTATAACTCGATTGAGCCGCTGAACACGAACATTGCCGGGCCGACGAGAAAAATGTTCTCAAACATCTCCGAGGAATTGGTAGTTTTTTGAGCATTGAATTCAACCGACAATTCGCCACCGAGCGTCTTGATTTTTACGGGTGATGTATACCCTTTGGTAGTCGCGGCAAGTGCGGCTGCGGTTACACCCGTTCCGCACGACAGGGTTTCATTTTCAACACCGCGCTCGTAGGTGCGTACAAAAATGGTATTGTCGGGCAGCAACTCGACAAAATTTGCATTCGTGCCGGCGGGCTTGAATGTATCGCTGTAGCGGATGCTGCGACCTTCTTCAAAAACGTTGGCTGAGCGAATATCGTGTACGAACCGCATCAGGTGCGGAGCGCCTGTGTCGATCCACAGATCCTCCCCGTAGCGTTTGATGCCGGTTGTGTCGTTCATTTTCAACCGAACAATGCCGTCCTGACCGAGTGTTGCATCATGGCGGCCATCGTATGCGTTGAAGGAAGCGGTTCCGTTTACAATGTTGAGAAAGGAAGCAAAGCTCATGGCCGCGCGACTTCCATTGCCGCACAGGCTTTGCGAACCATCCTGATTATAATAGACAAGATTAAAATCCAGCTTCGGATCTTTCTCGATCAGCATCAGCCCATCCGCGCCCACGCCAAACTTGCGATCACAGATTTTTTGTATTTGCTCAACCGACAACGAAAGTTCACCCGACCGGTTGTCGATCATGACAAAATCGTTGCCCGTGGCCTGATATTTATAGAAGTGAATCTTCATGTTCGAAGCCCGATGGTTAAAGGAAGAAGTTCGAAATCATGCTCCGAACCTCCTGCCTTCCATTTATTTTATTTCTTCGTAATCAACGTAGTCGCCACCTTTAAATGTGGAGCGCTTCTTTTCTTTCGGGGGCGCGCTGTTCACGTTCACGTTGCTGTTGGGCGGCCGGCGTTGCTGATCCTTTTCGGTATAGCCTGCAGAGAGGTTCCTGAAAAAGCCCATTTTATAAAGCACGTAGCCAATCAGCGTTCCGATAATTAACCAGCGTAAAAGCATACTCGAAAGATAATACGTTGTATTTAACGGCTCAGGTACAGATTTCGTTCACTGTAAATCTTCATGAAATAGTCGTCCATGAGATCGTCAATAAAATAAATCGCCTCTCCGGTCGACTTCATTTCAGGACCCAACTCCTTATTCACATCCGGAAATTTGCTGAAAGAGAACACCGGTTCCTTAATCGCGTATCCTTTTTTGGTCGGGTTGAATTTGAAGTCCTTCACTTTCTTCTCACCGAGCATCACTTTGGTGGCGTAGTTTACATAGGGCTCATCGTAAGCTTTGCAGATGAACGGCACCGTACGCGAAGCGCGCGGGTTTGCTTCGATGATGTAAACTTTGTCGTTCTTCACCGCAAACTGAATGTTGATCAATCCTACGGTCTTTAACGCTACTGCGATGCGCTTGGTATAGTTTTCAATTTGCTTAATCACCAGGTCGCCCAGGTTGTACGGTGGAAGCACAGCATACGAATCGCCTGAGTGAATACCTGCAGGTTCGATATGCTGCATGATGCCGATGATATAAACATCCTCACCATCGCAGATCGCATCTGCTTCGGCCTCAATCGCGCCGTCCAGGAAGTGATCGAGGAGTACTTTATTCTCCGGCAGGTGTTTCCAGATATCGATGATGTGATCTTCCAGTTCTTTTTCGTTGATCACAATCTTCATGCTTTGGCCGCCCAATACATACGAAGGACGAACGAGCAATGGGAAGCCAATAGTCTTGGATACTTCCAGTGCTTCATCTGCATCAGTAGCTACTCCGAATTCCGGGTACGGAATTCCCATGTCTTTCAACAAGGTTGAGAAGCTCCCGCGATCTTCCGCTAAGTCAAGCGCTTCGAATGAAGTACCCATAATCTTAACGCCATACTTATGAAGCTTTTCGGCAAGTTTCAGCGCAGTTTGTCCGCCAAGCTGAACAATTACACCCACCGGCTTTTCCAGCTGGATGATATCCCACAGGTGTTCCCAGAATACCGGCTCGAAGTAAAGTTTGTTGGCAATGTCGAAATCGGTGGAAACAGTTTCCGGGTTACAGTTGATCATGATTGCCTCATAACCGCATTCTTTGGCAGCGAGGATTCCATGAACACACGAGTAGTCGAACTCAATTCCCTGACCGATGCGGTTAGGTCCTGAACCCAGTACAATAATCTTCTTGTTGTTGGAAACAACCGATTCGTTTTCACCATCGAAGGTTGAATAATAGTACGGAGTTTTTGCTTCAAACTCCGCAGCGCATGTGTCAACCAGTTTATAGGTTCTGTTGATACCCATTTCTTTGCGCTTGTTGTGTGCTTCACTTTCGAGGCAACCCAATAAGTGGGCAATTTGCCGGTCGGCATACCCTTTTTCTTTTGCCGTGCGCAATAGATCAGCCGGTATTGTATTCAGATCATATTTTTCAATCTGCTGCTCCAGTTCGATGAGTTCCCAGATTTGTTCGAGGAACCACTTGTCGATCTTGGTCAGTTTTTGAATAGTCTTCATCGAAATGCCAAGCTTCATGGCATCGTAGATGTGGAACAAACGGTTCCAGCTCGGATGCTCCAGGCTATAGAGCAAGTCTGCCTGCTTGGTTAATTCTTTTCCATCAGCACCCAAACCATTTCTTCTGATTTCGAGTGACTGACACGCTTTTTGTAAGGCTTCCTGGAAGTTTCTTCCGATGCCCATTACTTCACCTACCGACTTCATCTGCAAACCGAGTTTGCGATCGGCACCGTGAAACTTATCGAAGTTCCAGCGCGGAATTTTAACGATTACATAATCGAGTGCGGGCTCGAAGTATGCGGTTGTTGTTCCGGTGATCGCATTCTTTAATTCATCAAGGTTATAGCCAATGGCGAGTTTGGCCGCAATCTTGGCGATCGGGTAGCCTGTTGCTTTTGATGCGAGTGCGGAAGAGCGCGACACGCGCGGGTTAATTTCGATACCGATGATGTCGTCTGTTTCCGGGTTAACTGAAAACTGTACGTTACATCCGCCTGCAAACTTGCCGATTCCGTTCATCATCCTGATGGCGAGGTCGCGCATCTTCTGATAAACCGTATCGGGAAGCGTCATCGCGGGAGCAACGGTGATGGAATCGCCCGTGTGAATTCCCATCGGGTCGAAGTTCTCAATCGAACAGATGATGATCACATTTCCGACACCGTCACGCAAAAGTTCGAGCTCGTATTCTTTCCAGCCCATGATGCTTTGTTCCACCAGCACTTCATGGATCGGTGAAGCATGCAAACCGCGGTTGAGCGCCTCATCAAAGTCTTCCGGTTTCTCAACGAAACCACCACCCGTTCCACCAAGTGTGTAAGACGGGCGAATTACCAGCGGGAAGCCGATTTCCTGGGCAATCTCTTTTCCAAGGAGGAACGAAGTTGCTGTGCCGCCCTTACACACGCCCACACCAAGCTCGATCATTTTCAGACGGAATTTCTCGCGGTCTTCGGTGGTTTCAATGGCCTTAATGTCTACCCCGATGATTCGAACACCGTAATGCTGCCAGATACCGGCTTTGTCGCATTCGATGCACAGGTTCAGCGCGGTTTGTCCGCCCATGGTGGGCAGTACCGCATCGATATTATGTTTTTCGAGAATTTCCCGGATCGATTTCTTGGTGAGCGGCTTCAGGTAAACATGGTCTGCGGTCACCTTGTCGGTCATGATCGTAGCCGGATTCGAGTTGATCAGCACGACTTCAATGCCTTCTTCGCGCAACGAGCGTGACGCCTGCGACCCTGCATAATCAAATTCACAGGCCTGGCCGATAACGATCGGACCGCTTCCAATAATTAAAACCGAGCGAATGCTTCTGTCTCTTGGCATTGTAGTAAGTAGTGGTTGGTGAAACGAAGGAGAAAAATCAGGCCGGAAGGAGTTGTTTTGCGGGTCAACTCCGAGAAATCAGTGAAATGAGTGGTTCTTGCGCTGAATTTCAATAAGATCCTGATCTAAAAATCCTGCAAAAATAACCACAGATTTTAATCATTTGCCGGTTAGCCGGATTATAATTTCCGGGCATAAAAAAACCGCCCGGGTTATCGGGCGGTTCACGTTCATGCGGAGTCGGATTAACCCCGTTTGATAATTTTTCGCACGGTTGATTTCGTACCATCGGAAACCCGTATCAGGTACATGCCTTCGGCCAATTGACCGGCAGCAATCGTATGCACCATCCGGCCGTTGGCCGCGCGGTCGGACGCTTCATATATTTTCTGCCCTTGGAGCGACAGCAGTTCAATGGAGAAATCTGCTTTCGAGGCGCTGGCAACTTCAACGCGGATATTTTCCGTTACCGGGTTCGGGTACACGCTGAGCTTGGCTTCCAGCGCATCTTCAGCCCCTGTGATAACCGTCTGAATGGCGAGGTTATCAATCGTCCAGCCCCAGCCTACCGCCAACTGATCGATGTACATTCTGAAGCGGATGATTAGTTCAGTGCCGCTTTCAAAGTTCTGCAACATATTAATCTCGCGGATGCGGTACAGCTCCGGGGTTGCTACGGCTGTTGAGTTTCCGTTAGCATCCGACTGACTGTTGTACCGGTTGAGCCACACACTGTGCGTGCGCGCATCGTAGCCTGGGGCCAGCGGCACCCACGTTTCCCCTTCATCATCCGACCCTTCTACAACAACGTAATCGAAAAAGTCATCGTCTCCGAAAACCGATCCGGAGGCACCCGGCTCTACAAGCGCAATCTCATCAAACCTGATTATAGCTCCGGTTGATTGAACAATTATCGGAATTCGTAGTTGATAAATCAGGTTACGTTCGTTGCCGTCAGCGTTATCGCCTGTTACATATGGATGCTCGGAGTTAAGCGATCTGTTAGTAAAGCCGGTTGTTGTCGAAATTGTAAAGCCCGTTCCGAAAAATTCCTGGTCGCGTTCCGGATCGGAGAATGTTGTTTGATACGAAGTCTGCGCGGGTTCGAAATCGATAATTGGCACGATGTGAGAATCTGTGGCAGGAGAAATTTTCTGATTTTGGTTTGTGGAGGCATCGGTCGCAACAATGCGGTACTTGATTTTGTCGCCATTGTCCAGCCCTGAAAAATTGATGGTGGCTGTGTAAACGGAATCTTCACCCGGATCGGTCAGTACAAGCGGAAGATCAGGTTGAGCCACATCATTGATGGAGTACGTAAGCTTGGCTGTAAGTGCCCCGATGTTATCAGAAATGATTGCCTCAATTTTTAATTGCGTTTCAGAATTGATGACGTATAACTCTGGCGTGTGTGTAATAATGGGTGCTTCGGTATCCGGTCCGGTTGAAAAGACGTACCGGTTTTGCAGTTGAGAATTGAGAATCCTGACAATGGTGCCGGGATTCGTGTACGATGCGCCTGCCGTGCTTTTGGCCGAAATGAAATACCCGAAGTCACGGGCAACACCCGGATTGGGATTAACAATGTTCGCAGAAAAGTTATTACTGCCCTGGTCGGCCATCACAACAGAGGTGTAGTTCGTTCCATCCACGGTGTAGTTGAGTTTTAACTCGGCAGGATCAAAGCCGTTGTCGGCCGTAACGTTGGCCGTAACGGTGTAGGGCCCGTTTACATTTTCGTTGTCGGGTAGTTTAACGTGATTGATGTATACCATCTCCCAACCGATGTCTTTAAGTATTTCTAATGAAATTCCGGGATCGCGAATTCGCTCTTGTGAAGCAATCTGCGGAGTCATCAACGCGTTGGCGGTTTCGTTGAACGTGACTTCATCGAGGTGACTTACGCTTGAACCCGCATTGAAGGTTCCGGGTGCATAAAGTTTCGAGATGCCGCTGTGGCCGTTAAAGAAAAGCGAACCACCGGTCAGGTTTGTGTTCAGGGTAGTTGAGGGTGAGGCTACTGTTGCAATCAGGTTTGAACCGCTTCCGTTCTGGAGATGGGAGTCGTAAACAATGGGAACACCCGAGCCCAGTAATCCAAATGAACCCTGGCCGCTGCTGGACGTGAAAGTCCCTGAAAAACCAAGTCCGTGCCCAATTTCATGGAGTACAACGGTGGTCAGATCGTACTTACCGGACGGAATATTTGGATCGTCCGGATCGAAATGCCAGTTGAAGTTGCTGTTAAAGTTGGCAAAAATATCAGGGTCGGTTCCGTTTAGATTTTGTCCCGTAATTTTTTCTGCAATGGCTACGGGATAAAACACGTTGAGCCGTTGAGCACCTTTAAAGTTTGCATAGGCCGCGGTGTAGTTTGCTGAACCCAATACGTTTGAAGCAAGCGGAACCCAGCGCGCTTCAATGCGGATTGGAACGGGCGTGATCAGCAGGGAGGCCCAGATATCAACAGCTTTTTGAAACGC
>JAEUUJ010000030.1 GCA_016786495.1 Cyclobacteriaceae bacterium
GAAGGCATCGAACAGCGTTATCGGGAATATTCGACCGCTTCGCGGTCGGGATTTTTTTCAAAACCCGTGGCTATAAATATTAGATGCCTGCGGCATCCGGTGTAACCATTAATCTGTTTCTCTTGCCAAAGGTTCAGCCGCAATCCCGGAGGGATTAAATGTTTATAGAAAGTTGTTTCCCAATCAGAGAAACGATGCCTTCGGCATCGAAGAGTGTTATCGGAAATATTCGACCGCTTCGCGGTTGGGGTATTTTCCTGGCTTCCTTTTTTACTCGATTGGTTGTTTCTTTCGTGGCGCTCTGGTAATAACTTGTCCAACTATCAACACCACAATACCCAATAACAATCCTCGGAAAAAGTATATATTCAAAGGTAAGATAAACAACAAAACGTGTACAAACCATCCTTCGGGTTCGTAATCCCGTTGCAGGCTTGTTATAATAATAACAAACCTTTCAAAAAGCCAGCCGATGTTCATCATCACCCCGACAAGAAACAGAAAGACGAACTTATTACTGATCTTCTTGGACAGTAAGATAAACGGAGTTATTAGATTGCCGCCCAACATCACCCAGAAAGAAAACCAAAAGTCTCCAAAAAATCTGTCGCCGAAAGAATATCCCGAATACTCTATTCCGTCATACCATTGATAGAAGACAAAAAATAGCAGACCTGTTATTGCTAAAGCTGCATATGCGATCATGATCCATTTAAAAAGTATTTTAGCGTACCCGTAGTCTCTTTTAGTAGTTACGCTAGCGATCCACACAACCAGCACACTAATGAAGATTCCCTGGATCAGATATTCCGAAATGAAGCTGACTAGATGAAAGAATTCCATGATAGTGTCGCATAGATAGACTTTTTACGCCAGTTTACAAACGTTGGATGCGTTTGTCATCCGTTGCGATGCGTGCCTGTAGAATACCATCGACCGATTCCAAAGAGATCAAATATTTATAACAAGTCGTATCTATCATGGGCACAATGCCGAAGGTATCGCACCTTATCCTCCTATTGCTCTTCCATTCCGGTCTTTAGCAAACTCTCTTACCGCCCCTATGCATAAACTTTCAAAACCGTACAAAAAAACTGTTCATTTTTGAACATATTTGTACAGTTGAGGACACGTAACCACGTCAAAAAGGCCATTTACGGCACACATGGGCTCTGGCACAGATTTTCGTTAAAAACCTCAACCTAAACACGCGTATGACTGCAGAAGGTGGAAAAATTTTAATGATCGATGACGATGAGGATGTGTTGCTGGCGGCCAAAATGCTGCTTAAAAAGCAAAATCACCACGTGATCATCGAGAAGAATCCCAACAAGATTCCTTTTCTTTTAAATAACGATACATACGATGTTATCCTGCTGGACATGAACTTCAGCAAAGACATCACCAGTGGAAAAGAAGGCTTTTACTGGCTCGAAAAAATTCTTGAAAAAGATCCGCAGGCCGTGGTGATTCTGATCACCGCATTTGGTGATGTGGAGATGGCCGTAAAGGCGCTCAAACAAGGTGCCACCGACTTTGTTCTTAAGCCGTGGCAGAATGAAAAACTGATCTCAACGATTTCTACTGCGATCCGGTTACGCCAGTCGTACAGCGAGGTCGACAAGTTGCGCAAAGCCAAAGAAATGCTGGAAGAACAAATCAGCAAGCCGTTTGGCGAAATCATCGGCCAAAGCACCGCGATCAAAGAAGTTTTCGCCTTGATCGATAAAGTTGCTAAAACCGATGCCAACGTGTTGATCCTTGGTGAGAATGGAACCGGTAAAGAATTGATCGCACGCGCGATCCATCAGCGTTCATTGCGTAAAGACAACAGCTTTGTATCGGTGGACATGGGCGCGATTACGGAAAGTCTTTTCGAAAGCGAATTATTCGGTCATAAAAAAGGTGCATTTACCGATGCACGCGAAGACAGGCCCGGAAGATTTGAATTGGCCAATGGCGGTACATTGTTTCTGGATGAAATTGGAAACCTGAGCCTGAGTTTGCAAAGCAAACTGTTAAGCGCTTTGCAGGCACGGCAGGTAACCCGCGTAGGATCGAATCAATCTATACCGGTTGATATTCGTTTGATCTGTGCGACTAACATGCCACTTCACCAAATGGTAAAGGAAGGCACCTTCCGCCAGGATTTACTTTACAGAATTAATACGGTTGAAATCAAGGTTCCGCCGTTGGCTGACCGCATGGAAGATATTCCGTTGCTTGCACAACACTACCTTGAACATTACGCGAAAAAATACCACAAGTCGGTAACGACCATTTCGCCCGGAGCAGCCGACAAACTGAAGCGCTATGCCTGGCCGGGAAACATCCGTGAATTGCAGCACTCAATCGAACGCGCTGTGATCATGACCGACTCAAACTCACTGCAGGAAAGCGACTTCTTATTCAGCCGGCCGGTTTCATCATCGGTATCGCCCGAAACCCTTAACCTCGATGAAGTTGAAAAGGCAGCCATTGTTAAAGCGTTGAGTCTTTACAGCGGAAACATCTCCAAAGCAGCCGATGAACTTGGCCTGACACGCGCCTCCCTTTATCGCAGAATGGAAAAGTATGGACTTTAATTGGAAATCACCGGTATTGCCCCGCGTGGCCATACTGGCTTTTTCCATTCTATTGTTCGGCTACCTCCTGTTCAACGAGCAGCAATACATCATTTCGTTTGTTCTGCTGGCGGTCATTCTGTTTCAGGTAAAACAAATGATGAAGATGATCGAGAGTTCCAATTACGACATGGCCTCGTTTCTCGACTCGATCAAATTCGATGACCTGTCGTCTGCGTTTAAAACTGAAAGCAAAGATCCCAGTATCCAGCGCCTGCATCAGGAAATGAACGAAGCCTTGAACAAGCTGCGGTATTCCCGGCAGGAACGCGATTCGGAATACCTGTTCTACAAGAACATTGTGATGCATGTGGGTATCGGGCTGATCATCTTTAAAGAAGACACCGGCAAAATTGAGATCTTCAACAGCGCTGCCCGCAAACTTCTAAAGGTTAATCGTGCCGAAACCGTTAACGATCTGAAAGAAGTAAGTGAAACGCTCGTAAATGTGTTTACCCGGTTAAGAACCGGTGGCCGCGAACTGTTGCGACTCAAGGTGGCTGAAGACTTTATTCAACTCTCGGTTTACGCCATCGAACTAACGCTGCGGGGCGAAAACCTGAAGCTCATCTCGCTGCAGAACATCCAAAGTGAATTGGAAGAAAAGGAAATGGAGGCATGGCAAAACCTCGTTCGCGTACTTACGCATGAGATCATGAATTCGGTTACCCCGATTTCATCCCTTGCCGGCATTGTGGAAGATGAAATTAAGATCCATTTACGCGATGAAGCAGAAAAGCCTTTGCAAAAAGAGCAACTCGCGGATATTCACCTTTCGTTACAAACCATCAGCAAACGCAGCGAAGGCCTGATCCACTTTGTAAAAGAATTCAGGAGCCTCACCCATATCCCAAAACCAAAGCCGGAAAACATCCAGGTTGCCCAGTTGTTCGATGAAGTTGCCATGCTGCACAAGCGCGATTTGTCGGAGGCAAATATCAAACTCGAATGCAAAGTTGATCCGTCAGATCTGACGATTTCGGCCGACAAGACCATGATCGAACAAGTGATCATCAATCTTTTCAAAAACGCGATTCAGGCGTTCGATGAAGGTGAGGAAAAACTGATTGTACTACGCGCCTATTATAACGAGAAGATGCGACCGGTAATTTCCGTGAAAGACAACGGAACCGGTATCGATCCGGAAGCACTCGAGAAGATTTTCATTCCGTTCTTTACTACGAAAAAGACCGGCTCCGGAATCGGCTTGAGCCTTTCGCGTCAGATCATGCGTCAACATCAGGGTACGCTAACGGTAAAATCAACCGTTGGCAAGGGTACCGAGTTTCTGATGAGATTTTGAGTTGGAAGTTCAAGGTTAACATTAACAGTCGGGCGTTGACTATCCGGCAGGGTTAGCTTCCGATCACAAATGCCTGTTCCTTAGTTCCTGCTGCCCGATCCACAATACCCCCCGTCAATTCCCAAAAATTCATACCTTTGGCGGAAATTCGTACTGACTAACTATGCAAGATGTTTCAAAACGCGTTGCCCAAATCCTGATCGAAAAGCTGGGCATTGCTGAATCGGAAATAACACCTGACGCTAACCTGGTAAAAGACCTCGGAATTGACTCGCTCGACTACGCAGAAATTGTGATGGACTTTGAGCAGACCTTCGATATTAAAATTCCGGATGATGATGCCGAAAAATTATCGACCATCGGTAACGCTGTCAAGTACATCGAATCGAAACTGAAAGACAAGAAGTAATCAGGACGCATCGCCTGATTCAAAGTAACTGCAGAGGCGAACGGTTTTGACGGCCAATTCTTTTGAAAAAGCATCTGATTTTTTCTCCGTTTTGAGATTTGTCAGAAACCACCCGTTACGCTGATCATCCCATACAATCACAAATTTTTCCGACTGCACCAATACAATATCCATTTCATAAAGTTCTTCTTCGTTCTTATCCGTCAGGCCGGTAAACTGAAGCAGCAAATGATCTTTCTTATTCAACTCGCCTTTTACACATTCAATGCTGCTCACTTTCAGCAGAAGCTTGTTTTCCTTGCTCCAGGCTTTGAATTTGAATTTACGGGGAACGAACGCGATCATATCACAAAAATTTGTAATGTTGGTGTGTCATGAGCGAAGTTAAGAACGTATTGTTCATTGTCAATAAGTTTGCAGGAACCGGGTATTTGCCACAAGTGGAAGGCCGTATTCTCACCGCATGCGCCAAACATGATGTTGAATGTACAATTGAGTTTACGTCAGGTCCGGGACATGCAACAGATCTGGCCCGGGAAGGCTTCAAAAAGAATTTTGATATTGTTGTGGCCGTGGGCGGAGATGGCACGATCAACGAAGTAGCCCGGGGATTGCTCAACACCAAAACTCCCATGGGCATCATTCCGAAGGGTTCCGGAAATGGCCTGGCGAGGCACCTCGGTATCTCCATGAAAATCGATATGGCGCTTGAGCAACTGCTCACCGGAGAGGCGGTTGAGATGGATACCTTTCGCCTGAATGGAAAGCTCTCGCTGAATGTTTCAGGAATCGGTTTTGACGGTCACATTGCCAACTTGTTTGCCACCAAGAGGAAGCGCGGTTTCTGGACATATGCGCGGTTGGTAACACTGCATTACCTCACCTATAAAGAGTTTGAGGCGGAACTTGAACTGGAGAATCATGAATATAAAAAACACAGCTCATTCATGATCGCCATTGCCAACGCTTCGCAGTATGGTAACAATGCCCAGGTTGCCCCGCAGGCATCGGTCACGAATAACAGTCTCCAAACTGCGATCCTGAAAAAAGTACCAGCCCAACGCGGCTTCAGGTTTGCCTACCAGATGTTTACCGGGAAATTGAAAACCGGCCGCTACTACACCTGTATGACCATGCATAACGGCACGATCAAAGTGGCTCAACCAACCGCCTATCACGTAGACGGTGAACCTTGCGGACACGCTACTGAATTCAAAATCGAGATTTTCCCGCATTCACTGCGGATGGTTATTCCGTTTAAAAAAATCGGGAAGGTCTAACGCAAAATACCACGTTTGGGGTGAGGTCGTAGTAACCGCTTTTGCGTTCTATTACTGTTATATAACTCTATCCTATGATGAAAAAAATACTCTTGCTCAACGCCTTGATGGTTTGTGCAATGTTAACATTCGCGCAAGGCATTACCACTCCGCCCAGCGGAGGCAATCAAAAATCTGAAGTATCGCAGTGGATCGGCCCGGTAAAGGTTACGATCACCTACAGCAGTCCGGATGTTCACGGGCCTAACGGTGAGGACCGAAAGGGAAAAATCTGGGGCGGTCCTGCTCACTATGGTTATATCGACCAGGGTTACGGTACGTCAAAGGCAGCGCCCTGGCGTGCAGGCTCAAACGAAAATACAACGATCTCTTTTTCGCACGATGTAGTGATTGGCGGCAAGCCGGTGAAAGCCGGAACCTATGGTTTATTTCTGGCGGTTGAAAAAGATAAGCCCTGGACGTGGATTCTTTCAGGCGATGCAAACAGTTGGGGAAGTTACTTTTACAATCCCGAGCTTGATGTGGCCCGCGTGGAAGCCAAACCGCAGGATTGCGAATACACCGAGTGGCTCACGTACAGTTTTGATAACCGTCAGCCCAATACCGCCACGGCGTTTCTGCAATGGGAAAACAAACGTGCCGGTTTTGCGATCGATGTGCCCAACGTAAACGATGTATACGTTCAAACCATTCTCAAGGAGTTACGGGGAACAACCGCGGGCTTTCAGCACGAGCCATACATCAACGCAGCCCTCTTTACGATTCAAACCAAAAGCAACCTTGAACAGGGATTAAAATGGGCCGATATCGCCATTAGCGATCCATACTTTGGTCAGGAAAATTTCAATTCGCTGTCGGTGAAGGCGCAGGTGCTCTCCGCGATGAATAAAGAAGCGGATGCAGATGCGGTGATGGACAAGGCGATTAAACATCCTACGGCCACCGTACAACTGATCCATCAATATGGCAGAACGCTGTTGCAGGGCGGAAGAGCGCAGAAAGCGCTTGACGTTTTTCTGTACAACGCAAAAAGTCACCCACAAGATAAGTTTACACCGAATGTGGGGTTAGCACGGGCTTATACAGCACTGGGAGACAAAAAGAACGCCATCAAGTATTGGGAACTGGCGATTAAGAACGTTCCCGAAAATCAAAAGCAAAATCTCAGCTTCTACGAAAGCGAACTCAAAAAGCTCAAAGGATAACCAAGCAAAAAAGAGGGTCAAACGACCCTCTTTTTTTTCTACAAATAACCCCTACTCAATAATGTGAATTTCAAATGCCTTGAATCCGTAGTTACCCCGGTCATTTAAAGCTCTGAAGTACACATAAATCTGATCACCCGGATGAAAGTCAAAGTCATCATCGTCTACGTCCGGAACGGTATAATCAAACGAGAAGGTGTACTTTTTGCCGGTGATATCATAAAAGCCGGTGGTGGTTCCGTCCAGTGGCTTTGGATCTTCCGTAAACGTTGTATTGTAATAATACTGCCGCGAAACTTCCAGTTCGGTAAGTTCAGCTTTACGGCCGCTCGATACTTCAGCCTCAATGGTGAGTACATCACCAATGCGGGCTTCTACCACGCGAACAGACTGCGTATTACGTTCTACTTCTACTCCATTTACCATAATCGCATCAATCTTGGGAGCTTTCGCCAGTTCATTATCTAAATCATCCAATTGGGTGTTCTCGTCAAATCCTCCAGTTACACACGAACATAATGATATGGCAACGGATACAAGTATTATATACTTATTCATCTTTTTCATACTTTATTGTTTAACAAATATTCTAGCATTTGTTCCAAAATTGGGGTGACTTAGCACAATGGTGTACCCAGCTGGCGAAAGTGTTAGGTCTGCCGAAAGTATCCCATTAAAAACCGGTTGTGCAGGAATTTCCACTGCGCCATCCTCAAAGTGAAACGCATAGGCAGTAATTTCCAACAATGCCGAAGTAGGTGGCACTACGCCTCCAATGTTGGTAACCGTGTAGACACCCGGTACATCCTCGACTTTTGTCCAAACAGATAACCCGCCATTAGACGTTCTTTTATAGGTACCCGTAAGGTCATTTACCGTGTTAGGGTTTGCAGGGTAAACAACTACAAGTCGCTGTTCTGTTGCTACGGATTCCTGGCCCAGTTCATTAATTACTGAAGCTGAATAGTTAACTGTATATACTCCAGGAATACTTGTATCCACCGTTGACTCTGTTACCATGTCATTTGTAATATCATCCAAGCCTAAAAATGCATTTGCTCCTGCATCAGAATAAAGTTCATCTTCACCAATGAAGGTAAGTTCATTTCCTTGAAGAATTATAGATGGGAATCGGATAACCCCCTTCATAATACCTTCTGACTCATCATTTTCACAAGCGGAAACAAATGTTGCCAAACCCGCCAGAAACAATACTCTCATTATATTTCTCATATTTAATAGCGTTAATCGTTAGAAAGTTGTGTCCCACCAAACTGGGGCATCCACTGATTCGAGAGCCGGAACGTTCGGATTCGATGACGTTTCATTAATTGGCCAGATCAATCGCAGTGGAAATACATTCGTTAATGGAATGCCCTGTACAGATTTGACTAACACCGGTACACCGGTTCTTCGCCACTCCGTCCAGCCTTCGAAGCCTTGTTTACCGTTGAAGGCGATCCACTTCTGATAGTAAATGCGCTCCAGCGTGTTGTCGAACTCGTACGCACCACCGGTACCGATCATGCTCGACCCGTTTACGCCCCAGAAGGCAAACGAAGCCAGTACTGCGTTGTCGTAAAGTGTCTTTGCACTGCCAGTACCCCAGCTTCTCTGCACCGCCTCTGCCTGCAGGAACAAGCTCTCATAGCCTGTCATCAGGTATACCGCAGCTGACTTATTCAGGATAATGGTTGAATCCGGTCGGGCGTAGTCGTTGTAAACGCCACCATCGGCAGTTCCAACACCCTGCACAAGGCCATCGTATTGACCAGTGTTTGGTGAACGATCGTAAAGTTTACCCAAGCGTGCATCACTGTCGTTTTGCAACGCATCGGTTGACGTAAGACTCGCCACCAGATTCTGAGGTGTTGTGAGGTCGAGTTCCTGAAACAACGGGTTATTGCTTCCGGTAGCATCGCTGAAGCCTACACGGGCATCTTCACCTGGTGCAATAAACTCCGCACCTTCAAGGTATAATTCCTCGATACCTGCCTGTGCAACATCCGGCCGGGCAATCGCCTGACGAATGTAAATCTTCAGCTTCAATGTATTTGCAAATTTGATCCACTTGCGCATGTCACCCCGATAGATCAGGTCTTCCTGACCGGGCCGAACTGCACTTGTGCTCAGGTTGATCCAGCTCAATGCTTCGTCAATCTTTACGATCAAATCATCATACACATCTTCACCATCATCGAAATTTGGTGTCAACTCACCGCTCTTTCCTTTCAAGGCTTCGCTGTAGGGAACTTTATCGTACAAATCAACAAGAATCTGAAAGGTGTACACCTGCAACAGTTGCGCAATGGCAGCGTAGTTGTCCACACCGCTTTCCTGCGCAGACCTTTTTACAAACTGCAAATCTGTAAGTGTACCGGAATACAAAGCAGCCCACGCACCACCGTATGTATTGGTGGTGATGTTGTACTGCTCAATGCCGCTGTATTGAGAAGCCGTAGGGCCTTGCGTCCAGTAGTTAGCCAGGATACTTCCGTGGATGTTGTAATTCGATTCGAGTATCGTGGCCAGCGAAACTTGCGCGGGCGGGAGCGTGAGCTGGGGAGTTGAGTCCGATGCATTATTCGGATCGGTATTCACATCCAGCAAATCGCTACAGGCAAAAGTCGTTAGCAGACCAAATGCCAGAATATATTTATATAGCTTATTTCGTTTCATAAATCAATTTTTAAAATGTTGCGCGCAGGTTAAAACCGTAGCTTGCCTGTGTAGGGATACCATAGAATTCATAACCCTGAGCATTACCGGTTCCGAATGCACTTGCCTCCGGATCGATCACGTGGTTGTTCTTCGCCGTGTGTAACCACAGGTTTCTTCCAACCGCTCCGACAGACACATTACCAAACGGTGTTTTCTGCAACCAGGCTTTCGGGAATGCATACGTTAATGAAAGCTCACGCAGCTTGATGTACGAAGCGTCTACCAACACCTTTTCGTTGCGCGATCCACCCTGAATCTGTGCCCAGTAGTTACGAACCGTTCCGGGACCATACATCGTTAACGGAGTTGTATTTGGCTCGTAAATCGGCTCACCAGTATCTGCGTTGGTACCCACCTGAACAACCGAGTTCGGCACGATCCAATCTTCACGATCATTAAATGCAGTTTCCTCCAACTGACCATTAAAATACAGTTGGGCCATGGTCGACGACACTACGTTCCCGCCCTGACGGGTGTCAAACGTGGCCGACAGCGTAAAGCCTTTGTAGTTCATGGTTGAGGTAAGACCGCCCGTCCACTTGGGTTGGATCGTACCAATCAGTACCGGATCCGGGTCATTCAATGGAATTCCGTCTCCGCCCACCACGGTCTTTCCATCCGCAGTTTTGAGTGTCGTGGTTGCCTCAAATACTCCGTACGGTTTTCCTTTGATGATCTTTAACCCCGGAGTCAAACCCTGATTGATGAGGGTAAGCGAGTTAGCACCATCATTGAGTTCCTCCACGCGGTTCTTGTTCTTGGCAAAGTTTACCGTCAGGTTCCATGAGAAATCACCAACCTTCAGCACTTCACCTCCTACCGTAAGTTCAATACCTTTATTGGAGATGCTACCCACATTGACAACCTGGGTGGTGTATCCACCGGAAGGCGCAACTGCAGCATTCAAAATCTGGTCTTCACTCAAACTGTTGTAGTACGCGAAGTCGATGCTCATTTTCCCGTTGAATAACCGCACATCCAAGCCAAGTTCGGTTGCTGTAGTAACCTCCGGCTTAAGATTCGGATTTCCGATTACGTTCGATTCGCTGAACCCGGGCGTAGTTACGGTTCCGTCATTGAACGGGAAGTTGATTACTGAAAACGCACCGCCTGTACCGCTCTGTACAAACACGGACCGAATCAGGTATGGATTGGCATCGTTACCAACCTGCGCATAGCTGGCGCGCACCTTCGCGAACGAAAGAATTTTACTGTCGAGGTTGAACGCATCCGTTACCACAAAACTCAGGTTAGCGCCCGGATAGGCAAATGAGTTGTTGTTTTCCGGAAGGGTCGATGACCAGTCGTTACGTACGGTAAGGCCGAGGAACAAATAGTTGTTGTAGCTCAGGTCAAGTGACGCATAGGTTCCAAAAAGTCTTCTTTTCGTGAATGTACCATTCGAATTCACCGTTCCGTTTACGTTTGCCAGGTTATCAAAACCCGGGATGGTAAGCTGGGTAGCCGTTGAAATCAGGTTATCGGTCGTGCGCTGATTGAAGTTATATCCGAGCAACAACGAACCCTTGATCGATGATGAAAGGTCGTGCTGCAGGTTTACCATGAAATCAGCATTGATCTCGCGGCTGTTAATGCGCTGCTCGGTATACTCACCATCCACGTTAAAGGCCGCATTGTAGTTCGGGCCGTTCGGATCGTTGTACTGAATGATGTCGGCAAACGTATTGCGTTCATCTGACGACACGTCCGTACCCACACGGGCCGTAGTGGTAATCCACTCCAGCGGCTTATAGGAAAGCTGGAAGTTTCCATACAACCGGTTCAGGTTCTGCTTGGAGTAATCATGCTCCAGCGAGTAGTATGGATTAACCGCAAAAGGCGTAAAGAATCCATCAGGTGTATTGAACGGGTTTTTCAAATCCCGGAAGTCAACAATGCTATAATCACGCGGCACGTTGAGTACGTTTGCAAGCGCCTGATTACGCTGGCCGGTTTGCGGCAGATTCGCAGCGATGCGTACGTAGTTAATTGACGCACTGCTGGTAATGTTATTTGCCAATTGGGTACTGCCGTTCAGCGTCAGGTTATTTCTGCGATAATCCGTTCCCTGAAGTACACCGGTTTGATTGAGGTCGTTGACCGACAGGTAGTACGTAGAAGACTCTTTGCCACCGCTCAGCGATAAGGAATTCTGGAACGTTTTACCAATGTCATAAAAATCCTCAATGTTACTCGGCACTGGTGAATAGCGCTTATACTGCTGGATGTTATTCACCACAGCACCATATGGGCGCAACGAGCCGTCAAAGCGGTCGCCCCAGCTCTCCTGATCGTTCAGGTACGACTGGTTGTCACCAAACTGACCCTGGCCGAATTTGTTTTGAAGTTTCGGTGTCACGAGCACTTTCGACAGCAGGAATGAGCTGTTGAAGGTTACATCGTTCCGTTTGTTCGCCGAAGCACTTCCCTTTTTGGTAGTAATCAGGATTACACCGTTAGACGCGCGCGAGCCATACAACGCAGCCGCGCCCGGTCCTTTCAACACAGTAACCGACTCAATGTCTTCCGGGTTAATATCGTTGGCGCGGTTACCCCCGTCTACCACGTTATCGAAAAAGTTTCCGGAAGATTGCACGTTGTTGCTGGTTCCGTTATTAATGGGAATACCATCCACTACGAACAATGCCTGGTTATTACCGAGCAGCGATGTTGGTCCGCGAAGCACAACACGGGTTGAACTTCCCAGTCCACCACCGGCATTGCTGATTTGCGCACCGGCAATTTTTCCCTGCAGCGAGTTCAGTACGCTGGTTTGCCGGCCCTTAACGAGTTCATCGGATTTAATTTCCTGTACGGCATATCCGATCGACTTCTTTTCGCGCGGAATACCGAATGAGGTAACCACCACTTCGCCCAACTGGGTGACATCCTCTTTCATTTGAATGTCAATCACCGTGTTGCTGCCTACGGCACGCTCTTCCGATACCAGTCCGATAAAAGAAAAAACGAGAACCGCTTCCGGAGAAGCCGTAAGCGCATAATTCCCATCTGAGTCGGTAGCACTACCGACTGCTGTTCCCTTTACAATAACACTCACACCGGGAATACCTGCCCCGTCCTTGTCAGTAACTTTCCCGGTTACCGTCCTCTCCTGTGCTGTGGCATAAAATGTTACCAAGCACGAAAAACATAATAGTAGAATTTTTCGCATACGTAATTGGTTTAGTGAAAAAAATGCATGCATCGTCTTGCGATGAGGATGCGCATTTTCCAAAAATCCATAAAGCATGTTGCAAATGAATGACGCTTACTAAGTCATATTAAACACTTGTTCGTGACGCAAGCAGGGTGATAAAAAATACCGCTAAATGAAAATGCAGATAAGAAAGATAATCGACCACCAGTCGAATCAAACGTTTGATTGCCCGGTAATGCACGATAAAGCGGAATACCTTTAGAGGTATCCAAAAAAAAATGACGGATAGAATCCGTCACCCATTTAGTCCGAAAAATTTTTTAAAAATTTTTAAATCAGCTTGTCGTGATTGGCCTTTGCAATGGCTTCTGACTTACTGTTCACCTGAAGTTTCGAGTAAATGTTCTTAATGTGGGTCTTCGCAGTTTCCTTGGAAATGAAAAGCTCCTCCGAAATCTGCGTATAGGTTTTGCCCTCCGATATCAATTGAAGAATGGTGGTTTCACGCTTGGTAAGCGGTGAATTGGGGTTAATGTGGTAATTGTCGATCACCATGCGAGCGATGCGGCTGCTCATGGGAGCCCCGCCCCTGACGATCTCTTCAAGCGCACTGAGTAGTTCCGTATAGTTAGCACTTTTCGTGATGTACCCCGATGCTCCCGCTTTGAGCGCTTCGAAAACCAGGTCGCTGTCTTCGTACACCGTCACCATAATAATTTCGGTGCTGCTGTTCTTGTCGCGGATGATTTGGGTTCCTTTGATCCCATTCATACCCGGAAGTTCAATATCCATGAGTACAATTTCAGGCTTATCGCGATTCAGTGCAGCTATGGCATCTTCACAATTTCCATAGGCACCCACCACCATAAACCGCTGCGAGCTATTGACGATTAAACTAAAACTTTCCCGGATTTCCTGGTCGTCTTCGATGATAACAACCCGCTTCTTAAATGGTAGAGACATATTTGGATTTTTTTTCGAATTGAAATTTCAATGAGATACGCGTTCCCTTACCGGGTTCACTGTCGATTGTTAATGTTGCCTTCAGTTTCTCGGCCCGGTCGCGAATGTTTTTAAGCCCGTTGGATACCTTCTTACTCTCCACGTCAAATCCAACGCCATCGTCTTCAAAAACAAACTCAAACCCGTTTTCACGGGACATGAGCGATAGTGCAGCATTATTTGCATGAGATGACTTAAACGCGTTGGTCATGGCTTCCTTAAAGATCAGATTCGCTTCGCGGCTAAATCCA
The DNA here is from genome assembly GCA_016786495.1 of Cyclobacteriaceae bacterium. GTDB lineage: Bacteria > Bacteroidota > Bacteroidia > Cytophagales > Cyclobacteriaceae > UBA2336. Next base: position 13,953 of record JAEUUJ010000030.1, read on the forward strand.
TACGGAAGCTTCACATTTATTTTTACGTCATTAAACGCTCTGAATTTAATGTCCTTTTCCTCAAACAACTTCTCGCCAAAGTCGCGGATGTGGATAAATAGTTTGGAGAGTTCATCGTTTACGGGATCGATCGACCAGATAAAGTCGCGGGTACCGGTATACAGGTATTTCGCTGAATTTTCAACCTTGGTATACAGATCCGTCCGGGAGGATGTTCCGCCGGCCACACTTCCGTTCAATTTAAGCAGGCTAACGTAGTTGATAATACGGGTGAGCTGATTGCCCATTTCATCATGAAAGTCACGGGCAATTTCCTTCCGCAAATTCTCCTGTTCGTGTTCGCGAATCTTTTCGCGCAGCATGGCCTGCTCAATTTTGTGCCGCATGCGCAGGTAAAATGTGAGGAAGATCACCCCGGCCAAAAAGATGCAGATCAGTATCCAGAAGGCTGCCGTCTGATAAAAGGCAGCCCGTATCTCAAACGGGTAGCGTAACGCTTTTCCCCAGTTACCCTGGTGATCGGTAGCCATGACCACAAATTCATACTTGCCCGGAGGGAGATTGCTGTAGGTCACCTGCCGCATGGCCGATGGCTTCGACCAGGATTTATCGTAGTTATCAAGCTTGTATTTAAACTTTACTGATTTAGGGTTCAGCTTGTCTACGCGGTTAAACGAAAAAGTAAGATGGTTTTTATCGTGTGGGAACCTGGGGTGGTACGGTATCTTAAACGATCCCATGACACTATCGGCATAATTCCGGGAAGAATCTTCGCCATAGTATACTTCCACATCCGTCAGGTGGACACCGAAAGAAGTTGTTGCCCGGTTGGGTGATTTATTGAAGCGATACACACCATCGATCAACCCGAATAGCTTCATGTCGCCCTGAAAACTGAACGCATTCTGATTGGTTTCAACGCCCAGCAATCCGTTGTCGTGATCGAAATGAATGTTCTCGATAATATCCAGGTTTTCATCCAATACAACCCGGCTGATACCTTTTTCCGTTCCAACCCAGATCGTATCATCATCGTCTGCGACAATGAAATAAATAAAGTCGGAAGTGAGGCCGTCATGGGTAGTAATGAGTCTCGACTTTTTCGTTACCGGATTGTATACCAAAAATCCCGACCCGCCCGAACCAATCAACAGCAACGAATCGCGGTACGGATTAATGCTCAGGATCGTGGTGTTTGCGAATTCTTCGAATGTTAATGAACCAACCTTGCCGTTGGAAATGGTATTCATACCCAGCTCATTTCCGGTAAACAGCGTCTTATACTTCTTTGAATAATAAATGCAGTTCACCCGGTTGGTTAGTAAACCCTGTTCGGTGCTATAATTGGTAAATTTTTTCTTATCGTAGTATGAAATGCCGCCCACGGTAGCAATCCACAGGTTGTCTTTTTCATCAAAGCGGATCGCCATCACCCAGTTACTGACCAAACCATCCCGCATCGTAAACCAATCGAACCGGTCTTTAGCCGCATCGTATCTTGCAAAGCCTGTTGTTCCACCCGCCCAGATTGTTCCATCCGCTGATTTAACAATTCCCAGAATCTCCTGGTTGTCGCCATAGTGGCTTTTCTTATCCGGCCCAAGTTTCCACAAACCATGGTTCATTGACCCCGCCCACGTTACATCACCATCCCGCAGCACACTCATCACCCCGACAAGATTTTCCGGGCCTACCCGGGTAAAGTCCTGATGATAGTACTTGAACAAGCCGCTTCCGTTCGAACCAATCCAGATGTTACCTTCGCGATCCGGCATTACCTGATTGATGCTCCGATCGGTAAGGATAACCTTGCGGGCATTCGTTTCAGTGTTCACATTTACCAAGTTATTCGCGCCATCCATCAACCACAGTTCATGCTGCGCAGGATCGGAAAAAAGAACGGTGTAATCGGACGTTTTTTCAGAAGACCGGATCGTTTTCGTTTTCAAATCGATCTCATGCGACATCATTACGGCATCTTCAGGAGAATACGATTCCAGCACAAGGTTCTCATTTTGGCGGTAGCCTGAGTAAACATTATGGCCTTTGGGCAGTGATCCGATCAGCGTGTCACCGCCAGCGCTTTTGATGAAGATCCGTTTGTCGCTCACCAAAATACAGAGCTCCCCGGAAGCAAACTGAAATATGCGGTTAATCGGTGCGGTGCGCTGATAGGGTTTGTTCCAGTAGTAAACCGAATCTTTATAAATCTTTCCCAACACACCGGGTGCCGACATGATCAAAAGCGTATCGCCAAAAACCAGCAGCCTTCGCACCATGTTGTGATTAGCTGAATCGGCATTGGGTTTGAATGTTTTGAAAGACGTTCCGTCAAAACGGGATAAACCCTGAGGATGAACAGCCCAGATATTTTGATCGTTATCGATTTTCAGATCATACACGATGTTGCTTAACAAACCGTCAAGCGTGGTGTATACCTTGAAATTCTGACCATCGAAGCGCGCTACCCCGCCACCGTACGTGGCCAGCCACAAGTAGCCGTTCTCGTCTTCAATCATGCCGTTGATCTGCGACTGCGGTACACCCTGCGCGGCCGTATAGTTGCGGAGCACAAAATTATCCTGCGCCTGCGTACACAGGGGCGCGAAAAATAAGACCAACAGCAGGCGTTTGATCATAGCCATGACTTGTAAAAGTACCGGGTGTGCGGGCGATTAATAATCACCCAAACTTCGGTATAATTATCTACTGAAACGTCACCGGGCCGGAGGTCGGGTTGCCCGTATCAATAACGTATCTCCAGCTTCCGTCTTTCTTCCGTTTCCACACGGAAATGTAGTTTCCGTATTGAACGGAATCTTTACCGGCTGCCGTTTGTGTGATTAAGGTATAACTACCGAATGTGTAGCCCAGGTTTCCGCTGGCTTCAGCCCGAAGCGGCTCCCAGCTAAGCTTGTACGCGGGAGGATTTTTCTCATAGGATTCCATCAGCGCGTATTTTCCAAAAATCGGCTGGCCACCCGGAACGGGCTTGATTACCTTTTCATCGGCATAAAATACAAAGGCTTTTACAATGCCTTCCTCCTGCGCCAGTTTTGAAAACTCTTTATCGGTTTTCAGTACTTCACTTTTCAGCGCATCGTTATCTTCCGGTGAAGAACAGGAAACGATAACAAGCAGGAGCCAGAAAAAATACCGAGGTTTCATGCGTACGTATAACGGGTTACGGAAAATTACCCCAATTCAAGTGAATTCAGAATCAGCAAATTATCTGAATTTTAAATCAAATTCGAGTAGCCCAAATATCTATGTTTATTGCAAAACCCACCACACGTTACAGCATTATTTTATTAACATTTACCTGCTTCTTGCTGTGCGATTTTGGTTCTGCTTTCTGTCAGGAGAAAAACCTGCAATACTATTATTCCGGTGCAACCGAGGCCCGCAAGCAACAAAACTACCCGGAGTTCTACGAAATGATCGGTGAAGCCGGCAAGTTACATCCCTACCATCAGGGTATTCAATATCTGCGGGGCGTAGCCTGCGCCTTAACACAACGCCCGGACGAAGCACTTGTATATCTCACCAAAGCCATCGTCACAAATGCTGCATTCGACCTGGATGCAGAAGATCTAAAGGTGCTGCGCGGTCGCGAAGATTTTGAAAAATTGAAAACACTTCAGAAAAATCTGGGCGAACCCGTGATTACGTCCGACACCGCGTTCGTCATCACTGATCGCACTGTTCATCCGGAAGCAATCGCATGGCACAAAGGCGTTCTATATGCCACGAGTGTCTCGAAACGTAAGATTATTAAAGTCACCCCTGACGGAAAAATTTCCGACTTTGTTCCATCCGGACATAATGGGCTCGCTTCTGTACTTGCCATCGCCATTGATGAAAAGAAGAATATTCTTTGGGCTGCGTCTTCACCGCTTCCACAGATGGAGAATTTCGACAGCACCGAACGCTCTGCCATTTTCAAGTATGAACTGTTATCGGGGAAACAACTGGCAAAGTTTGAACTGCCCGCGGATAAACAGGCTGTTTTTGGGGACCTGATCTTAACTAAAAAAGGTGAAGCATACATTTCCGACAGCCAAACCAACACAATCTTCCGTGTGAATGAGCGCAGCAAAATGCTCGAGGTATATTTTACGTCCGATCAAATCTGGAGCCTGCAGGGCATTACGTTCTCAGACGATGAACGTTACCTGTTTGCCGCCGATTACATCAAAGGTATTTTTCGGATTGATACCCGGACAAAAGAACTGACGCTGCTGGAAAATAATGTTACCACCTCAGTAAAAGCAATTGATGGCTTACGCTGGTACAAAAATTCACTGATCGCCATACAGAATGCCACTAACCCGATGAAGGTTAGCCGCTATGCGCTTAACCCGGAATTGACAGCCCTCACAGATGAACAAGTCATTGACCGCGCTCACCCGGCTTTTAATGAGCCTACCAACGGGTGCATTGTTCATAACAAACTTTACTATATCGCTAACAGTCAATGGGGCGGATATACAAAAGATAATACACTCAAGCCTGCTGATCAGTTGCAGGATATCGTTATCCTGAACGTTGATTTAACGCCTTAACTCTTTTTACGCTTGTACGTGAAGTCATAGGTAGTTGTCCAGGTCTTACCGCCATCGCCCGATGTTTCGTGAAACTGGCGAACCTGATCGGGTCCTTCATTGAAAAAATAAAAATGTACGAGCGACTTAACCCCTTGCGGGTTGGTCATCTCACATTCGAAGCGCATTGCATTGTCGCGGTATTCGCCATTCAAAAATTCGGAAACATTAACGCCACCGGATCCTACCCACACCTGCTTCCACTTTCCGGAAGCCGGATCAATAAAGTTCATACTCTTACCGCTGAAAGGTCCGCCAACAGAAGTCCAGTTTTCGAGAATCATGCATCCGCCGGATGCCATTTCAATTTTGGAGTGACCGGCAAGATTGTTGGTTCCGGTGACATATGCATCCCATTCACCAATCCAGAAATCAAATTGCCGCGCCTGTGCATTGCCCATGCACGGATAAGCATTCACGTATGCCCGCTGACGGAAGTCTTTAAAGCGGGCGTCCTGGCGAAGATTGTCAAGTTCTTTGTGTTCATCGAGCTCCGAGAAGTTACTATATCCGAGCACCAGTGCCCGATCCAGGGAAGCGAACGCTTTGTCTGCTTCATGCTTCATGGCGTATGCTCTGGCCATTCGCGTTTGGACTACCGTTTCCAACGCGGGTGTTGGTTTATTGCCAACGCTTTTCTGATAGTTCTCCAGGGCTTTATCGTAGCTCGAAAGGTTATGATAGCTAAAGCCGAGGCGGTTCCACGCCAGCGCACTGCCCTGCTCTTTCTTCAGCACTTTCTCGTATGCGATGATCGCCTCGCTCCATCGTTGGGCCAGAAAAAGGGAATCGGCCATGCCGAGGCTTGCATTCCGGTTTTGACCGGAAACAACTATACACGAAACCACGAGACTCAATACCAAAACCGCTTTCATAACTTTTCTGATTTTAACAAGAAAGCTAGAATCTTCCTTGTTCTTTGCCATACCCCCATTGGGATCATTTTTTTGCTACCTTGAAAAATGCAATCTGATCTGATGCGTGCAGGCGCAGTAACCCGCTGGCTCCGGAATACAAACGGCTTTTTGTTTTCGCTCTACGCCACGCTTGCCGCATTCTGTTTATACACCTGCATCTTCGCGTTCCGGAAAACGTACACCGTAGGCACCTTCGAAGGATTTGTTTACTTCGGGGTAACCTACAAAAGCTGGATGGTGATCGCTCAGGTTATCGGTTACGGACTCGCCAAGTTTGCCGGCATCAAACTGATCAGTGAACTCAAATCTTCGTTCCGCGTTCGCGGGATCATCATCATGACAACCATTGCCGGACTATCGTGGTTGTTTTTCGCCATTACTCCTCCACCCTACAACATCATTTTTCTTTTCACCAATGGCTTACCGCTGGGTATGGGATGGGGCCTCGTGTTCAGCTATCTGGAAGGCAGGCGCTTCACTGAAGTACTGGGCGCGGGGGTATCGGTGAGTTTTATCTTCTCCTCCGGGTTTGCCAAATCAGTGGGCGGATTTGTGATGAAGTTCTGGGGTGTATCGGAATACTGGATGCCCTTCGTGTCGGCATGCATATTCTTGTTGCCGTTGTTATTTTTCCTGTGGCTGCTGAATCAGGTTCCTCCTCCGGATTCGCTTGACGAAGCGTTGCGCACAAAACGACAGCCCATGAATCGCGAGGATAGAAAGAAGTTTCTGCTTGCATTTGCCCCGGGGCTTGTGTTACTGATTCTCACCTACGCATTGCTCACCGCTTTCCGCGACTTTCGCGACAACTACTCAGCGGATGTCTGGAAGATTCTGGGTTATGGCAATTCTCCGGAGATCTTCACAAAAACCGAAACACCCATCACGCTTGCCATTCTCGTGATTATGGGAAGCATTATGTTCATCCGCAGCAACAAGAATGCGTTTATGATCAACCAGATCATTGTTCTGAGTGGTATGCTGCTGGTGGGCATCGCCACATTCCTTTTCGATCGCGGATTAATTGCTGCCACTCCGTGGATGATTATGCTGGGTATGGGGTTATACCTTGGCTACGTTCCATTCAACAGCATTTTGTTCGACCGGATGATTGCCACGTTCAAATACGTCAGCACGGTAGGTTTTCTCATTTATCTGGCGGATGCGTTTGGCTATCTGGGGAGCGTGGGTGTTCTGTTGTACAAGGAACTCGGCCAACCTGCGCTGAGCTGGTTAGATTTCTTTATCCATGCCGGTTATGTGATGTCGGTTGCGGGCAGTGTGCTGGTAATCGCCTCCATGATTTACTTCCATATACGGTACCGTCAATGGCGTGATGTTCATGGATAAAAAAAGGCGCTCAACGCGCCCTTTTAAACTGGTCGCTCTTATCCCTTTTTCCGGATGTATACATCTCCGTTGTTCGTCTTCATAGTCACTTCGGGTCCACCGCCATTGATATCACCCTTCTTCCAGTCATCAATCACAATTTTATAGCGCCCCGACTTTGAATCTTCTGTTTTCTTCGGACCGGTGCTGGTGATCTTCATATCGAAGTCGGTGTAGATGTCGCCTTGCTCCGTCTTCATTTTCATCGAAGCTTTAACAGCCGAAGGGAATGCAACATCAATGTCTCCGTTATAGGTAACGAACGACATGGGAGCCCCGTCCTTAACCTTGTCGAACGTAAGCTTGATTTCACCGTTGTAAGTGGTGGCCACCACCGAACCGGAGATGTTCAGCGCGGTAATCTCACCGTTGTAGTTGGTGAGCGCGAGTTCGCCCTGAAGGCTGCTGAGCATCAGATCACCGTTGTTATACGTGTGAGCCTGCACATCGAAACCGCTGGGAACTTCTATTTCCAGGTCGACTTCGTTATTCCATGAATTTGATTTCACGGTTACATAATTGTCGTTTTCGGAGGCTTCGAGGTCAATTCCGCCACCGCTTACGCGCTTCAGGCCGTCTTTCGTTTTGTTATCCTTTTCATCCTCATCGTCCTCCGACTTGTACCTGACCAGCACATCTTTACGGGCCGCACCTTTGATGGTGATCGAACCTGAATTCAGGTGTACTTTTATTTTCCCGCGTTTAGCAGGATCGGTAAGTGCGATGGTAAACTCGTTGTCTTGTGCTGCTACCTGAGCTGCCAGGCTGAGGAAGAATGCTACAAGCGCCAATACAATAGATTGCTTTTTCATGTTTACGATTGATCTTAAAATGTCTTTCAATTAGTTCTTTCCTTTAAATAAACGTTGCCGTTGAATGTTTCGAAGTCAAGTAAGGGTCCGCCTGTTCTGATCTTATAGCGGTTTCCGTTGACTTTGTACTTTACACCTTCCCCGTTTCTAGTTTCCGTTACCTGCACCGGCAGCGATTCAAGTGGTTCGATATCGGTATAGAAATCACCATTAAAACTTTCGAAGCTGAAGTTAGCCGCCAGTCCTTTTTGAAACCATGCGTTGATGTCGCCATTGAGCGAATAGAACCGGCAATCTTTCAGCGGATTTTTAGCATACTCGATGTCAACGTCACCGTTGATAGTTGATGCGTCCGCTTCGCGCATCAGGTTTTTCAGTTTCACTCCACCGTTGATGTTGCTGGCGTGAACGACACCCTTCACATTCTCTACGCTGATTTCACCATCGTTGATCGTACTCACCATCACGTTTATTCCCGCAGGAACCTTCACCACAAAATCCATGGTATAATCAAATCGTTCATCACAATCAGAATTGCAGTCGTCCCAGTGGTAGTTCCAGTGACGCATCCACCGCCCGTTGCTTTTCTTTGTCCGGGTGGTATTCTTTGAGAATGTGCTGCAGGTTCCCTTCACATAGAGGATAATGGAGTCAACTTCATTCATCACACCAAGCTGAATAGCCGCTTTACCTTCATCAAGCCGGGCCTGTGTTTTACCGCGAATGGTTTTTGTTACTTCCACCTGAATGATGGTTCCTTCGTAGCCGACCACGGTCACATCGCCATTAATATTGGCAATCATTAACGCGTTGTTCGGATTTATCTTCTCAAACGAGAATTCCTTTGTTATTTTTTCGGTGTGGTTTTGTGCCAGCGCAGGCAACCCTGTGATCGTGAGCAGCAACACCCATAAAGTCTTTTTCATTATGTCATGGTTTTAATGCCTTCCTCGATCTGCTTTTTGACATCACGAGGTGTATTTTTATTTTCCAGAATTTTTCGAAGTTCTTTAACAGACGATTTCTCCTGCAGTTGAACCATCAGTTCGGCAAGTGCTACCTGCACGAGCGGTGAATCCTGTTTTCCAATTGATCGGACGAGTTCCGACCGGATTCTGCTGTCGCGCACGAAAGGCTTTAGTGCCTCCAGCGCTTCCAGCCGTACGTTTATATTTTCATCGTTGTTCAGGGTTTGGAGCAGTGCATTGGTTACTTTGTCGCTGACACTGCTCATTTCACTGGTCAGGCTTACAGCTTTCAATCGCTCGGTGGCGGATTCTTTTTCGAGCAGCGAGAGCATCATCATCTCTTTCATCTGCAACACCTCGTCCTTCAGTTCAGCCACCTCCTTGTTACTTGACGGTGATGGGAAGAACAGGTAGCCGCCTAAAAATCCGATGATGAGCATTACCGATGCAAACGCAAGCTTGGGGGCAAATTCGGGCCAGGCGAAAAACCGGCTCCATGAAAAACGCTTGTTTTTCTGTTTCACCGTTTTCAACATCTGATAGAAGTTATCGTCCAGATCGGCAGACGGTGCCGGTGTTTCAAACTTCATCACGAGGTCATCCAGTTGTTTCAGTTGTGCGAGCTGGCTTAAATCAATTCGCCCTTCTTCGATCAACTGCTCAATCAACCGGATGTCGGCCGGACCAGCCTGTCCTTGATTGTACTTCTCCACCAGTCCATTGATTCTCTCCTGTTCCATATCACATCTGTTTTTCCAATTGCTGATAAACGACTTTCAATTCCTGCAGCGCCCGGAACACCTTTACCTTTACGGCACCTTCCGAGCATCCCAATATTTCTCCGATCTCTTTGTATTTCTTCTCCTGATATTTGCTGAGCAAAATGATTTCGCGTTTATCGGCCGGAAGACGGCCCAGCGCGAGGGTAAGCATTTTTGCTTCTTCATCCTGCTGCAGTTGCACGGAATACGCATCGTCATGGCCAAGCCTGTTTTCCCACGACTCTACGGATTCCGCTTTGCCTAACTTGTTTTTCCGGTAGTGGTCGTGATTCACATTTCGCGCGATGTGAAACATCCACGTTTTAAAGTCGCCCTCTCCGCGAAAGAGGTAGCGGTACTTCAAAATCCGGAAGAAAACATTCTGTACCAGGTCTTCACTCAGCTCCGGGTCTTTGTTCATGCCATAGAAAAAACCAAACAACGGCTTTTTATAGCGCTCAAAAAGCAGCCCAAGCGTGTCAAGGTGACCGTCTTTCACCTTGAGCATCAAGGCGTTGTCGCTGAATGTTTCCAAGTCCTGAACAGGTGTTTTCATGCAGGGAAACCTCTGCTTTTGCAGATGGTTACACGCTTTTTTAAAATTAACCGAAATCAGCCAGTCAGCCGGCAGGCGGGCTCTTTAAATGGAGCGCAAGGGAGGCAATTCGATAATGCCTTGCTGGTACGCATATTTTACCAGCCCGACATTTCCGCGCGCGTTGACTTTGGAAAGAACATTGGCACGGTGATTAAAAAATGTTTTCTCGCTGATCTGAAGGCGCTTGGCAATCTCTACGGGAGTCAGCTCCTGGCAGATGAGCAACAGGATTTCCAGTTCACGCGCGCTCAGGTGGGTTGAGCCCACATTTCGGTGCCGTTTGATTTTGTTCTGAAGCACCATGTTGATGATATCGTTGCGGTAGAAATCGCGGTCGGCTATGGCGTACAGCGCTTTTTCAACTTCTTCGGGTTCTGCATTCTTATTCAGGAAGCCGTGAACCCCGAGTTCCATCAGGTTGAGGATAAACACCTCCTCGGTGTGCATGGTGAGAATAAGAATTTTTACGTCTGAATGATTCTCAACCAGATGCTTGGCACAATCGAAGCCGTTCATGACCGGCATTTCCAGGTCGAGGATCACGATGTTGGGCACTTCGCCCTGCACAAGGCTGATCAGTTCTTTGCCGTTCGCAGCTTCTTTTACATCACCCACGCGTTCGAAGGTGTTGAGCAGGCGGATCATTCCTTTCCGCACAAACGTGTGGTCATCGGCAATGTAGATTTTTAGTTTACTCATGATTCGAGGGGGACGGTCAATTCAATGGCTGCTCCTTTCGGAGTGTCTTCTTTTACCAACAATTTTGCTCCGATTTTGTTAGAGCGGTTCGTAATGTTCCACCAGCCTACTCCGCTGCGAACCTTGTCGTTCAGCACAAATCCTATCCCGTCATCCGACACCTCAACATCAAGCGCTTGCGCACTCCACTTCAACCGCACGCGAATTATGGTTGCCTTCGCATGTTTAACGGCATTGTTTACCAACTCCTGAACAATGCGGTACACCATCAGGGCGCGATCATCTTTCCAGAACACACTTCGTCCCGATTCTTCATAAATAACCTTCTGGCCTTTGCCATCCAGGCGCGTGCAAAATTCTTTAATAGAAGACGCCAGGCCTGTGTGGTTAAAGGCTTCAGGCGTCAATTCCCACGATATTCTTCTAACCGAGTCTACCGACTGATCGAGCATACGCATGGTTTCGGAATACGAATCTTTGAGTTCTCCGGAGAAGTCAACCGATCGCCCCAGGAAGGCGATGTTGAGTTTGGCAGCCCATAGCAATGATCCGATGGAATCGTGCAGGTCGGCCGCGATGCGTTTACGTTCGGTTTCGGTTGAATCGATCTGAAGCTGGATCATTTTATTCTGAAACTCCAGATCCATGATGCGCCTTTTCTCCTGCTCCTGGAACATC
>JAEUUJ010000034.1 GCA_016786495.1 Cyclobacteriaceae bacterium
TATGAAAAATTCAATCGTTGCTCCGTTCGCCATGATGATTATGTTCTCTCTCCTGCTGTTGTTAAGCGGGTGCGAAGTAGTCGGGGACATTTTTGGAGCCGGTGTTTATACCGGAATGTTCATCGTGATCTTTGTGATCGCGCTGATCATTTTCCTGATCGTGCGGATGGTGCGCAGAAAGTAACTACCGAACGCTGAATTTATACGTGGTGTAGGTTTTATAAACCTCACCCGGTTTAAGCTCCGTGGATGGAAAACTCTTCTGGTTCGGCGAATCCGGGAAATGTTCGGTCTCCAGGCATAATCCGTAACGGTGTTTATACACGACACCCTGCTTTCCGGTGATTGACCCATCTAAAAAGTTACCGGCATAAAATTGAATTCCCGGCTCGGTTGTGTACACGTCAACCACGCGGCCCGAAACAGGCTCAGACACGGTTGCGGCATGCTTGATGGAATCGGATGATGATAGCACCCAGCAATGATCGTAGCCGCCCGCAAATTCAAGCTGTTGATCTTTATCGTTGGTGCGTAACCCAATCGCAGTTTCTTTTCTGAAATCAAATGGCGTTCCGGCCACGTCGTTTAACTTTCCTGTCGGGATAAGCACGTTTGTTACCGGTACAAACTTATCTGCGTAGAGCGTTAATGCATGATCGAGGATATCACGTTTGGCATTTCCCGAAAGATTAAAATACGAATGCTGGGTCAGGTTGACAATTGTTTTTTTGTCGGTGGTGGCCGTATACGCAATCTTTAACTCGTTGTCATCGGTGAGCTCGTAGGTAACTTCCACGTTCAGGTTACCCGGATAACCTTCTTCCATGTCGTTACTCACATATGTAAGCCTGAGTTTTCCCGGACCGGCTTGTTCAATTGTCCAGAACACTTTATCGAAGCCTTTTAATCCGCCATGCAAATGCTGACCGTTGTTGTTCTGCGCCAGCGAATAGGTTTGGCCATCGAGTGTAAATTTTCCGTTGGCGATCCGGTTGCCGTAACGGCCAACGATTGCTCCGAAGTACGGTGTTTCTTTCAGGTAGCCGCTCAGGGAGTCGTAGCCTAACACGATGTCTTCGAATACCCCGTTTTTATCGGGAGTGGATAAACGCGTGATGATGCCTCCGTAGTTAATCACGCTCATGGTTACACCATTTTTATTGGTGAGCGTGTACTCGGTTACTTCTTTTCCATCGGCTGTTTTGCCGAAAGGTTTGGTTGCCGTGGTTACCATAGTATCTGGCTGGGGTGTAGATTCTGTTTGTTTCTGATCGGGCCTGCATGACGCCAACAACAGACCACACACACTTCCGATCACGATATAAAGGTAGTTTTTCATAATATCATATTAAGTTCCTGCTCCTGAATTACACTCACTCCGTTTTCGAGGCTAACCCGGTAAATTCCGGCATCCAGATTAAAATCTGCACGATACGATTTCACTAAATCGGCTATAAACGCGTCGACTTCTTCTGTTCTGACAATATTGATGGTACACCCGCCAAAACCACCACCCATCATGCGCGCCCCGATTACTCCGGAATGTTTCCGGGCAATTTTCACCAGGAAGTCAAGCTCCTTACAACTGACCTGGTAAAGTTCCGAAAGCCCTTCGTGCGTCTCGAACATCCTGGCCCCAAATGCTTTCAGGTCGTTATTCTGCAAATCGCGGTTTGCCGCCTGAACGCGCTCAATTTCCTGAACCACGTACAGGCAGCGGTTAAATTCTTTGCCCTCGAACTCCTGTTCGTGTTTCCGCAGCATCGATTCATTTACATCGCGCAAGCTGCGGATGTTCGGATCATGTTTCCGAAGCCGCTCAACGCCCCGCTCGCATTCGTTGCGTCTGGTATTATAATCTGAATCGACCAGCGCGTGCTTTACCTTGGTATCGCACAATACCAGTGAGTATCCGGAAAGCTGCAAGGGTGAGTATGAGTATTCCAGCGAACGGCAATCGAGCAGAATCACATTTCCTTTTTTGCTCATCATGCTCGCAAACTGGTCCATGATACCGCACTTTACGCCCACGAAATTGTGCTCGGACCATTGCGCCATCAACACCAGTTTTTGCCGATCGATGTTGAGCGCGTTTAACTCGTTTAATGCGAAGGCAAAACCGCATTCAACCGATGCGGAAGACGACAAGCCGGAACCAATCGGGATGTTACCTCCGAACACACACTTGAACGGCTTAAGCGTTGCGTGTTGCTTTAACTGGTGAATAACGCCGAGTAAATAATTGACCCACGTTGGATTCCTGACTGGTGATATCTCGCCCGCCAGGTCTACCGTGTAGGGTTCGTTATACTTCAACGAATAAATCTCCGATACCCCATCCGTGGCCGGTGCCAGCGCGAAGAACGTTCCATAGTCGATGGCGGCTGGCATGACAAACCCGTTATTATAATCCGTATGTTCTCCGATCAGGTTGATTCTTCCCGGTGCACGGACGACAAGCGGGCTTCCCTGGTAGCGTTCGCGGAATGCCCGCAAAACGTCATGATGAGTAAACTCCATCACGTTCGACAGTTATTTCTTTTCAGTAAGTTTCTTAATGAGGTCAACTTCTTCCTTTTTATACGGACTGCCGTCTTTGCGGAAGATGTCGTGGAACCAAACCTTCGGCTCCCTGCCATCCGGCATCGGAGTATCCCAGGCATACATGGTGTTTGTTTTACCGGCTACCAATCCCCAGTTGTAGGCCCCGATGTTTTCTTTTTTGAGCAGCGGCATTACGTTATCAAACCGGCTGTTGCGCGTACGGGCCATGTATTCGGTACAGATGAGCGGTCCGCCATAGGTTCGCAAGCTGTCGATCCATTTCTGATGTTCTTCCGGGTCGGAATAATTATGATAGGTGATTACATCCGAGTTGGCGAGCTGATACTTGTTGAGGTCAACCAGGTCTTTGCTCCACACGCCTACCGAAAGCGGCTGCGATGGATTCACTTCCCGGCCCCATTTGAAAACCTGCTGCAGCAACGGCATTGATTTATTCTGATAGCCTGAGTTGCCCGGCTCGTTGTATAAATCCCACAACACGATCCGCTTATCGCTCGCAAAGTTTTTTAACACGTCTTTTACATACGCTTCGAGGGTGTTGACTAATGTTGAATCCTGATGGATGAGATCGCCCGGGTCGCGGATCCAGCCGGAGTTATGGATGCCGGGTTTCGGATCAGGTTGTTTGCCGGTTTTGTAAGTAGGGTTCCAGCAATCGTCAAAGAAAACAAAGATGGTTGAGATGCCGTGCTTGTCGGCAATGGTTAAATATTGGTTGACGCGATCTTTAAAACCTTCCTGATCAATCTCCCACGCAGCATGATGCAGATACACGCGCATCGAATTTAACCCGATGGATTCCGCCCAGCCCAGTTCGCGATTGATTGTTGTGGTGTCGAACGTTTCGGCCTGCCACATTTCCAACTGATTGATGGCAGTGCTTGGAATAAAGTCTGAGCCGCGCAACCAGCCCCATTGCTTGTACCATTCATTGGCCTGCTCCTCCGACCAAACTTCCCGAATTGTCCGGACGGTATCGGCTTGCGTGGTTTCCGTGGTGTCAGCCTCTTTCTTTCCACACGATACGAGTGTTAAAACCACGAGACTTAGCAATAGATAGGATAAACGCTTCATGCTTTACGATTTACTTTGATTGATTATGGGATGGAACTTGAAGCGGAACCCCGGCTTTCGCGGGTATTCCGAAATCCGGGGTGCCATCGGCACGCCAGGTAAATTTTTGTGCGCGCGGAGCGCGATGCTCACCACAGCCCTGACCGGGTTGGTCATTGGCATGATACAGAATCCAGTCTTCGGTGCCGTCAGGCGATTTAAAAAATGAATTGTGTCCGGGGGCATACACACCTTGTTCAGGCGATTGGAAAAATACGGGCTTTTCTGATTTTGTCCATGCGGTGGAGTCCATTAAATCACGATTTGCCGGTGCCGATAACATTCCGAGCGCATAGAAATCCGTCCAGCAGCCGCTGGCGGAGTAAATGATAAACACGTTATCGCCATGGGAAAGAAACTGCGGGCCTTCGTTCACATCCACGTGCGGTGGGTTATCAGGATCATTCAGGTCGCCATGGGTTTCCCAGTCGAACTCCGGCTTCGATAACATAACCCTTTTACCCTCAATGGTCCAGGGATTTTTCATTTTGGCGATGTAGATGTCCTGCCGTTTGTTGACATCGCCTTCCCATCCCGACCAGGCCATGTAGCGCTGCCCATTGTGCACGAATACGGTACCATCAATTGCCCACTTGTCAGACGGATCGCTGATTTTTCCTTTCATCACCCAGTCGCCCTGCATGGGATCGGCTGAAGAATTTTCCAGCACGTATAACCTGTGATTTTCATTTTTGCCGTTATCGCCCGCGAAGTACATGTACCATGTATTGTCGATGAAATGGAGTTCAGGCGCCCAGATGCCGCTGGAATAGTTTGAGCCGGGTACTGCCTTCCAGATTACTTTCATTTCGGCATGCTGAAGATCGGCAAGGCTTTTTGTTTTCCAAATGGCAAGCCTGTTCCCGAGTGTATTTGTGTAATAATAGTATCCGTCTTTATATATGCTCCACGGATCAGCACCCGAGGGCAGCAGCGGATTCGTGAATGTTTCGGGTCCACCCTGCTGTTTGCAGGCGATAAATCCCAATACCAAAATAAGAATAGCAACTTTTCCTTTCATACATCCAATATTACCATACCGTTGTTAGTCTGTTTGCTCACCGGATGGCTTTTTAATCTTCTTATACAATTCTACCGGTACCCCAAAATTGGGAGTTCCGTCTTCGTTCCAGGTGAAGGGCTGCATTCGAATCGACCGGTTGTTTCCGCACCCCTGCCCGCTTACCGGATTGGCATGATAAATAATCCAGTCTTCGGTTCCGTCAGGTGATTTAAAAAAACTGTTGTGTCCCGGCCCGAAAGCTCTTGCATTCAGGCTTTTCTGAAACACGGGTTGTTCTGACTTTGTCCAGGATTCGGGATCGCTTAAGTCTGCTTCCGCATCCGCGGAAAGCATGCCCAATGCATAGTCGTCTGTCCAGCAACCGCTGGCAGAGTAAATGATAAAGACTTTATTATCCTTCGCTAAAAACTGCGGGCCTTCGTTCACATAGGCAGGACCGCCATTGCGTTCCCATGAAAGATCTGGTGATGAGATTTTAATGCGCGGTCCGTCCGGTGTTGTTGGATCCGACATTTTCACGATGTACAGGTTTTGCTGACCATCGGTGTTGCCCTCCCACCCCGACCATGTAAAATAGAGTTGACCATTGTGTTCGAAAATACTTCCGTCAATCGCCCACTTGTCATCCGGAAGCGCAAGCTTGCCTTTGTCGACCCACGTTCCGGCAAACGGATTAGCGTTTGAATTTTCCAGTACCCACATGCGGTGATTGGCATTGTTACCATCATCGGCAGCGTAATAGAAATACCATTTGTTGTTCACGAAGTGCAGTTCGGGTGCCCAGATGTTCCGCGAGTTCATACCCGTGGCCGGAGCCGTCCACACATTGCTGCTGAATGCGTTCCCGATCTGTGAAGGATCCTTTGTCCGGTATAGCTTCAGCGAGTTTCCTGTTGTATGGGTGAGATAATAGTTATTGTCGGTGTGTTTAATAATCCACGGATCAGGTCCTGCCGTTAGCACCGGATTCGTAAAGACAGTATTGTCGATTGGTTGCGGATCAGGATCGTTATCTTTACCCGAATCTCCGCAAGCCCCCAACCCCAACACAAGACCAACAACTGCGTACCGCACGATTTGCAAAAAATTCTTCATACTCATTTAAAAAAAACAGGGAGATGCATGTTACTGCATCTCGCCTGGTACTCAACCTAATCTATCTAAACGAAATCTTTACTTAATACAATGGATTTTGCGTCAGCCCCGGAGTGAGATCAATATCGCGTTGCGGAATCGGATACCACTGATGTTTACCGATCACGAAGTTCGCAAATTCAGGATCGCGTGCTTCCAATTCATCAACCTTTACCTGGCTTTCGAAATAGCCCCAGCGTGCAAGGTCAGCAAACCTCCAGCCCTCTCCGCTCAATTCAACAATGCGCTCATGCTCCAGTTGTGTCTGGAACGCATCTTTGGTGAGGCCCGGCATCGCATCAGACAACGGCTCCATGCCTGCGCGTTCGCGTACACGGTCAACAAATTCATATGCCTCAGCCGTACGGTTATCGCCATTCAACGCTTCCGCATACATCAACAGCACATCGGCAAAACGAATTACGCGGTAGTTGTTCGGTGAGTTGAAGCTTTCAAAGTTTCTCCAATGATCATTCAGCAACTTGCGGTACCACACGCGCTGTGCATCCGGACCGGTTCCATACCGTGCAGTGAATGTTTCACCATAAATGAGTGTGAAGTCGGGACCCAGTTCATCGGTATAATCAAACAGAAACGTTGTTGCCAACCGGGGATCGCGTCCACCCAAAGCTGTTTGCTCCAGCAGAAATTCATCTACCACCCAGCGTCTTGCACCTCCATCCTGAAAACCAGGGCCGCCACCGGGTGCATAAAACTTAGCGATTGACGCGCCCGGGTTCGGTCTTGCACCTTCATCCAGATCGTTATCGCTGTTCTCATCATCGCGCAGGGCAAACTGAAGTTCAAAAACAGATTCAATGTTATTCTCAGAATCGATGTGGAAGTTATCGGAGTAATCGGCAACGAGGTCATAAATTGCTCCCGGACCTTCCACGATAAACTCAAACGCATCAATTGCTTCCGTATACTTCTTTTGCTGGAGATATGTTTTACCCAACATGGCATACGCAGCGCCTCTTGTAACACGACCCAAATCATTTCCGCCATACGTTGGAGGCAGGTCGATCGCAGCTGCGATAAAATCAGCTTCCGCTTGTCCCCACGCCTCTTCCGGTGTTGCATTGGTCGGGCGCATAGTAGGTTGTGAAGGCTCAGTAATAATTACCGGCCGGCCGAAATACAACGCCAGGTTGAAGTAAAAGAACCCTCTTAAAAAGGTTGCTTCCGCGATCACGCGCTTCTTCAGTGTTTCATCCATTTCAATTCCCGGAACATAGGCAATCACCTGATTCGCACGATAAATTCCCTGGTAAAGATTTGCCCAGGTATCAGCTGTGAGTCCGAAGTTGGTGTCGTTCATCGAGAAGCTCATGAGCGTGTTCAATCCGCCATCACCACCTGATCCGTAACCTTCATCGCTTTTCAGCATTCCATGAAAGTACATGGCGCGTGAGTAGCCGGCATATCCGCGGTGGAAAATACTGTACACCGCATTTACACCTTTCACCGCATCATCGCTTGTTTTCCAAAAACTCTCAATGGTAGGTGCATTGGGATTCGGTTCGTCAAAATTCATATCGCATGACGTAACCAGCGCCATGACTCCGAGTATGATTATTATCTTTTTCATCTTCAACTGTTTTTAGGTTATTAGAAACCAACGTTTAATCCGAATGACACAATTCTTGACGAAGGATAGTTTCCATTGTCAACTCCCGGCTCGAGGTTCACATTCGCGCCCACCACATCCGGATCCAATCCGCTATACTTGGTGAACGTGAGCAGGTTCTGGCCGCTTACAAAAACGCGCGCGCTCGTCACACTGATTTTCTGAAGCCATGCAGCGGGGACATTGTATCCCAATTCGATGCTTCTGATGCGGAAGAATGAACCGTTCTCAATCCAACGGTCGGAGTTGCCGCGTGCGTTCGATACAATTCCACGATCAACAGCCGGGTCGCCCGGTACACCTGTTGAGTACGACACGCCCAAACGAGGTGTGTTGGTATTGGTGTTTGTTGGTGTCCAATAGTCAAGACCATCGCGGTAGTTGCTGTAGCCCATACCGTCAAGATCACGTCTTACATCGTTGTACAACTTCTGCCCGAAGGCACCATAGAACTGGATGTTGAGCGAGAATGCCTTGAACGCCACATTACCCTGAATACCGGTCGTAAACTTCGGCCATGGCGAGCCCGCAAATTCGCGGTCGCGATCCGTGATGTCATCACCGGTTCCGCCATCGTACAGATTCTTGTACCGGATGTCGCCCGGTTTTGCGTAATCAGCTTGTGCACCATGTGCATCAATCTCTTCCTGTGACTGGAAAATTCCATCGGTACGCAACACGTAGTACTCACCGATGGCATGACCCACCTGGGTACGGCTGTTGCCGGACTGAATGTATTCGCGCGGCTCACCGGTTACGGGATCAATCCCAAGATTTCCAAGACTCAATACCTCGTTGCGGATAACACTCAAATTGGCCGCTACCGTCCAGCGCCAGTCGCCTTTTGCCGGCGGACGATACGCTAATTCAAACTCGATGCCTTTGTTTTCAATTTCACCAATGTTTACAATCGGGTCTGCTCCGTTTCCGCCCAAATAAGTCGGCAAGGGCTGAGCCGTGAGTACCTGATCGGTTACTGCACGGAAAACTTCTACGGTAGCTAATAACTGGTTGTTAAAGAACCCTGCATCAACACCCACGTTCAGGGTTGTTTTTTCTTCCCACTTCAAATCTTCGTACACCAGCCGGCCTTGTGTTCCGCCAACATACAACGCCTGATCGCTTCCAAACACCGCACGGGGCGCCTGATTCAACAAGCCTGTGTATTGATACAAACCGGCAGGACCACCCGGTACGCCCGGCACGCCCAAAACACCATATGATACTCTTAGCTTCAACGCTGAAACAACATCCGACTGGAAGAAGCTTTCCTGATCGATCTTCCACGCAGCCGCGGCTGAAGGGAAGAACCCGCGCTGATTGTTTTTAGAGAACACTGAATTTTTGTCGGACCGGAATGTTAATGAAAGCAAATACCGGTTGCTGTAGTCGTAGTTTACACGACCGAAAAACGAGTTAATATATTTTGTATTGAGTGAGCCACTCGCTCCCGAAGCACCGAGTGCAGACACGGGTGTTGTAAAATATGTACCACCATAAATTGCCAGTTGTGTACGGCTGGCCAGGTTATCGTCCCAGCGTTCGATCTGGTTTGAGTAACCGAGTACGGCAGACACCATGTGTTCACCAAACTTCTTGTCGAAGTTTAAGGTATGTTCGATCATTCCGTTCAGGTATTGGAAACGATTATCATCAATTGAACTGGGTTTTTCAGCCTGGTTTTGATACCAGATACCTACTTCGCGTACCGTTTGGTGTTTATCAAGACTTGTTTCACCCGCCAGGTTGATGCGGTACTTTAAGAAGTCAGTGATTTCCACGTCTCCATAAATGTTACCGAGTATTTTAATGAAGTTAGATTTGGTTGTCCAGAGGTCGGCAATGGCTACCGGGTTGCGCGAGAATGTGCGGGCATCTATGCTGCCCAGCGAATATCCGCTTGGGTTTGCAGGCGTTATAAACTCATCACCCTGTACCGGAAGAATCGGCAGGTTGTTGAACATGTCGTACCACGGATTCCCTACTTCGAAGTTTCCTTGCACCGGACTTCTCCGGGTTGAGCTTGAAAGCATCAGGTTTTCTGAGAGCTTAATCCGGCCACGGGAAACTTGTGAGTTAACCCGCAATGAGGCGCGTTCGAAACTGTGGCCGAGCAATGTTCCCTTGTCGCGCATGTACCCACCGGACACAAATATCTTTGCGTCTCTGCTCCCACCGGAAAGTGACAAGTTATAGTCCTGTATAGAACCTGTGCTCAGTGCTTTGTCTCTCCAGTTTGTATTGGTACCATCATAATTGGCAACTGAAGGTTGCAGTGCATACCCTGCATTCTGATACGCAAGTGTATTCAATCGTACGTATTCTGCACCGCTGACCATATCATACGTCCGCGGAACAGATGTGATGCTGTACTTAGCCGAAGCGCTGATGGCAATTGGGCCTTCGCTGCCTTTTTTGGTTGTAATAATGATCACACCGTTTGCTGCGCGCGCTCCATAGATCGCTGCCGCTGACGCATCTTTCAGAATCTGTACCGTTTCAACGTCATTTGGATTTACAGTGGTGTTCGGATCGCTGAACACACCATCAATCACATACAGCGGACCGCCCGGGCCTGAGAAAGTACCCAGTCCGCGGATGTTAACCACCGCTTCCTGGCCAGGTGCGCCACCGGTGCGAACCGAGACACCCGCAGCAAGACCTTGTAATTGTTCGGGTAACGAACGTGGAGCAAGCGCCTGCGTGTTGCTCGTGTTCACAACACTGGTTGCCCCGGTAAGGTCTGATCTTCTCACGGATTGGTATCCGATGATTACCACTTCATCGAGCGTTCTCGCATCGGTAGCCAGAACAACATCAATGGATGCTCTGCCAGCTGTTGAAATTTCCTGTGACACATATCCCAGAAAAGAAAACACAAGCGTGCCATCAGACGGGATCGTTAATG
This sequence comes from Cyclobacteriaceae bacterium, assembly GCA_016786495.1. Taxonomy (GTDB): domain Bacteria; phylum Bacteroidota; class Bacteroidia; order Cytophagales; family Cyclobacteriaceae; genus UBA2336. The sequence continues at coordinate 10,375 of JAEUUJ010000034.1, forward strand.
AATAACGTCCTTCTGCATTCGTCTGTGTTCCTGTTGCAGTTCCTTTGAGGATCACATTTACTCCGGGTAACGGTGCGTTATCCGTACTGTCAGTCACAATTCCGGAAACCGTGATTTCGGTTCCCTGCGCAAAAGCCGTGCTTAGAGACATAACGCTGAGAAGCGCTGTGCAAAGCAAGAGCCTTTTTACGGTAAGTAGAGGTTCTTTCATAGCATAAGTTGGATAGATGAGCATTGTAGTTGCTCCGAATGTAGATTGGAAAAGGGCGATATCTGCCTGAAATTCGATGGCCGGAACGAAATAACGTTTCCGGTAACGTTCTCGGTCGTTCATGTCCAAACGATTTCGGTGAAACCGCATTACAAACGGTTGCATGACGGTGCGTTTGAGTGAAAAGCGTCTACATTTGTCCGCTGCACATGAAGAATACCCAGGCAACCATCCGCGATCTTGCACTTAAGCTGAACATCTCCATTTCAACAGTGTCGCGCGCATTGCGCGGTGCACAGGATGTGAACCCGGAAACCAAGAAAGCTGTGCTCGAAATGGCGCAGCAAATGAACTATGAACCCAACAAGGTTGCGCAAAGCTTACGAATCAAAAAGACCAACACGATTGGGATTGTTGTTCCCGAGATAGCCATCCATTTCTTTTCGTCTGTCATCAGCGGGATTCAGCACTACACATCGCGCCATGGCTACAGCATCATGATTTGCCAGTCGCTCGAATCATTTGAAATTGAAAAATCAAACATCCAGATGCTGGTATCGAACCGGGTTGACGGCTTACTCATTTCGGTTTCGAGTGAAACACGCGAATATCAACATCTGGAGCGGTTAATGGAGAAGAAGATTCCGATGGTGCTGTTCGATCGCGTGGTTGATTCGCTTGATGTATCGAAAGTTGTAGTGGATGATCATGATGGGGCCTTTAAAGCAGTCGACTATCTGATTAAAACCGGGTGCAAACGGATTGCTTACATTGGCGGAGCCCTCACGCTCTCCATCAGCAACCAGCGCATGAAGGGCTACCTCGATGCGCTTAAAACCAACAACATTCCGGTTCAGGAAGAACTGATGGTTTTTTGCAATGAATTCCACGATGAACCCATCGTTGCAACCCGCCAATTGCTCGACCTTCCGGAACTGCCGGATGCAATCTTCTGCATGAACGATCCGGTGGCCATTCTCACGCTACAGGTTTTAAAACAACGGAAAATTGCCGTGCCGGATGAAATCTCCGTTGTCGGATTTACCAATGAACCGGTGTCGCGCTACATCGAACCTTCCATTACTACCGTTGCACAACCCGCCTACCAAATGGGCGAAGCGGCTGCCCGTATGTTTATTGAACAAGTTGAGAACCCTGCGTCCTTCAAACCCCGCATGGAGACGCTGCAAACCGAACTCATCATCCGAAACAGCACGCGAAGAATCGCGTAGCGTGTATAACATCTTACCCATCTTTCCCTCCGATTGACCCATCGCGCAGAATAATCCCGCGGTTGCACGCCCGTTTTGGATTGGCACATTTTTTACCGATTGCATGAAAAATTTATCATGCAAAAAGGAGGAGAAACAAAACGCGTTCGAAAGCCCCAGGCACAGGCACGACCCGGCAAAGAGAGTAACATGACACCCCAGCCGCAATCGGCACCAAAAGAAAAGCCCGCGGGTAAATTGAAAGGAAAGGTAGCACTGATCACGGGTGGCGACAGCGGCATCGGCCGTGCAGTTGCCGTGCTGTTTGCGCAGGAAGGAGCAAACGTTGCGATTGCTTACCTCAGCGAAGATGAAGACGCACGTGAAACCATGCGCATGGTGGAAGAGCACTCCGAATGCCTTCTGCTGGAAGGCGATCTCGGAAAAGAAAAGCAATGTCAGTCGATTGTCGACAAAACGATTAAAAAGTTTGGGCAACTCGACATCCTGGTCAATAATGCCGCACTCCACTGGGAAAGTAAATCGCTTGAAGAAATTTCGACCGAACAATTTGAAAAAACACTGCACAATAATGTGATGCCGTATTTCTGGGTAACGAAAGCCGCACTCGCACATTTGAAGAAAGGAAGTTGCATCATCAACACATCATCCGTTACCGCGTATCGCGGAAGCGACTCACTGATCGATTATGCATCGACCAAAGGCGCGATCGTTTCGTTCACACGAAGTTTATCGGCAAACCTCGCGAAAAAAGGAATCCGTGTAAACGGTGTGGCACCCGGACCGATCTGGACTCCCCTCATTGCATCATCGTTCAAACCCGAAAAGGTCGCGAAATTCGGCAGCGATGTGCCGATGGGTCGTGCAGGCCAACCCAATGAAGTGGCTCCAAGCTACCTCTTCCTGGCAAGCAGTGATTCGGCTTATATGACCGGACAATTCCTTCACCCCAATGGTGGTGAGATTGTAAATGGATAATTCAACTAAAAACCACATGCTATGGCAACGTATTCAAAGAAAGCATCGCGGAAAGTAGAAACTGTGATGCGGGAGAAGAAGCGCGGAAAATTAAAGAGCGGCAGCGGGAAAAAAGTCACGAGCCGTAAACAGGCAATTGCCATCGCGTTGTCGGAAGCGCGCAAGTCGGGTGCGAAGGTTCCAAAGAAAAAGACTGCATCGAAAAAGACCGGGCGCAAAAAAACTGCACGTAAAAAGTCTTCCTGATCCGAACAGGTTTATCAGGCAAGTAGAAGGACGCGTAAGAGCGTCCTTTTCATGTTACTTTCATTTCTTGTCGATCGACTTATCGTTTTCCTGTTCCGGGTTCTTTGACGGATCCATGTGCTGTGGTGGCGGAGGAGTCTCCACTGTATCCGGCGATTTTACCGTTTCTTTTTCACGCTCCTTCTTTCCGCGTTTATCGTGTTTATCTGGTTCCATGTTGCGTTGTTTTCCGGTATACCGGAAACAATCATGCCGCATTTTTCTCCGCGATGAAAGCCAGCAGTGTTGCCATGTGACGGAAATACTCTACAGCACTGGGTATTTTGTCAAGCTTTCGTTGCGCAAGAATCAACTATTTCTACTCCGTTCAATTGGCCCGGAATTTCGATTACTGCGCCTAAAGCTGACAGTCATGAAAAAACACACGCCTGAGAATCCGAATAATCACAAGAGAAGAACCCCGGCAACCAAAGGCCGCGAAGGTGATGACAAGAAGTTCACCTCGTACGACACCGAGAATAAGGAAACTTCTACCCCACAACAGGTCCGCGAAAAGCGAGAGTCTGCATCCGAACAGAAAACGAAGCAGGAGTCAGATTAATCACCGACAGATTTTGCATATTGCCCGCCTATGCCACAGCAGTCTGCCGGGTTACTCATGTATCGAATGATAAACGGTGAACCTGAATTTTTTCTGGTTCATCCGGGCGGGCCGTTTTGGGCAAAAAAGAATGAAGCTTGCTGGACTATTCCGAAAGGATTAGCAGATGATAACGAAGAATTGCTTCATGCAGCAATCCGTGAGTTTCACGAAGAAACGGGTATTGTTCCTCAGGGTCCTTACACGTCCCTCGGCTCCGTCAAATTGAAAAGCGGAAAAACCGTTCACGCGTGGGCGTTTGAAGGCAACTGGAATCCTGATGATGGTATCGTATCTAATCGTATCACGATTGAATGGCCACCGAAATCCGGCAAGAACATTTCTATTCCTGAGGTTGACCGGGCCGAATGGATGTCATTCGATCAGGCCTCCGTTTTTATTAACCCCGGCCAAATTCCGTTGCTCAAACGTGCCGTCGAAGTGCTTTAGCTGCGGGAAGTCAATGAAGCTGACGTTGCCTGGGCAATCAAGCTCTTCACCGTTGTGCCAGTCTGCGCAAGCACGCTTCTGCCCTTCTCCGACTCCAGCAAATACGTTACCGCCAAACCTGTAAGTGCCCCGGCAACAACCGACAACACGATACGGTTAACCATCGAATGCTTATAGGTTTTATCTTTCTTGTACTCTCTCATAGTGCAATCTTACTTAAATCCTGGGTACCAATCGTGCCAGTCCGACCAGTGTCCTGATCTCGCCTGAGCGATTAATAAATCGGAAATTAAATTGAACAAGTTCAGACACACCTTGCTGAATCAGTTGAATGATCTGCGGAACATCGTCAGGATGAATCAGGTAGTTGATGCCGCTTACATGCAACAGATAATCGAAGTTGAAGGCATGCCCCGAAAAGGAGAAAATCTCTTTTTCTTCTTTCAGTTCATTCCAGCCTTCAATGAACGTAAAAACATGCGCGTGTGCAATCAGCAACAGCGTTCGGGGCGCGTCATGCGATAACGTGTTTCTGCCGGCCTTCGTTTTGGTAAACATCATGGTATAAATTCTTTTTCAACAGTCTTTTTGAGGCCGGTTAACACCTTATCCCAGCCCTTCACGGACCGGTTAAATCTGCCGGGAGCACCTTCGCCCTGGCCGACATCATCTGCAACGTGTACAATTGTATTGCCATTGTTTTCGGTAAGCCGGATCGTAACCAACGAATCCGACATCGATCGAGAATTTTTCAGTGAATACTGCAGCAATGAACCTTTATTGATGTGAATGATCGTTCCTTTCAATTCAAATGGAAAAATCCACAGCACCATCCGCCTGAACGCGATGGAATCGCCCTCGTTCCAATTCGAGTGCACGGTGCATCCGAAAAAATAGCGCCTCGTATAATCAGGGTCGGTTAGTGCCAGCCAAACGTTTTGTGAAGACCCTTGGATTTCAATTTCTTTCTGTACAATATACTTTGCCATACACCTGCAGGTAAAGAAAAAGGGCTTATCGCCCCCTTTCATTTCAATTGACTTTACAATCAGTCGACTTTATTAATCTTGTCGCCACGATACTTAAACTCATTCATGATCAAATGAACAGCTTCTTTGATTTTGGTTTCCTCTGTGATAAAGGCATTGTCGCGTACGAGGCCGGACGCAAATCCGTCCCATACCACCTCCGATGTCCGCGTATCAATCAGCGAAATGATAAGCGTTCCGGGAAGTAACACGTGCGTGGTGGTGTCGCTTGGCGTGCGAACCTCTTTTCCACCTGTTACCATGGTAGGCACATCATTTACATATCCCTTCATTTTTGCTTGCCGCTCCAGTACACGGTAGGCCACAATTAAATCGGGCTTTGCCGCATCCTGGCGGTATCCACGGGCTTCCAGCTCTTCCGTAACGGAAATCTTCACCGCTGTATTCACCATTACATTCGTTGAAGGAATAATCACGTTGTAAGAATACACATACGGAGCAGTAACGGTTGTTGTTGTGGTGGTGGTTGTCTTGCTTCCGCTTTTTGCTGTCTTGGTTGTCTTGGAAACCGGCACCGCCTGTTGTTCCGTGTACGTATAGATGTAGTAACCCGCTTCAGGCTGAGCCGTTTCGTCCATTTGAGCCCATCCAAAAGTCTTATACTTGCTGAAGTCGGTATTTACCTTGGTGTTTCCTTTCACGACCACATCCTGGGCCTGAACAAAACCTGCTGTCAGCAGCAACATCGCTGCAATTTTTAACGCTTTCATATCTATCTATTTTGCCTTGGTTAAATGTTTATAAATAATCTGCACATGCAGATGGTCGAGCTGCTTGAAAAACAGTGCCACAAAGAATCCACGCTTCCGTATCCATTCCATGCACGTGGATACAACTTCTTGTGGAATAACTTTCCAGGGCTGCGGATTTAACCGGATGATGTTGGCATGCCACCGTAAAACGCTGTTTGAGGATTCAACATCGGTATCGAAACGACAGTTATGCATTAGCACGATGTGAGAACAACATCGACACACCATCCGTGAATTAACCTGTAGAAGGCACTCTACAGTTGAGGGCGATTCTTTCATGTGTATGAGGCGTAATCGGGAAACCGATGCACAAATTACCGTTTTCATTCTGGCCTGATATTTCAGAACGTACCTGCAAACCAAAAAACAAAAACGTTATGCATGTAAAGTCAAAATTTTTAGCAAGCCTTTTCCTCGGATTTTTATTGATATCGGTAACTCACGTAGCGATGGCACAGGATAATGGCCTCCGGGTGGGCATCAAAGGTGGTTTGAACGTTACAAACCTGTATGTTGATGATGTGGATGATGAAAATCCCCGGTATGGTTTCCATGTGGGTGTTTACACACAACTTTTTGAATCAGATGTTTTCGCTATCCAGCCTGAAATTCTGTATTCTACTAAAGGTACCCGCCTGGAAGACAACAGCGATCTTTATGATGCCACGCTCGATTTCAACCTGAACTACCTTGACATTCCGGTGTTGGCCGTATTTAAACTCGGAGATGCCGCGGAGATTCACGTAGGACCTTATTTCGGATACTTACTCAACGCCAATGTAGATGTTGAAGGTGATATCGATGGCAGTGATGACATCGACCTTGATAACTTCAAGTCGTGGGATTATGGTATCTCAGCGGGTGTAGGCTTTAATGTTGGCGCGGTGCAAATCGGTGCGCGTTATAACTACGGTCTGCAGAAAATCGCCGACTCTGATCTGGCCGATGGTATCCTCGGAGATTCCAAGAATTCAAATGCACAGGTGTATGTGTCATTCAACTTCAACCAGTAAAACATTTTATTGAGCCATAAGAAAGGCTGCCTCCGGGTGGCCTTTTTTATGATGGGGATTGCGGGAGCGATAAAAGCATTTCAGGCTGGTCGGCATCGCATACAGCTTTCAGATATTTCTCGCCATCGCGCTCAGCCACCACGACGTTCATAATCTTTCCCTGACGGTAGATGTAGAATTCCCAATCGTTGCGCTCGATTCCGCGAATGGCATCCTCCTGGCTAACCGTCCAGCGATGAACCGAACTCCCGCCTCCGATCGCAAGAATGCGGTGGTGCGGATCAGCCGAATCTGATCGATCGATACAAGTGATTTGGAGTTTTACCGGCATTACACGTGTAACAGATTGCAGGTGGTACGCAGGGGGTGGTTTACCACGAAACGAATCTACAGCAAGTCAACAATACATGTCAAGTACGGTAGGAGTTACTCCTATGTTTTGGGGGATTTTTTTTAAAAAATTATCTATTCGTCCAGGCGAATATTCGGCCTTACCAAATTATTTGGTTAAACATGTATTGTTTGTAGAAGCTTTCCGGCAGTGTTTTGGGAGCTTTTATGTCGTGATACACCTCCCGCATGAATAACTTGCCATCAACCAGAAAGAGCACCTCGGTTTCAATCCAGCCGGCACCAAGTTTCTGGTACCCTTTGAATTCAATCTCCTGCGTCCGGCCACCCTGTCCTATTTTTTTGAGCTTGGTAAACAGCAACGTTTTTGCATCAATCCAGAACTGCGCTTTCGCGGGATCGCCAACGACGTAATGCGGACGCGAATCGTAAACCTCCTGCTTAAATATCTCCGTGTTGAATCCCGAGGCCCTGATCTTCTCAAGCGTGGTCTGCGGGGCGTTTGTATACACACTAAATCCCAATACAATCAGTTCATGAATCCGGTACGTCTTGCTTTTTAACTTATTGTCGGCAAAGTTCAGTAAACTGTCGTTCCGGAAAATCATCCCGTCACCGCTGTCCATGGAATTAAACTTAATGACCAACACCCCCGATTTCATATCCATGGCTTCGTACCAGGTTTCCTCCCGCTGCTTTACGCCATCCTTAAAAAACTCGGCTTGCTGGGCAAACGTGATGGTTTGATACCAACTGTCCCTATATGTGGCGTACATGTTTTCAATGAGTTCTCGGGTATTGGCCGGCTCGTGTTGCGCGTTGACTGCAAGGCCGGTCAGACTTAGCATGAACAGGATCAATGACTTTTTCATAGGGATTCGATCTGAGCAGCAAGGTAAGGCGACTCAAACCGATCAGCCATCCGTTCGTGTAATGACCGAACAAAAAAATTGCGATTTCCACGCTACTGGCATTGAGCTTGTCAAGATCAACGTGAAAGCCGTTGAGCGGCTGAACGTAAATCAACCAAACAACCGAAAAACGCTATGAAAACGCTACAAGACCTCTCGATCAAACAAGTTTTCTCCACACTGCGGGAAAATTTTACTACAACCGAGCTCGATATGATTGAACAAGACCTCGACCAACTGCTGATGTCGACCGAAACCATGGAACAACTGATCGCCTTCGCTAAGGAAGCACTCGAGAACAGACGAATGATGCTAACGGTTGCCGCATAACCAATTGACGCAGAAAAATCCGCAGGATACTATCTCCATATGCCGGAAGGTCCTTCCATAGTCATGCTCAAGGAAGCCATCGATTCGTTCAGGGGAAAAAAAATTCTTGAGGCAGATGGCTACGGAAAAGGTATCGATTATGGGAGGCTTCACGGCACCAAAATCAAGAGATTCGCCTCGCCTGTCAGCAACTTTATTAATCCCCAATATGACGGATAAACTGCACAGCTTAACATCTCTCAGCCGCTGTTTGATGCTGCAATGATGGCCGCAGGATTGGCAACAATTTTGAACACGAAAAGCAATCAGTCAATTCGTACCATGACACCATTCATCCGGAAAGTAACACAGGATTCAACCCGCATTCCACAAATTTATGGAACACTGATAGCCTTCGCGCTGATCCTATATTTTTTCATCGTCTATGCAATCGGCCTTATCTACGTCACAGAGTTGCGGGTTATTAATCTTGTGATCCAGGTGGCCGGGATGTATCTCGCGCTGAAACAATACCGCAGAACACACACTGGAGAACTAAACTACCTGCGTGCCATGTCGGTTGGTGTGGGTACATCGTTTATTGCGTCATCTACCTTTGCACTCTTTTTGTTCATTTATCTGTCCGTTGATCCGAACCTGATGACAACCATTCAGGAACATGTACCGCTGGGTGCATACCTGGATCCTTACATCGCATCGTTTAGCGTTTTGATGGAGGGAATCTTCTCCGGATTTATGGGCACGTTCGTGATCATCAACTCAATTAAAACCGAAAAGGCGTAGCCGGTGAGGAATTTGTGCCCCACAGGCAAACTCAGCAGGCGCACAAATTCCTGATTTTCATCGCGGTTCCCACTCAATCATTTTGGTACAATTCTGCGTCCCGTCTTTTTTATGAATTCAACACAGGAGTTTCTATCCCGCGAAGTTTGGGGTAATACAGTTCAGGATTATTTCATTGCATTAGGCGTTATTTTAGTCGGCTTGATCCTCGTTCGGGTATTCAAGCGTGTTATGCTCAACCGCTTCCGCATTTGGGCATCGCACAGCCATACCAAGGTTGACGACATGATTGTCCGTGGCCTTGAACGATTCGGGTTACCAATCTTCTCTTTCGCCATCATCTACTGGGCAATCAATTCACTTTGGCTTTCTGAAAAAGCCGAAAAAGTATTAACGGTGGCGACATCGGTCGTCATAGCGTATTTCATCATCCGGCTTATTTCCGTTGTCATTCAAAACCTGATAACCTCCAGCGTTCGCAAGCAGGAAAATGGCGAAACCAAGGTGAAGCAGATTGGTGGTCTGATGATCATTATCAACATGGTTGTTTGGATTCTGGGCCTGGTATTCCTGATCGACAACCTGGGGTACAATGTAACCACTATCCTGACAGGGGTGGGAATCGGAGGTATCGCCATTGCCCTGGCCGCTCAAAATATCGTAGGTGATTTATTCAATTACTTTGTAATCTTCTTCGACAAGCCGTTCGAAGTAGGCGATGCCATCAATGTAGACGATAAAAACGGATCGATCGAATACATTGGGTTAAAGACAACGCGCCTCAGAAGTCTGACGGGCGAACAGATCATCATCTCCAACAGCGACCTGACGAAATCGCGGGTTCATAATTTCAAGCGCCAGGAAACGAGGCGCATCGCGTTCAACATCAACGTCCGATACCAGAACGATCTCGAAAAACTAAAAAAGGTTCCGGCCATTGTGAAGGGGATCATCGAGACGGCCGGTCCTACCCGATTCGACCGGGCACATTTCGCCCGCCTGACCGAATACGGACTCACGTTTGAGGTGGTATACTTTGTTAACGTTCCCGACTATAACAAGTACATGGATACACAGCAGGAAATCAACCTGAAGATCATGGAAGCATTTCAGAATGAGAACATTACGTTCCTGATCCGGGAAGACCGGCCCGGAGAATGGGACAACAAGTGAGTTATATTAATTAGTTAACAAACTATATAAAACAGCTTGCAAATGAGCAGGTTATAAAATAAATTGAAGCCTGACATAAACTTGTTGAACCCTTAATTGAAACTCATATGAGATCGATCTGGACAGGCGCTATCGGCTTCGGCCTGGTAAACATCCCGGTAAAGCTTTACAGCGCATCGCAGGAAAGTAATATCAGCATGGATATGCTCGATAAAAAAGACCACGCGCGAATCCGCTACCAGCGGATCAACGAAGGCACCGGAAAAGTAGTTGAGTGGAAGAATATCGTAAAGGGTTACAACCTCGATGGCGACTACGTGGTACTGGACGACAAAGACTTTCAGGCGGCAAGTCCGGAGAAAAGCAAGATTATCAACATCAGCTCCTTTATTAAAGAATCCGAAGTAGAGAGCGTTTACTTCGAAACACCCTATTTCCTCGAACCCGATAAGTCGGGCGAAAAAGCGTACGTGCTGCTTCACGATGCGCTGCAGAAGAGCGGCAAGGCCGGCCTCGGAAGTTTTGTGCTGCGCAACAAAGAAAACCTGTGTATTCTCAAGCCTTACAACGGCATCATCCTTTTAAATAAAATCCGGTTCGCAGAAGAAATTCGTGACATCGGAGAACTGAATATTCCCAAATCAAAAGCAAAGCCTGAAGAAGTGAAGATGGCGCTTTCGCTGATCGATCAGCTCACGACCAAATTCAACATCGACAAGTTTAAGGATACCTACTCAGCCGAACTGATGAAGCTGATCAAGGCAAAAGCTAAAGGAAAGAAGATCAAAGCTCCGGTACTCAAGGTTACGCACCGCAAAACAACCGATCTGATGGCCCAACTCAAGGCAAGTCTGAAAAAGGCATCGTAAATGGGTTTAAAGCTTTACAACAAAAAGCGAAACTTCAGGAACACGCCCGAACCGGCCGGAAAAGTAAAAGCGTCCGGCAACAAGTTATGTTTTGTTGTCCAGCGTCACGCAGCTTCGCGCCTTCACTACGACTTAAGGCTTGAGCTTGACGGTGTAATGAAAAGTTGGGCCGTTCCAAAAGGTCCGTCTCTTAACCCCCACGATAAACGCCTCGCGGTAATGGTGGAAGACCATCCGATGGAATACAACACGTTTCACGGTGTTATTCCGAAAGGAAATTACGGTGCCGGCACAGTCGATATCTGGGATGAAGGTACGTATACAGTCGACCCCGACCATGCAAAAACAAAAAACGAAAAAGCAGAGCTTCGGAAAATGCTCGAGAAAGGGCAACTGAAGTTCGTGATGAACGGAACGCATTTGAAAGGTTCGTTTGCACTTGTCAGACTGCGCGATGAAAAAAACTGGCTGTTAATTAAACACCGCGACAAACACGCGGTAGACGAATACGACAGTGAGGAAGTCGCTCCGATCAAGTCGCATAACACCGATAAAACCTGGCAATCAAACCGGCCAAACTCCCGTCAAAAAAATGCAGCAGCCGCGCATCGCATCCGCGGAAAATCACACAAACTTTCCCATTACATCAAGCCGATGCTGGCCACGGCAAGCGATGTACCCTTTAACGACGAGGAATGGGTATTTGAAATTAAATGGGATGGGTACCGCGCGATCACCGAAAAAAAGGGCAAGCAGATCAGGTTCTATTCCCGAAATGGCCTCACATTTAACGAACTGTACCCCGAGGTTGCGCATGAGCTGACGAAGTTGAAGAAAGACTGCGTGCTGGATGGCGAGATTGTAGTCCTCAATGAAGAAGGAAAGCCAAGCTTCCAAAAACTTCAGCAGTTTGATGATAACCGCGACCTTCCAATCTTATACTATGTGTTTGATTGCTTGTCGTACGATGGAAGAGATATCACCGATTTGCCGTTGCTGGAACGCAAGAAGTTCGCACAAAAAGCACTTCCGAAAAGCAATGTGATCTTGTATTCCGATCACGTGGAAGAAGAAGGCGAAAAGTTCTTCAGCGAAATCATTAAGATCGATGGACTTGAAGGCATGATGGCTAAACGGGCCGACAGTACATACGATGAAGGCCGCAGAACCCGTTCGTGGCTCAAGATTAAGCTCGTTAATACACAGGAAGCGATTATTGCCGGCTACACCGCCCCGCGCGAAAGCCGGAAATACTTTGGCGCATTGATCCTCGGAGTGTATCACAAGAAGAAGTTGCGCTACATCGGGCATAGCGGCACAGGCTTTACCGACAAGATGCTGAAAGAGCTTCACGCGAAATTACAACCGCTGGTGATTGACGACTCGCCCTTCGATGAAAAGGTTCCCGTGAATGCCGCGGTCACCTGGGTGGAGCCCGAACT
>JAEUUJ010000039.1 GCA_016786495.1 Cyclobacteriaceae bacterium
TCTGGCGGTAGTTTAGTAGCGGGGACAGGACTCGAACCTGTGGCCTTTGGGTTATGAGCCCAACGAGCTACCAACTGCTCCACCCCGCGATGTTGGACTGCAAATGTACAGCTTTTTGGAGTTAAAACAAAGATTATGCTGAAACGGTTCATACAATCACACCTTACGAAACCCACAACGAAAGGCGCCATTTTTTCATGCCTGTGAATCAATACGTTCGGTGAGGCAGCGCAGTATGGCTAAACCTTTTGGCAGAAGTTAGGGTGCAGTTCAGCCATAGATACATCCCGCGTATCAAGGTTGCCTTTTTGTGCAAGTTCCTGTCACGCACTCTTTTCGGTTGTTCACCGTTGGTCTAATTAGCTCCGACTTTTTTCGGCAAAAGACCTATTTTGCATGTCCATGCTTTTTAACAGCAAGCCACCGTTAGCAGAACGTTTACGCCCCGTCAGATTAGACGACCTGGTGGGCCAGGAACATCTTGTTGGCGAGAAGGGCGTTATCCGGAAAACGATCCAGTCGGGTAACATTCCGTCCATGATTTTCTGGGGCCCGCCCGGAGTTGGCAAAACCACCATCGCCAACATTATTGCCAACGAAGCGAAGAAGCCTTTTTACATTTTAAGTGCGATCAGCGCAGGCGTAAAAGATATCCGGGAGATTATTGACAAAGCGAAGTCTTCGCCACGTTCTATTCTGTTTATCGATGAAATTCACCGGTTCAATAAATCGCAACAGGATGCGCTGCTGGGTGCTGTTGAAAAAGGAATTATTACGCTGATCGGGGCAACAACGGAGAACCCGTCATTTGAAGTGAACTCGGCTTTGCTTTCGCGATCACAAGTGTATACACTCAATGCGCTTGCAGAAAAAGATCTTCTTAAGCTGGTCAACCACGCACTTGTGAAAGATGAAGAGCTTAAGAAGCGTGAAGTAGAAGTTAAGGAACACCAGGCGTTGTTTCAATTGTCGGGCGGAGATGCGCGTAAAGTGCTGAACCTGCTGGAACTGGTGGTTGATTCGGTGGAAGGTGGAAAAGTGGTGATCACGGATGAACTGGTGACAAGCGTTGCACAGAAGAAAATAGCCATCTACGATAAAAGCGGTGAACAGCATTACGACATCATCTCAGCTTTTATTAAATCCATCCGCGGAAGCGATCCGAATGCAGCCATCTATTACCTGGCCCGCATGGTGGAGGGCGGAGAGGATGTAAAATTTATTGCGCGCAGGATGGTCATTCTGGCTTCGGAAGACATCGGCAATGCAAACCCAACAGCGTTGGTGATGGCGAACAATACGTTTCAGGCTGTGGATGTGATCGGATATCCGGAAGCGCGGATTATTCTGGCGCAGTGTGCCGTGTATCTGGCCAGCTCACCAAAAAGTAATGCAAGCTACGTGGCCATCGAAAATGCCCTTGCTAAAGTTCGTGAAACCGGAGATTTGCCCGTGCCGTTATCGGTACGGAATGCGCCCACCAAGTTGATGAAGAACATGGGGTACGGAAAAGGGTACCAGTATGCGCATGATTATGAAGGCGGATTTGTGAACATGGAATTCTTACCCGAGAAAATCAGCGGAGAAAAATTTTATGAGCCGGGAAATAATCCCCGGGAAGAAGAATTGCGAAAATACCTCCGGTCGTTATGGAAGGAGAAGTACGGATATTAACTGACTAAGCCCGGTGAAAAACATTATTCTGGAATCTAATCCTGCCTTTATCCTGCTGTGCGTAGCAGTCGCGGTGGGGTATGCGTACGTGCTGTACACGACTAAACATCCGTGGTCGGGAACGCTCAATAAAATTCTTTTTGGTGTACGCACCGTGCTTGTATTCCTGCTTGCATTTTTATTGCTCGGGCCGATCATTCGCCAGATCAATAACCTCTATGAGAAGCCGGTGTTTATAATCTTGCGGGATAATTCGGTGTCGGTGAAAGAAACGACCGACTCTGTAACACGGAACAGTCTTCAGCAAACGCTAACCGCCTTGAAGAGTTCTTTGAATGCTGGCGGCTATGAAGCTTTTGAAAATGATTTGACGGGTGAAGAAGTTTCTGTGGTTAACTACACGGAACCGGTTTCAGATTTGCAGGGTGCGCTGCGGAAAGTCTCCAATCAATATGAGGGTCAGCAGGTAGCAGGCGTGTTGCTGGTATCAGACGGAATTTATAATTCGGGTCTCTCACCTTTATATACCGCTTACAGTTTTCCGGTGTACACACTCGGGGTAGGCGATACCGCCCAGCGTCAGGATATCTCCATCAAGGAACTGATCTATAACAAGATTGCGTATCAGGGAAATCAGTTTCCGGTTCGGGCGGAAATTCTGGTAAAAGGATTCCCGAATCAGAACATCACCGTTTCACTGATTAAGTCGGGTAAGGTGATTGATCGCCAGACAAAAAATTCAGGCACCGATCAGCTTCTTCCCGTGGAGTTTAAAATTGGCGCTACCGAACAAGGGCTTCAGCGCATGGATGTTCAGGTGGAGGTGATGCAGCAAGAGAAGAATGTGCGCAACAATAAAGCGACTGCTTTTATTGATGTAGTGGAAGGAAAGAAGAAAATTCTGGTGGTGGCCAGCGCCCCGCATCCCGACATCAAAGCACTCAGGGCCATCGTTGATAAAAACTCCAACTACGATTTTATTCTTCACATTCCGGGAGTGGAGGAAACAGAAACTAAAAACATCCAACCCGCCAACGTTGACTTGGCTATTTTTCATCAGTCGCCCGACAAGTCGGGTCGCACGCGCGATCTTTTTCAACAATTCGCCACGAGTAAAACCTCTATGCTGGTGGTTGTTGGTCAGCAAACCGATTTAAAATCCATGACGGACGAAAAGATGCCGCTTGCGTTCGATCAGCCTCCGCGGCAGTATGACGATGTTATGCCCGTGATTAGTCCAACGTTCCCGTATTTCCTGTTGTCACCCGAAGCGAATGCTGTTTTTTCGGGCTTCCCGCCGGTGTGGGTTCCGTTTGGCCGGATGCAGGTTCCGGCTTCAGCTGTAACGTTATTGTCGCAGCGTGTGGGCAGTATCGCAACGGATAAGTCGCTGTTGTGGATTGATATTCCGGACAATCATAAGATTGCGATCATGCTGGGGGAAGGCTTCTGGCAATGGCGGCTGGAAGAATATTCGAAGAATGAAAATACCGAAGCATTCGATGAAGTGTTTGGTAAACTGATTCAGTATTTAAGCACCACAGACGACAAGAGTCGTTTTAAAAGCTACCCGCTGGAACAGCAATTCTCGGATACCGAAGCGGTGGTTTTTGAAAGTCAGGTGTACAATGAAATTTACGAGCCGGTATTCGGCAACCGGGTAGATCTTGAAATCACCGATGATGCCGGGAGAAAATTTAAGTATAACTATGTGGTAAGTCCGGGTAACGCGCGATACCAGGTTGGCGGATTGAAAGAAGGTATTTACAAGTACACTGCTTCTACCAGCATTAACGGGAAGGACGAAAAAGTACGCGGACAGTTTTTAGTGACAGCGCAACAGGCCGAACTGCAAAACCTGACGGCCGACTTCGGTTTGCTTCGTAAGCTGGCAAGCTCAACGGGTGGTCAATTTTATACCCTGTCGCAAACCGACAAGCTGCAAAAAGATTTGACGCAGAAAGAAGCCACCAGCGTAATTCACAGCGAAGAAAAGTTCGATAACCTGTTAAACCTGAAATGGGTTTTCTTTCTGCTGCTCGCGCTGATCAGTGCAGAGTGGTTCCTGCGGAAGTATCACGGAGGGTATTAAAGCCGGTTGGTATCCCTTCCGGAAACCAACGGGGTCGGTATCGATCCAGATCGGTTAATGTTATTTCATTTCGAAGCACCGCATGCTCACGCTTGCATTTTGAATTTCTTCATAGGTAAACCGAATTTCATCCTGATCGTTAACCAACCCTAAACTGTAAATCATCGGATAATAATGGTCGGGTGTTGGTACGGACATCAACGCAGCCTGGCCGAGTTTTTCGTAATTGATTAAATCAGAAAACTCACCACTGATGATTCTTTTTTTGCTGATGTCGTCAAACTCCTGTGCCCACGGATACGGATTTGCTGAAATGTTATGGAAGTCTGCCGCGCGCAGGTTATGAACGATGTTTCCGCTGCCGATAATCAGCACGCCCTTTTTTCGCAAAACTTGTAGCTCGTTCGCCAGCGCGAAATGATAGGCTGCCGGCTTTGAGTAGTCAATGCTCATCTGAAACACCGGGATGTCGGCTTTCGGGAATGCATGTTTAAGGATTGTCCAGGCGCCATGATCAAGACCCCACTCGTTGTCTTCCTGAACCGCGGTTGACGTGATTGCTTTTTTAACTTCCTGTGCGTATTCGGGTGAGCCGGGCGATGGATATTGAACATCGTACATCGCCTGCGGAAAGCCATAAAAGTCATAAATCGTTTCCGGCTTTTCGGTAACGGCCACGTAGGTTCCCTTTCGGGTTAACCAGTGGGCGGAAATTACCAGTATCGCATTCGGTTTATCGGGGAGCGAGGTGCCCATCGTCTGCAGGGAGCGTAAAATTATTATCCATCAGCACGTTCATCGGGCTGCCATGACCGATAAACCAGGCAGGAAACCGGTTTGTGCCTTTAAATGCCGAGGTTTGGTTGTGGAGGTCTTGTAATTGCATACCGAAAATACAACGCTGCAAACAAAATAGTTTACGCGCACAGTTTTACTTAAACCAAGTTAAGATCGGCTCATCAACAGCTTTGTCCGGTCTTTGACCAGCTCAGGCTGACCGTAATGCCTGCTGACTATCACGCAGTGTAAAAACCTGACAACTAGTGTCTCTTAGAGACATAACCATGTTGTTACCGGGTTGCAGGCGTTACCTTACGGCTATTTAAGGGGACAGAGATGGTGTGGGAACGGGTGCAGGAAAAGCTTTCGATTTTATCGGATGCTGCAAAATATGATGTTTCATGTGCTTCCAGCGGAAGCAACAGGAAGAATACAAATAAAGGGTTGGGTAATTCAAGCGGTTCAGGAATCTGTCATACCTATACCGAAGACGGCCGCTGTGTGTCGCTGCTCAAAATCCTGTTAACCAATTATTGCATTTACGATTGCCTGTATTGCGTATCGCGCAAAAGTAACGACATCAGGCGCGCGGGTTTCACGGTACAGGAAGTAGTCGATTTGACGATCGGCTTTTATCGAAGAAATTATATTGAGGGGCTATTTCTAAGTTCTGGAATTTTTAAGAACCCCGACTACACCATGGAGCGGCTTGTTCGCGTAGCTAAAAAATTACGCACCGAACATCGCTTCAATGGTTACATTCATCTTAAAACCATTCCGGGTTGCAGCGAAGAATTGATGAAAGAAGCAGCGCTGTATGCCGATCGCCTGTCGGTTAATATTGAATTGCCTTCCGAACAGAGTTTGAAAGCGCTGGCACCTGAAAAAAAGCGTACCGACATCATCAAGCCGATGAAGTACCTGAGTGAGAACATTCAGGGATTTAAGCATGAACGAAAACTGATTGGCAAAGCTCCTTCATTTGCGCCTGCGGGACAAAGCACGCAAATGGTCATTGGCGCAAGTCCCGAAAACGATTTGCAAATCATGTCGATTGCCAATGCGCTTTACAAAACGTATCAGTTGAAGCGCGTGTATTATTCCGGCTTCGTGCCGATCAGCAACGACAACCGATTGCCTAAGCTTGGGACGGCCGTCCCGATCATTCGGGAGAACAGGTTATACCAGGCCGACTGGCTGCTGCGGTTTTATAAGTTTTCGCTGAAAGAAATCATCAATGAAAAGTTTCCGCAGCTTGATCTGGATATCGATCCGAAGTTATCGTGGGCATTGCGGAATCTGGATCAATTTCCGGTAGACATTAACACAGCCGACTATGAAATGATCCTGCGCATTCCGGGCGTGGGCGTGTCGTCAGCACTGAAAATTGTTCAGGGGCGAACGTTCCGGAAACTTGGATGGGATGAACTGAAACGTTTCGGCGTCGCCTATAGCCGGGCGAAACATTTTATCGTGTGCAAAGATCAGAATGCCATGCCCCGTGACCTGCACGAAGAGAAACTCCGGCAGACTATTTTAGGGCAAAGCAAGTATGCAAAGTCGCTCTCACCGCAATTCTCGTTGTTTGCATGACACGGCTTAACTACGATGGCAGCTTTGAGGGATTTTTGACGGGGGTTTTTGAACTATATGATCAGAAGCTTCAGTCGACTGAACTTGTGAGGGGCACGTTGTTTCAGCCCTTGCTGGAGGAAAAAATTATTCACGTTCATGCAGACGCACATAAAGCTGAACGCGTTTGGTCGGGGCTGAAGCGAAAGATTTCCACCGAATCGCTGAACAATGTCTTCAAGACTTTTTTGTCGGAACAACCGGATATGGAGCGGCACCTGCTGGAGTTTATCCGGAATGCATTTCAATCTCCCGTGCCGGTTGAGAAAGATTTCGGCAACCGGTCAACTTTGTATATTTCTCAAACTGCCCGAAAAGTTCACCGTGAAAAACATCGCATGGAAGCATTTGTGCGGTTTCAGCGCACATCGGATGATATTTATTATGCGCCAATCGAACCGGACTTCAATGTGCTGCCCCTTATCATCAAACATTTTAAAAACCGGTATGCCGATCAGCATTGGATCATTTACGACCGGAGAAGAGGGTACGGCATTCGGTACAATCATAACTCGGGAGAGGTTGAGGAAATTCAGATTTCCTTCGAAGAAAACCTTTCGGATGCGTTTCTGCCGGAATCGGTTGTGGCCGAAGAAGAGCCGCATTATCAGCAGCTTTGGCAGCAGTATTTTTCAAGCGTTAACATCTCACCGCGAAAAAACACAAAACTCCATATCAGGCATGTTCCGCTGCGGTACTGGAGGTATTTGACGGAGAAGCGTACTAAATAAAAAAGAGGCGAGCTTTTGGCCCGCCTCGTATAATTGATTTATAAAAACTAAACTGTAAACTTTATTCGCTCTTCTTCGAAGCCGCTTTAGGCTTCTTCACTTTCAACGTCAGCGTTTCTGATTTGCCATCGTGATCTGCGATGATCGTGCCGCCTTCCTCGATTTCGCCTTTCAGAATTTCTTCCGCTACAGCGTCTTCCAGGTATTTGGTAATCGCACGGTTCAACGGACGAGCCCCGAACTGCTGATCATAACCTTTCTCCGCCAGGAAGTCTTTTGCCTTTTCAGTCAACTCAACGTTATAGCCAAGCTGCACGATACGGTCGAATACTTTCCGGAGCGTGATGTCGATGATCTTGTGAATATCTTCGCGCAACAGCGAGTTAAACACAATCACATCATCCAAACGGTTCAGGAATTCCGGACTGAAAACACGCTTCAACGCATTCTGAATGGTCGACTTCATGTTTTCTTCCACGTTTTCACGCTTAGCAGCCGTGGCGAAACCAATTCCGCTTCCGAAATCTTTCAGGTCACGCACCCCGATGTTCGAAGTCATGATGATGATCGTATTGCGGAAATCCACCCGGCGACCCAATCCGTCTGTGAGGATACCGTCATCCAGCACCTGCAACAGAATGTTGAAGATATCCGGGTGAGCTTTCTCGATCTCATCAAGCAATACTACAGAGTATGGCTTGCGTCTTACTTTTTCGGTAAGCTGACCGCCTTCTTCATAACCCACATATCCCGGAGGAGCTCCCACGAGGCGTGATACGGAGAATTTCTCCATGTATTCGCTCATGTCGATGCGGATGAGTGAGTCTTCCTTATCGAATAAATAGGTAGCGAGAATTTTCGCTAACTCAGTTTTACCAACACCGGTAGGGCCGAGGAAGATAAATGAACCGATTGGTTTCTTTGGATCTTTCAGCCCAACGCGCGTACGCTGAATGGCTTTGGTGAGCTTTTTAATGGCATCATCCTGACCGATTACTTTGCTGCTGAGTTCAGTGCTCATCGTCAGCAGCTTGTTGCTTTCTTTCTGTGCGATACGCTTGGTGGGGATGCCCGTCATCATCGCGATTACATCCGCAACGTTGTCTTCGTTAACAGTGTACTTCTCGGTGCGGGTTTTTTCTTCCCACTTGGCTTTGGCGATGTCGAGTTGCTCCAGCAACTTTTTCTCGCGGTCGCGCAATTGAGCAGCTTCTTCGTATTTCTGACTTTTCACCACGCGGTTTTTCTCTTTCTTCACGTCTTCAACCGCTTCTTCCAGCTTCACAATTTCTTCCGGAACGTGGATGTTGTTGATGTGTACACGCGCACCGGCTTCATCCATTACGTCAATGGCTTTATCCGGCAGGAAGCGGTCGCTGATGTAGCGGTCTGAGAACCTCACGCAGGCCTCAAGCGCTTCCTTGGTGTAAATCACGTGGTGGTGATCTTCGTATTTCTCTTTAATATTTTCCAGAATCTGAACGGTTTCTTCCACGGAAGTGGAATCTACCATCACCATCTGGAAACGTCTGGCCAACGCACCATCTTTTTCGATGTACTGGCGATATTCATCTAACGTTGTTGCACCGATGCACTGGATTTCACCGCGTGACAATGCAGGTTTAAACATGTTCGAAGCATCCAGCGAACCGGAAGCGCCACCCGCACCTACAATGGTATGAAGCTCATCGATGAACAGGATCACATCCGGAGACTTTTCGAGTTCATTCATTACGGCCTTCATACGCTCTTCGAACTGACCACGGTATTTGGTACCGGCAACCAGTGAAGCGAGGTCAAGCGTTACAACGCGTTTGCCAAACAACACCCGCGATACTTTTTTCTGAATGATGCGCAGTGCGAGACCTTCTGCGATTGCAGTTTTACCCACACCGGGCTCACCAATCAAAATCGGATTGTTTTTCTTTCTGCGTGACAGCACCTGAGCAACACGCTCAATTTCTTTTTCACGACCCACGATTGGATCGAGCTTTCCGTCTTCCGCCAGACGGGTTAAATCACGGCCGAAATTATCAAGCACAGGTGTGCGTGATTTTTCAGCGCCTTTTTTCTCTTTACCGCCTGCTGCACCCTGGCCACCGCCTTGCGCACCACCAAACATTCTGGATGAATCTTCATCCGGATCATCGGTGTCAGACGAAGCCTGAGGTCCTTCAGACTGGTATTCGAGCATTTCTTTTACGGTCTCATAATTCACATCAAACTTGTTGAGGATTTGTGTGGCGAGATTATCCGCATCGCGCAGGATCGATAGCAACAAATGTTCCGTGCCAATCAACTGAGCTTTGAAAATCTTTGCTTCGAGGTACGTGATTTTCAAAACTTTCTCGGATGCTTTGGTTAACGGTATGTTTGCAAGATTTTTTACTTCGTGTGTGGCGGTGCCTTTCGATACTTTTTCAATCTCTAAACGGAGTTCGTCAAGCGGCACACCTAATTTTTTCAGTACACCCACGGCCACACCTTCGCCTTCGCGGATCAGGCCGAGCAACAGGTGCTCTGTTCCGATATAATCATGCCCCAGCCTAAGGGCTTCTTCACGGCTCAGTGAGATAACTTCTTTTACGCGGTTGGAAAATTTAGCTTCCATAGATAAGGGATAGAAAGAATAGTGTAAATGTAAACTTTTAAGGGATTTTATGCCCCCATTTTCGGCTAAGAATTTAAACGCACGCTGTCCTTAATTTGTTCATTCGGTCCTGGGCCGGGAGGTAATCAGCTGGCGTGCATTCGGGCCTTCGCAGAAGATCAGGTCAATAACGCTCATGTTCTCTGCAAACATGTGTCCAAACACCTGCGTGTAGGGTACGGGTTTGAAAAATTTTTCGCAATCGGCTGGTTTTTTAGCATTTACGAGATTTCGGAGGTCTGCAGTTCCCGTTTGAGGTGTTTTTTCGTACGACAATGTTTCCGTAATCGTGTTTGTCAGTTTGAGCCAGCCGCGACAGATTGTCAGCAATTCGAGGTTCAGGTCGTACAAAAATTTGTGCTCTTTATATAGAGCAGCACGCAGGGCATCGGAATAATACTCGAAAAACGGAGCGTTGTTGTATGCCGACACGATCGACCGCCAATGATTATTCACCCATTTTTGGCTGTGATCAAGCTGAATGTCTTTGATGATCGTTTTGCCGTGTTTTCCCGTGAGTGGAACAGTTAACTCTTGCACACCTTGCGAGGTCACGATGCGGCAGCGGCTGCGATATGTTTGTTTGATGAAGTGCTCATGCTTTTCCAGAACGATCGTATCATACGCCTGCGTTGCAGCGAACCACGCGATGGACGGAAGGTAATGAAGTTCGATGAGGCAGTTCAAATAGATGTGAGACTTGAGGGGTTTAGACGTAAGATGTAAGACTTTAGATTTAAGACATGAGATTTGACACGTGTAAATTTCTGGTTACAAATCAATTTCACCTAACCCTTGCCGCACAATAGTCAACTCGTCACCCGTGCAATCGACTACGGTTGAAGGAATATTTCCACCGGCACCGCCATCAATCACAATATCTACCAGGTTTTTAAAATCTTCATAAATCTCTTCCGGATCGGTGGTGTATTCTTTGATCTTGTCATCGTCTTTAATGGAAGATGTGATCAGCGGATTTCCGAGTTCGGCAACGATCGTGCGCGGTATGTTGTGATCGGGAATCCGGATGCCCACCGTTTTCTTCGTCACATCCAGAATCTTCGGAACCTTGCTGCTCGATTCTAATATAAACGTGAACGGTCCAGGCAATGATTTTTTCAAAACCTTGAAAACAGGCGTCTGAAGATTTTTAACGTATTCCGAAATGTGGGTAAGGTCGTTACAAATAAACGATAAGTCGAGCTTGTTGGGCTTGATGTCCATCACCCGGCATAAGCGTTCGATCGACTTTCGGTTCATCAGGTCACACCCGATGCCGTAAATCGTGTCAGTCGGGTAAACCACAATCCCGCCTTTGCGTAAAACATCTACAACGCGGTTGATCTTGCGCATTTCGGGATTGTCGGGATGTATTTTGAGTAATTCGGCTGCCATTTGTGTTTCAAATATACAACACTCCTTCACCTGCCTTCGTTCCGCAGGCAAGCGAGAGAGGGAAAGTTTGTATTTTTGAAGTCTGATAATACGCTATGTTTAAAGGAAAGCTAAAACTTATTGTATTCCTGGTTTTGTCGGTGCTGATGATTTCGTTCACGTACTACGCATACCAGATCTGTTATACACCCAACATCCTGGTGGGCAAGGAGAATCGTGTAATTATGATCCCCGACAGTGCCGACTTTAAAAAGGTTCAGGAAATTCTTCATGAAGGTGATTATGTGCAGGATTTGTTGTCGTTCAGTTTTTTGGCCAAGCTGATGGACTACGATAAGGCGGTAAAATCAGGCCGGTACACCCTGCGTGCAAACATGACCAACCTGGAGGCAATCCGGTATTTGCGTCTCGGCCTGCAGGAGCCGGTAAAAGTTACCTTTAACAACGTGCGGTTAATTCCGGAACTCAGCGAGAAGATCACCAAAAACCTTGAGATAACGCCTGAGCAATTTGAAGCGGCACTTGTCAAGTTCGCCATGACCAACTCTTACGGCTTTACCAAAGATAATGTACTGTGCATGTTTGTTCCGAACACGTATGAAGTGTATTACAATTCCTCTGCCGAACAGTTGATCCAGAAAATGCACGATGAGTACGAAAAATTCTGGAATACAGAACGACAGGATAAAGCCGCAGCGTTGAAGCTCACGCCTATTGAAGTGTCTATCCTTGCTTCCATTGTGCAGGCTGAAAATACCCGTGGCGATGAAGCCAGCAGAATAGCAGGCCTCTATATCAATCGCCTGAAACAAGGTATTCCACTGCAAGCCGATCCGACACTGGTGTTTGCTTCGGGTGATTTTACCTTGAAGCGTGTATTGAACGTGCATAAAGAAACCGACTCTCCATACAATACCTATAAATATGCGGGGCTGCCTCCGGGCCCGATCAATATGCCCGGGATAACTGCCATTGATGGCGTGCTTAATTATGAGAAGCACGATTACATTTACATGTGTGCCAAAGAGGATTTCTCAGGCCGACACAATTTTGCGGCATCCTACTCCGACCACATGAAGAACGCACAACGGTACCAGGCCGCCCTTACGCGCGAACAGAAAATCGGGGCGGCATTGCGTGCAAAAGAAGCTGCAAAGAAAAAGTAATGTACCGGTCTGAAACTTCCATTCGTGTTCGTTACGGTGAAACCGATCAGATGGCGTACGTGTATTATGGTAATTACGCCATGTATTACGAAGTTGCGCGTGTGGAGAGTTTGCGTCAACTGGGCGTAACCTACAAAGAGCTGGAAGCCTCGGGTATTATGATGCCCGTACTGGAAAACCACTCGAAATTTCTCGGTCCTGCCCGGTATGACGAATTGCTGCGGATCGTTACAACCATTCGGGAAAAGCCGGGAGTAAAGATTAAATTTGACTACGAGATATTTAATGAGCAAAACAAGCTCATCAACCAGGGCGAAACATTGCTGGCGTTTGTCGACAGCAAAACGGGCCGGCCGGTCCGTACGCCTGAGATGATGACACGCGTGCTCGGTCCTTTTTTTAGTAATGAAGTATAAGTTTAAACGTTACTTTTTTGCCTGGTCGCCTTCGCGGATCACCATCCACTGGATGCGTAAAATTCGCTTTAAGCGGTGGGACAACGTTTCGCTTTACAAACTCGTAAAACTCTTCATTAAAAATCTGCAGGAAGATGAAATCCTGAACCGGGCAAACAGCGTAGCCTATAGCTTTATGCTGGCGATTTTCCCGGCAATCATTTTTTTGTTTACGCTCATCCCGTACATCACCACCTGGATACCGTCAGTAAATACCGACAGCATCATGCAATTCCTGTCGGAAATGATGCCGGCCAGTATGTATGATGTGGTGAATAACACCATCCGCGATATTTTGAGCAACCAGCGGGGCGGACTGCTAACATTAGGTTTTGTGTTTTCACTGTGGCTTGCCACGAATGGCATGATGTCGCTGATGAACGCTTTCAACGCGTGCTACAAAACCAGCGATCGAAGAAAAGGCTGGAAAATGCGCCTGGTGGCAACCGGCCTGACCGTCAATCTGGCCATTGTGTTGTGCCTGGCTGTTGTGCTGTTGGTGGTCGGTCAGCTTAGTCTGGACTACGTGTTATCGCATCTCAACCAGTTCGAATGGCTGAAGGGCATCGACAAGTGGACAGTCAACCTGCTGCTGATGCTTCGGTTTATTGTAATCTTTGTTGTGTTCTTTCTTGCGGTATCAACCGTGTATTACTTCGGCCCGGCTATCCACTACAACTGGCGTTTCTTCTCGATTGGTTCGTTCCTGGCTACGCTGTCTATCCTCGGGGTATCGTATGGCTTTTCATACTACGTCACCAATTTTGGTACCTACAATAAAGTGTACGGCTCCATCGGGGTGCTCATTGCATTGATGGTCTGGGTACAACTCGTGACCGTTGTGTTGTTGATAGGCTATGAAATAAATGCCAGCATTCACGATGCCGCACGCATGCAGGTGCTCTGGCACGGGCGGAGATTTAAATCTGACGAGGCAGGTTAAGTTCAGTCTTTCAGACTGTAGAGTAT